>NZ_JBSUGC010000015.1:0-160881 GCF_054065485.1 Vreelandella sp. 2A-K22 | reverse complement strand
TTTCCCACTGCCGTACGACGCTCGTACCACCTCGAATATCGAACAGAGTCGTCGCTTGTAAGGCTGATAGCTCCTCTTGCCTCATCTGTTGCAACACCGCTAATTTGAACTCAGCGCTGTAGTGGGTGAACTTTTTCTGCAAGCCACTTAGACCATGCTGTTCAAAGTGTTTAACCCAACGCCTGACGGTTGTAGGGCCAAGACCGTACTGTCTGGCCAGACTCTTGTAACCCTGCTGTCCTTCTGCGTAGCGTTGCACTACTAGTAACTTGAACGCTTCATTATGTTTCGTCATGAAAAACACCCCAATCGTTGGATGAGCGTCCAACTTTTGGGGTGCAGTTCATTCGGCTGCCCTTTTTATTTGTGACTGGCTCTATTATTAAACCGTCACCCTCGCCGCTTCTGCTGGCGCTCGCGGTTATTGGCTTTGGCGCGATCGCTTTTACGTAGCATTACCCAGGTCGCGCCCAACCCACCTTCCGAAGGCTGTGCGGAGACGTACGCCTGCACTTCCTCAAACTGGCATAGCCACTTGGCCAAGTATGAACGCAGTACGTTGGCGGGGCTATCAATCTCTCGCCCGCGGCCATGCACGATCATAACGGAGCGTAAGTCGTGGGCGTAGGCTTCTTGAATAAAGGGAAACAGCATACGGCGACACTCTGTTAATGGGCGCCGAAGCAAGTGGAGCTGCGACTGAACGCTATAGCCCCCGTGCTTTAATTTATCGACTACACCCTGCTGAATGCCCTCGCGGCGATACTCCATGGGATCAAAGGGGGGCAGCAGATCGACAAAGTCGTCGGACAGAAAGTTGCGTGCCCCCATCTCTTCCTCTGCCCACTCCCGCCGAGCCAACTGGGATTCTGAGGGGCTTTTGCGATTAGCGCCTGGGTCAGCACGATTTCTCGGTGGCAAAGGTTTCACATCACCTACAAGAGCACGAAAATCCAGATCATCACGAAGCGGCTGATTCATTGCAGGCTCCTACGGCAGGTTCTAATGAGCACCTATTTTACATGCAGGCTTTACCAACATAGCCTAGCAAACCTGGGTAGTTTGCTTAAGCAGATTCATACAGTCGATAACATAGAACTTGTCATCCTCTGCCTGTAGCGACAAGCTAAACGTCCGTTTTTTTATCGCCCCATTCATATTCTCATCCTACATTGCGAGGCGCCCTGGTGTGATTAAAATGGTTTGGCTAAAACGCCTTTTGATTTTAAGTGGTGTGGGGCTGCTTAGCCTAGCCGGGTGGCTCTGGTTAACCATGCTGAGCCCGTGGTTTTATGACCGACCTGACGATCTTCCTACTATCGAACAGCGCACCCATCAGGTCTTTGTTTATGGCACGCTACGCTATGCCCCCGTTCGCTTAGTGGTCATGGGAAGTTTCGGCGCCCCTAAAGATGCGGTGCTAGAGGGGTACCAACGCAACGGCCTCGACCTTTCACCTCATCCAGGGAGCAACGTTAAGGGCCTACTGTTACGAGTGGATGCCGACGAGCTGTCTCGCCTTGATCGCTACGAACGCCTGGGGGTTCGTTACGAGCGCAGGACAATAACCCTCGACGATGGTACCCGGGCCTGGGTCTACCTGCGTTTACCTGAGCAACAAAATACGTTTGTGCAGCACGCGGACTTCCCGTTCGCTCTGATACCATAGACACCACGCTGTGCCCTATTTTGCAAAACCCTCATGCAAAACCCCATTGCCAGGACAGCTTTTATGAACCCATTCAGGAATAGTGATGAGTGAAATGACACCGTACGTTTTGGTTCTGTACTACTCGCGCTCTGGCGCGACCGCCACCATGGCGCAGCAGGTTGCGGCTGGTGTAGAAAGCGTGCCAGGTATTCAAGCGCGTTTACGCACAGTGGCGCCGGTTTCAACGACCTGTGAAGCCGTAGAGCCAGAAATTCCTGCAGAGGGCGCGGTGTACGTTGAGCTAGACGACCTGCGCAACTGCAGCGCGTTAGCACTGGGTAGCCCCACTCGGTTTGGCAACATGGCCGCTCCGCTTAAGTATTTTATCGACTCCACCAGCAGCTTGTGGATGAACGGTGCCTTGATCGACAAACCCGCCAGTGCCTTCACTTCGACCTCCAGCCTCCACGGTGGGCAAGAGAGCACCCTGCTCACTATGCTGGTGCCACTACTGCATCATGGCATGGTCTACGCAGGGGTTCCTTACAGTGAAACCACCTTGCTGGAAACGCGTACAGGTGGCACGCCCTATGGTGCAAGCCACTTAGCAGGAACGCGTAGTGACCGTTCTGTCGATGAGCACGAACGCGCGCTGTGTGTTGCTCAGGGCAAACGACTGGCACGACTCGCTCTAGCGCTGCACGCCATGCGTCAGGAGGCATTATGAGGCAGTGGCTGGAGGATGTAGAAGCACGCCATGGGCTTGATAAACTGACCCTTCGAAGCCGACAGGTGGTATTAGCCAGCTTTGCCATACTGCTGCTACTGGTTGTTTACCGTGGACTTGTACTTCAAGGCGACGAATTTAATTGGCGCCCCGTGGTCGCGTTCGTGCTTCCCCTGGTGCTGTTTTTACCCTCTATCATTGGTAAACGCGCACGCGGGCACGCATGGCTCGCTTTTGTTAGCCTGCTCTACTTCACCCAAGGTGTGATGTTAATAACCCTGCCTGGGCAAGGTCTGCGCGGAATTCTAGAGGCGGTTGTCGCGCTGGTGCTTTTTGCTGGCTGCATGGGCTATGCGCGCTTTCGCAGTCGACAGTTGCGTCAACAGAAAACGAGGCAATAAAAACAAGTGCTTTAAAACCACAGCCATAGGACGACGCCAGCAGCAATAAATAAACTGCCGATGGCACGTAAACGCAGCGTGGCAACATTATACGGTTCGTTACGCGCATCGACTGGCTGCTGGCGAAAGCGCTTGGTACCTACCAGCATTGCTGCTACTAGCGGTTCACCTAGCAGCCGATGTGCGATCAAGCCAGCCAGGTGCAGACCGATTAGAATGATGAGTAGATCACTATTGAGTTGATGCAGGGTTCTAAGCTGGCCACCTACCCCATCGCCAAATACGCCATAGAGCGGCGCCTGAAAAAAGATATCGTCACTTAAAAACAGGCCACTCACGGCTTGGAAACTAAGCGAAAGCAGCATCAGCAGTACCATCCACCCGCCTAGCGGATTATGGCTGGCATAAGCGCCGGGCCGACGCTTTAGCAGCAATTGGGAATAAGCAACTGTTTCAACGGGTGGATATAAAAACGTTTTAAATCTCGCATACACGCTCCCCAGTAGGCCCCACAGCCATCGGAAAACGAGTAATCCGATTATGAGGTA
Source organism: Vreelandella sp. 2A-K22 (assembly GCF_054065485.1). Lineage (NCBI taxonomy): Bacteria > Pseudomonadati > Pseudomonadota > Gammaproteobacteria > Oceanospirillales > Halomonadaceae > Vreelandella > Vreelandella sp. 2A-K22. The sequence continues at coordinate 157,554 of NZ_JBSUGC010000015.1, read as the reverse complement.
GCCCGCTTGGGCATGCACTTCAATTGGAAATAGGAAAGGCGCTCCGCTAGTCTTGGTGGTATAAAATGAAATCAACACCGCCGCCACTAACCCCCAGTGAAACAGGCGAAGCCAGCCATCCCATACCTCAATCGCTACCTTGTCGCGCATAACATGTCCTCTCTCAGCAGTGATGAGCCCCCAGTGGTGAGATAGCTTCGCATTAATTGAGCCTTTCTCATAGAATGCGAGACAGTTAGCCGCAATCGTCAGTCGTAACGGTTAGTCGCAACACCGCCGAAAATATAAGCAGTGAGTCAACGCATTAAACATCCATTGATGTCGGTCACTTGAGCTTTAAAGACAGACCGGCGAACATGGATGAAACTCCAGGGAGAAGTATTCGATGACACGTAACATAGCCGATATCAGGCGTGATTATGAAGGCGGCAGGCTTGATGAGTCCCAGACACCCGACGATCCATTCGTGCTATTCGATGAGTGGTTTAGCCTCGCCCTGGAAAAAGAGGGCAAAGATGGCAACGCCATGACACTAGCCACCGTAGATAGCCAAGGCCGCCCTCACGCGCGGGTGGTGCTGTTAAAGGGATTTGATGAGCGCGGCATGGTTTTTTACACCAATTACCATAGCCATAAGGGGAGCGAGCTGAGCAATGTGCCCTTCGCGGCCATGACTTTCTGGTGGCCTTCGCTTTCACGGCAGGTACGCATAGAAGGCCCCGTTGAGCAGGTTTCAGCCGATGAGTCTGATGAGTACTTTGCCAGCCGACCTCGGGGTAGCCAATTGGGCGCATGGATTGCGACTCAAAGTGTAGTGATTCCCGACCGTAACTGGATCGAAGAGCGCCAAAAGCGCTTTGAGCAAGCCTATGATGGCCAGGATATTCCCCGCCCGATCCACTGGGGGGGCTATCGTGTCACGCCGGAAATGATCGAGTTTTGGCAGGGTCAGCCTAGTCGCCTACATGACCGCCTACGCTTTGAGCGTCGTGACGGCGGTGAATGGGGCCGTTTCCGCATGGCGCCATAACGTCAGCAACAAGTTCACAATTTAGGCCTGTGTTTTATACGCAGGCCTTATCGTTTTTAAAGCTTTTCAAATGCCTAATCCGGTAGGCTCTCAAGGCGGTGCCGCTGCCATTCACTTTCGGGCTCGTTGAGACGCAGCACGGCATCAATCACTTGCTCCTCCATGTTGTAGCGGCATTTAAAGCCTAAGTGTTTCATTAGCGCCCGCATTGGATGGTTATCGACCATAATTTTGCCGACCATTTCCAGAGTGCCGATGTTCGTGCAGTAATCGATCATCTTCTTCATTAGCAGGCTGCCAATGCCCAGCCCTTGAAGGTCATCACGAATAATGACCGAGAACTCGGTACGAATATTGTCCGGGTCATTCCATACCCGCACCACCCCAAGCATCTCTTTGCTGCCCTCATCGCCTAAATATTCCGCGATAAACGCCATCTGACGGTCGTAATTGATATGCGACAGGATCGACAGGTCGCGCTGGGTTAAATTGGACTTATTATGGAAATAGCGGAAACGGATGCTCTCTTCTGAGAGCTGGCGATGGAAGGTGGTAATCAAATGGGCATCTTCGGCACGAATAGGCCTTACCTCGACCTGCCAGCCGTTTTTCAGCGTCACCCATTCACGCAGCTCTTCAGGGTACGGCATGATCGCAAAGCGCGATGGCGAACCAAGATCCAAGGCGAAATCGACGGCGACCATACCGTCACGATTCAGCAGCAGAGGATTTACTTCCAGACCCCGTAGATCGCTTAGATCGGAGGCCATTTGCGATAGTTTGACCAGCATTTGGCATAAATGCTGAATGTCACGCTCTGGGTCGGCGGAGTGTTCACGAATTAATGAGGCGGCGTGGGTTCTCCCTACCACATCGGCAGCCAGGCTCATATTGAGCGGCGGCAGCGCGACCTGGCGGTCAGCCAGCACGTTGACCTTATAACCACCGATGCCAAAGACGATAAGTGGGCCGAACACCGGATCACGGGTAATGCCCGCGCAAATCTGCATCGAGTGCTTGCCACGCTGCATGGGCTGTAAACAGTACTCGCGGATCGCATACTCGGGAAATTTTTCAGCGACTTTTTCACCTAGCTGGCGAACGCCTTCCGCTACCTGTTCGGGCGTATCCAAATCCTGTAGCAAGCCTGCTGAAATTTTATGCGGGTGCTTGCGGTAGCGATAAGGACGACAGTTGCCTTCATGAACCACTTTCAGCGCCTTGGTGCCAGGTATCTCTGCAGCGCGAGCAAGCGCCTCATCGGGGTTGGCCAAATACACGCTGGGTGCCGTGGGGATACCATAGGCCTCGAGCACTTGGGCGGTTTCAGAGTGGGTCAAGGTTTGCCTGCCCTGCTCTTTTGCCTGCTTAATCAGTGTACGGCACTGGGCGCGTATTTCTGGACTGGTGGAAAATGGCAGGCTGGGGGGGATCTCTTGCAGCAGCGCTTGAACGCGCTGATAAATCACCATATGCATAAACGCCTTAACGGCCTTTTCGGGTGAAATATAGGTTGGAATCCCGGCTAAATTACAGATATAGCGCGCATTAAGCGCCTCTTTTAAGCCCATCCAGCTGGTGAGCAGGTTGCGGCGAAATTTCTTGCGGTTATCGATCAGCGCCTGGGCAGTCACCAGCGATGGCGCCATCCGGGTGGGTGCGTGCACCACCAGTACAGCATCCACGTTGGCGTCAGCAGCGACAATCTCCAGCGCTTGGACAAACCGCTCGGGCGAGGCGTTGCCGCCCAGATCCACCGGGTTCTCGCCCGGCTTGCTCATATCGACCTCGCTACGGTGCAGCGCTGCCTGGGTTTCGTCGCTAAATTCAGCCAATTTACCGCCCGCGCTAATCAGCTTATCGATCGCCAGCATGGCGGGCCCTAAACCGTTAGAGACAATGGCCAGACGATCGCCCTTCAGGGGTTTCATGCGCGACAGGGTTTCCAGCGCATCAAGCAGCTCATCGGAATCATTTACCCGCACCACCCCTGCCCGAGCAAAAGCGGCATCAAACACCACGTCACGGTTAGCAATCCCAGGCGTGGGTGACATGCCGGATATATCCGATTCTGGGGTGCGGCCGCTTTTTATTGCCAGTACCAGACGATTACGTGATGCATCACGCACGGCGGTCATAAAGTGCTGGGCGTCGCTGATTCGCTCAAGGTGCAGCATAATGGCCTGAGCGGGCGAGAATTGATTAACGTAATCGATCAGGTCTGGCAATAGCACATCGACACTGTCGCCAACGGTTATCAAGTGCGAAAAGCCCACATCACGCCCGGCGGCCCAATCAATCATCGCATTGGCCAGCATGCCGGACTGGCCCAGGTAAGCGACGCGGCCCGCTTTCACCGGCTGACTGGCGTAAGAGGCGTTAAGCTTTTTGCCCGGTACAATTAGCCCCATGCACTCGGGGCCGAGTACACGAATACCCGAGACGCGTGCCGCACTCAACATTCGTTCGCGAATGGAACCCTGATTGCCTTTATCTCGATCCAGGTAAGCCCCGCCAGAGAGCACCAGGGCCGCTTTGACACCGTATTGCCCAAGCTTTTTAATCAGGCTAGGCACACCTTCAATCGGCGAGCAGACCACGGCTAAGTCGGGCACTTCGGGTAGCTCGCTTACGCGGCTGACGCACGGCACACCGAAGACTTGAGAGTAGCCTTTTAGATTGACTGCCCAGAGCGGCCCTTTGAAGCCACCCTCCTGAATATTTCTCAGCACTAGACCGCCCAACGACGCGGGTTTTTCAGAGGCGCCAAACACCGCTAGTGTGCGAGGTTCGAAAAAATGGTGTAAAAAGCGCGTACTCAAAATGCGTCTCCCCTGACATGAATCGCGGCTGTACGACTTATTGACACTGTCGCCCAGACCCTGAAGGCGATTAAGGTGGCATCAATGATAATGGAGCGTTGGAATGATTACCGCCTACCTTACCCACCCAGACTGCTCATTGCACCACATGGGGCCGGAGCATCCTGAAAGCCCTCAGCGTCTGGAGGCTATTCGCGCTCGCCTATCGCTTGTTGGGTTATTACAGCAAACCATGCAGGCCGATGCCAAGGCAGCCTGCGAGGAGTCTCTTGCCAGAGTACACCCCTTGCGCCATTTGCGCTCCCTAGAGAAGTGCTTGCCCACCGAAGGCATCGTTACGCTAGATAGCGATACCATGATGAATCCTGACAGCTTACAAGCCGCACGGGTTGCAGCGGGAGCGGTTATTCGTGGGGTAGATCAGGTATTTAAGCGTCAGGCGGATAACGTTTTTTGTGCGGTTAGACCACCAGGCCACCATGCGGAAGCCAGCGATGCGATGGGATTCTGTTTTTACAATAATATCGCCGTGGGGGCGGCCCATGCGCGAGCCAAATATGGTGCCAAGCGTATCGCTATACTGGATTTTGATGTTCACCAGTGCAATGGCACCATCGATATCTTTAAAAATGATCCTGAGATACTGATCTGCACCAGCTTCCAGTATCCGTTTTACCCCTGGCGTTATTTGCGCAGCGAGTGGCAAAACGTTGTGAATACCCCGCTTGAAGTGGGCACCGATGGCCCAGAGTTCCGGCGCATCATCGAAAACCACTGGCTACCTGCCCTGCACGCCTTTAAACCTGACTTGGTGATGCTCTCCGCGGGTTTCGACGCTCACCGTGATGACCCCATGGGGGATATCTGTTTAGAGGATGAAGACTTCTACTGGATTACCCATCTAGCCATGGAGATCGCCACCCTGTATGCCGATAATCGCATTGTATCGGTGCTTGAAGGCGGCTATAACCCGAAGTCGCTGGCAAGTGGCGTTGAGGCACATCTAAAAGCGCTGTTGGGGCTGCCGTTTGCTGAAGTGCCCTAAGCAAGCGTCAGCGCTCTTGCTTCTGCCAGCCGTTCTTAGCCGCTTCTTTGCTGTGATATGATGTTCGTTTACGCGCGCCTATAGACACGCACCGTTAGACAACGCAGCCAATGTGACGACCTATGACCGCTACGACTGAAGAGCATGCCGCGCTGCGTATTGCATCGGGAAGCAAACCCTTTGTTGAGCCGTTGCGTTTAGGCGAGCGGCTCAAACAAATTCGTCTCGCTAATCAGTGGACGTTGGAAGAGGTTAGCCAGCGCACTGGGCTGGCCCGCTCAACGCTGTCTAAAATTGAGAACGATCAAGTCTCCCCCACCTTTAGCGTGGTGCAAAAACTCACTACCGGGCTCAACATCGACTTGCCTCAATTGCTCACGCCCCCCAAGCGGGAACGTTATACCATGGGGCGGCGCGATCTAACTCGTAAAGGCAAAGGGCAACTGCACCCCACGCCCACGTACGAGCACGAATTATTGGGCCATCAACTCGCCCAAAAACGTATGATTCCCTTCAAAACCATCGTACGTGCACGCAGCTTTGACGAGTATCACCAGTGGGTACGCCATGATGGCGAAGAGTTTTTGATGGTGCTGCATGGCGATATTATGCTCTACACCGAATTTTACGCCCCATTAGTGCTAGCTGAGGGCGACAGCATCTATTTTGATAGTGATATGGGCCATGCACTGGTATCCACTAGTCCAGACGATGCCGTTGTTTTGTCGGTCTGTACGCGCGGTGATGTGGCCTAAGCTATTCGAGAACCAGCGAGCCATTTACACGGGTTATAGGCAGTTGGTAGGCTTCGGCAAACCGGCCAAGCGGGCAATTCGCTTTGCCGGGCTGCCGGGGAAAAGCTGCATCAGGTAAATGGAACGCCCTTTCTCTTCACCCAGTGCGTTTTTGGTTGCTTTCACAAGCGGTCGCATCGCCGGAGCCATTTCGTAACGCTGATAAAATGCCCGCACGACTTCGATGACTTCCCAGTGTTCAGCGGTAAGTGTTAACCCCTCTTCTTCAGCCATTAAATGAGCGACAGATTCGTCCCACTCTGACTGGTTAACGAGATATCCTTCTGGGTCTAGCGGATATTTTTTTTGCGAATCAAGATAACGGTATATTTTCGTGTCAGACATCTTAGTACCAGGTAACTGTCTTTTCATACTGCTCGGTGAGCGCCACAAAGCCATCCATCTCTAGCGTGGGCAGCTCATTATCCGTGGCAATGCTGGCAAGCCCGCGGCTTATAAGGTCTTCCGATAGAAGGAATATGCGCGACTGACACTGCTGCCATGCCTGCCAGGAGGGATCAAGGGCAGCTGTTACCGCTTCTTCGATCAGCAGCACGGCATCCTGCCCCCCTATCGCTTGCTGCATTTGAGTAGCGACAATACTATCAGGCGCTTTGGTGAGGATGTGTAAGATCATAATTCTCTCACTAGGCCTAAAAGTTAAGTATCTGGGTGTGCTGCTGTAACAGCCCTGGTATTTCCTGATCCGCTATCAGGGTGATGCCCTCTACCAGTGAATCGGCGGATAGATGCATCCCTTGCAGCGCTTCTTCGGTCACCCAAAGCTTGTCAATATCATACATTTCCAACATATCAATGGTGGGCAGCGTGGCTTTTTGCCCCGGCGCACCACTGCCCTGTTCTTTCAGCAGTGCCATTATACCCTGCCCCATAAACAGCAAATGCACGGGTTGTCCAAAGGCCGCCGCCACCAGTGCGGCATCTAACCCTTCACGTAACCAGTTTGAGCTGTGGGGCGCGTGGCGAATTATCACTAATAGTGCATCAGGTGTCGCCATTGGCTCTCCTCTAAGCAAAGGTAATCAGGCGATCAGCGCGTTGCTGTAGCTCAAGCAGTTGCCCTAGCCCTGTCAACTCGAAAGGAGGTGCTACATTAAAGACCTGCTTGCCATGTCGCTGTGCTTCCGATTCGCTCATCAAACCTCGTCGCAACGCAGCGGCAATACAGACATCTAACTGAATCGCATGCTGCTGATGCAGTTCAATCCAGGCTTCTCTGAGGTTGAGTTCATCCTGGGGAGGAGCCATCAGCGATGATGCATTATGAACGCCGTCGTGATAGAAAAAAACACCGGCAATCTGATGCCCTCGCGCTAGAACGGCATGGGCAAAACGCAATGCAGAGTGCGGTGCTGGACTGCTATACGGCGCCCCCATCACCAATAAGCCGTACTGCATCATGATAATACCTGGTAACAGTTACCCTAAAAAAAGACAGGCCCTAGCAATAGGGCCTGTCATATCGTCTATCGCTTGCTTAGATCAATCGCTGCTCATAATACCCAAAATCGACAACAGGCTAACAAACAGGTTGTAGATGGATACGTAGAGCGTCACCGTAGCGAGAATGTAGTTCGTTTCACCTGCGCGATGAATGATCTCGCTGGTTTGATACAGAATGGCTGCTGAAGCAAACAGTACAAAGCCAGCTGACACCATCAATGAAAGCGCCGGGATGTTAAAGAAGATTCCAGCCACCATAGCGAGAATCAACACGATGGCACCAGCCATCAGGAAGTTGCTCAAAAAGCTAAAGTCTTTCTTGGTGGTCAACGCGACCGCGGAAAGACCAACAAACGTCAGACCGGTCATGGCCAACGCGTTCATAATCAACGCACCGCCATTAGGCAGAGTCAGATAGGCAGAAAGAATCGGCCCAAGCGTGAACCCCATAAAGCCGGTAAAGGCGAACGTTGCCAATAAGCCGGCCGCAGAATTTGCGGTTTTATGTACCAGGAACATTAAGCCGTAGGCACCAATGAAGAACACGAAGATGTTCATCTGTTGGATGCCGAGGGCTACAGCAGCACCCGCGGTGACTGCTGAGAACAGCAGCGTCATTGCCAGCAGTGCGTAGGTGTTACGCAATACCTTGTTAGTGCTAACACTATTGGCAACGCCACTCGACTGAGGACGTGCCGTACGTAAATCGTTGTAAGCCATGTGTTCATGCTCCCTAATGGTATTTCCAACAACTGACAAGCATGCCGTTACCGAGTTCCAGACGCAAGCCTTTGTCTGTATCGAGAACTCCCCTTCACCAATGGTTATTCAACGTTAAAACCGCTTTGTAAGCGTTGTCTATGCTGGTTAAGCACTTCGTTTGGACACCAAAAGATGAAAAAAGTTCTACTTACTGATCGTTCAAACCGCCCCTTTGGCGACGCCCAGCGCCGCCAAAGGGTTGCTAGCAGGGCTAGGTTATAGCTTCACCGGCTTCAAAAACCGGATCGAGGATAACCACAGCTTAGCTTTGCACCTCTTCTTCGTCTTCTTTTTCATCTTTATGTGGCGTAACGGAGGTCACAGCCGTTTGACGCGCATCTTGAGGAGAATTATAGATACGAGCATCAATCACATGCAGTACCGCCAATTGCGCAAACAATACCGCAAAACAGACGATCAAACCTTTTAACATGGCGGCATATCCAGGGATGGTGGGACTAACATCCGCATATTAGCCGATCGCTAGCCAAACACAATCTATTTTGTGCGCCTGAAAACACCCTGTTTGAAAGCGTTGAATAGCGCGCAAAGCAGCAGTTCAGAACACGCCGCGGCTACTCCTTAACGGATACTTTGCGCAGATCCTCAACCACTACCCCCTCGGGTAAATCTGATTCCTCCGCGGGCAGCCATACGGGAGAGAGAGCGCTATCTTCCCGGCCATCTTCATACTGATGACCGGGAATGCGGTAAACGATCTGACTGTGGTGGTGATCCCATGCAAATACACGTTCCATATGCTTATCCTAAAAAATAAAACTTCAGCTATGACATTCAGGTTAAGCACGATGTTCCCTCGCATTACATCGACACATGCAATGCCTATAAGGTTAAATGTCGGATGGATTATTTGCTGACAAGGAGTCATCAATGAAAGCACTCATCGCCCTTTGCCTGGTTACCTTTATACTTGCAGGCTGCAGTTCAGGCCCCACTTCATCAAGAACCGCAGACTGTCGCCAACTGGCAGAGAAGGCTGGCGACACCATGGTCTACGGTGACTGCATACGCGGCACCCAAGTGAATAAGGCAGGATTTTAATACCACATTGTTTTCACGTTGATTTTGCTGGATTAATGGCAGGTGATGGCTTGAAAGAACCTCATGGCGGTAAAGACCCACAAGAGGCCCTGCGTGCCAGGCTAACGAAAAGCTTACAAGAACGCAGGGCCTCGGCCCATCGCCGTAGAATCGGCGCCCGAGCGACTCGTCAACAGTTTTTAGAGGCGACTCGCAACGTTGGGGTCATTGTGGTCGCTACTTGCTTCACTGCTGGCTGGGTAGTCACTAACCCCAGCCTGAATACCGATAACGTTTGGCTCGGCGTGGGGCTGGGTATAATCTTGATCTTTGTAGGGTCTTTCGGCTATGGTTACGTTGAGCGTGATAAAACCTCAGATGAGGACGATAAGCCATGAATGAACTTATCCTTGCTGGCATGTTGATGAGCCTAGTGGTCGTGTCAGGTGGCATGGTATGGAGCCAGCACCGAGAACATCACGGTAAAAAATCGCTAACCGATAGCGCATTTTCCTGGATTGCCAAACACTTTGCTTAATAAATCCAGTTAGCAAATATGAAAGGGTCGCGAATAGCGGCCCTTTTGTTTATTAAGAGTACGCTAGCAGGCGCGTATTGTTTCGTTTCAACAGCACATTTTTATTTTAAAGATGATGATAGGGCTAGCGACAGCGAAGGAACCGGGTCACTCTTTTATCATCAATCAATTCCCATGCCGAAAAACTGGGCTGACACACCATCACCGTAAGAGATCACCATGCCTGTTATTCAGCGACTGCTCCGCGTTCTTAAAGCCTCTACGCTACAAATTTCGTGGACATTTCTGCTTCTTATTGTGCTCACCCATATGGGCACCACCTGGGTGCTTTTCTCACTGGTCGGCGAAACGGTGGCTGACTCCGCTACCGACTGGGTTTATTTTTATGTGGTCGTCTCCAGCACCGTAGGTTTCGGTGATTTCAGCCCGACAACCGTGGCCGGGAAGTGGATCGCTACGATCTATCTCATTCCAGGCGGCATTTCACTGTTCGCTGCCTTGATCGGGAAAGCCACCGTCACACTTTCAAATTTTTGGAGATTACAGATGCAAGGTAAAGGCGATTTCAGCCACTTATCCGGTCACACCCTTGTCATTGGCTGGCACGGCGAAACTACCGAGCGCATTTTGGACATTCTTAAAGCCGATAAGGGCCTGCCGGATGAAGTCGTGCTCTGCGTTACCAAAGAGATGAGCAACCCACGCCCTGCGGATTTAAAGTTTATTAAAGGGGAAAGTTTCTCCAATGCCGAGCTTCTCAAGCGAGCGGGTGTCGAAAGCGCCAGCCGCATCATCATTTACGACACCAGCGATGATCGAGTGGCCACTGTCGCGCTGAGTGCCTACAGCCTTAAAGCAAAAAACGCCCATATCGTCGCCCACTGCGCCAATCCCGACACCGCAGCGATGTTACGGCGCACTTTGCCCGGCATCGAATGCACCCAGGCCTTAGCGTTGGAAATGCTGGTACGCTCAGCCTCTGATGCGGGAATTTCGCGGGTCGTTAACGAACTACTCGCGGTTGATCGTGGCGCGACCCAGTATCAAACCAGGTTAAGCCAACCGCCTGCCGGAGCCACCTTTGGCGATCTATTTATGCAAGCAAAAAAGGTTTATAACGCCACCGTACTGGGGCTCGCCAATAGCAGTGGCGACGGCGAAGGTAATATGCTCAATCCCGCCAACGACCGCCCACTCAAAGATGGTGACATACTCTACTACATGGCTGATAGACGCCTTTCTCAGCAGCAACTGAGCGAGCTTCTCAGTGTGGAAAGTTAACGAGGTGGGTTTGTTCTTGTGATAGTTCTGATATAGCGCTTGGGTTTAGAGGCGGCGGTAAAAAGCGGTAGCGGGGAGGCACACCCGACTAACGCTCTCCTACTCCGTAAGCCCCCAAAAATGCGCTATATGCCGAGTCGACGAAATGCCGACTTCCAGCATATACTTATCTGCTTCTCCGAGGCCTTCGTCGCCTCCGGCCATGATTGGCGTTCCGTGGCCCATCCCCTCGATGATGTACTCCTCGATCACTTCCTGCCTATCCGCATTGCACCAGACCTGGCGGGGAAAACCGGCCACTTGCTCTACCCGTGTCGGTGGCCCTTCAACTTTGTGGATCTGCTGCCACTGCCGAACAATAGAATCGGCGTTGGCGTTATCAACGGTCGAATCGCTGCCCCCATGCCAGACCGAAATTGTTGGCCAAGGGCCGTCGAAAGTTGAAGCGCCACGCACAAGCGCGTCAAGCCGGTGGTCCGATGGGCCGCCATACCCCTTCATGCGAACCATCGCCTCTATCAGGTTGTCCGCGCTACGATAGGGAAGACCAGCGATGATCGCACCTCCTGCAAACACCTCTGGATAAGTCGCCAGCATCACCGATGTCATGGCACCACCTGAAGACATACCGGTGACAAACACCCGCGTGGAATCGATGGCGTGATCATCAACAACCTGCTTGATCATATGACGAATAGAGAGTGGTTCACCGCCGCCTCGACGGCTATCGCCAGACTTGAACCAGTTGAAGCTGCTAATAGGGTTATTGGTTTTTCTTTGCTTTGGATACAGCAGTGCTATGCCGCTCTCATCGGCAAGAGTCGACCAACCTGACCCGCGGTCATAACCCTCCGCCGACTGGGTGCTGCCGTGAAGCACGACGACGAGCGGCCCATTCTTGGGGAAGTTCTTCGGTATATAGGTGTCCGCATGCAGCGACCCGGGGTCAGCCCCAAATTGTTGCAAGTTGGTCAGACGATCATGGCTATTTGAAGATGTCGGCATATAACCTCCTTGTACAGGTTAGTTCTAAGCTGGGGGTAGCAATCCACTCGCAAAAAGACAGCATTAGAGCTACCCCTGCTGCCAAAGGACAAAGAGCGGGGCGAAGAATGAGTTATAACCGAACAATTTATTTCAGGGAGGGACGCTGCCTCCCTTGCAGCGCATCGCGCAACATCCTTGTTTAGGCATATCCTTTGCCTCTCTTGCTTTAATGATGAGCCTTAAAGCGCACATTTACCGTGCGCTAACGAACATAGCAGTGAGGATTTATGCAGACTAGAAAGCGTTCATCTACTCATCCGGCGCTAACTCCTCACGTCTGGGCGGGCGCCCCACCTGCACTTCGCTAAGATCTTCTTGGGACAGGCCGCGGTATAACGCAAACATCATTGCAAACACCAAAATGAACATCGGTAGGCCAACAACGGTAATCACCTCCTGCAAAGCAGTAAGCCCGGCCTCGCCAGCAAGCACAATCAGCATCGCTGCCAGCATACCCTCCGAAACACCCCAGAAAACACGCTGATGCCATGGTCCGGGATCCGCACTGCCGGTACACAGCATATCGACAACCAGGGACGCAGAGTCTGATGACGTGGCAAAGAAGATCGCAACGATCACAACAGCCAAGCCCTGGATTAACGTAGCGGCCGGGAAGCTCTCGAAGAATGCGAACATAGCGAGGGGGATGCTTTCACCTACGGCGGCAGACAAGATACCTGCCTGCTCTCCCAGTGCTTCTCGAGCATCGGGCCCAATCCCGTCGATCTCCATTGCCGACCAACCAAAAATTGCAAACCAAACCAGTGTAAAGATAGAGGGGGCAAAAAGCACACCAAGGACGAATTCGCGGATTGTGCGCCCGCGTGAAATTCGCGCCACAAAGATCCCGATGAAAGGCGACCACGTCACTGTCCAGGCCCAATAGAATACCGTCCAGCTACCCTGCCACCCCCAGGCGCCGCCATCCCTGGAATAGCTTGCCAGCGTGTCATTCCAGAAAGCCATGGGCAGCAGGTTCGTTATGTAGAGACCAAAGGTTTCGACCACAGCGCGCAAAAGGAAAACGGTCGACCCGGTAAAGAGTACAAACAACAACAGGCCGACGGCCATGGCGATATTGATATTAGAAAGCCGTTTCACGCCTGAATCCAGCCCCGCCACAATCGATCCCACAGCGACAGCCGTCAGCATGGCAATGATGAACACCTTGGTGATAACGGCATCTGGAATACCAAACAACTCCGTTAGCCCCGCATTGATCTGTTGGGTGCCCAGGCCGATAGAGACCGCTACGCCAAACAGGGTGCCAAGTATGGCGAAGACATCCAGAGATTTGCCGAGAGGGCCATAAATGCGCTCGCCTAACAGCGGATAGAATACTGAACTAAAACGCATCGGCAGATTATAGCGATAAATAAAGTAAGCAAAAGCCAGTCCGGGCATAGTGAAAATCGCCCAGGTATGTAGCCCCAGATGGTAGATCGAAAAACTCATGGCATCGTCGGCGGCTTCCACAGAGAAAGGCACAACATCCGGCCTGGGTGGATTAGAAAAGTGGGAAATGGGTTCGGCCACGCCCCAGAACATCAGCACCGTTCCGATGCCGCCTGCGAACAGCATGGTGAACCAGGAGATATTATTGTAGGCAGGTTTTGCATCATTGCCCCCCAAGCGGATCGCCCCGAACCGGCTAAGCGCCACCCACAGCAGAAACGCTACCCAACTTGTCACCCCTAAAATAAAAAACCAGCCAAGATTGGTAACAATCCATTCCCGCCCGGCACCAAAGGCTGCCCCGATGGGGCCCGGCGCAATCAGTAGCACCACAAGAAAAAGGATCATGATCCCTGCGGACGTGAAAAAAATGATGGGATCCGTCTTGAGGCCCAGTTTTCTCGCTAGTGCATCCATTATTATTCCTCCCGTGTCTTTCCACCAACATAGGAGTCATTGACCGATAACGCCAAGGGGCCAGCAAGCCGTGATATTTTCCCAGGAGAAACTACGTATGATAACCACTGCCTGATAGACGACAATCGATTATCTCAGCCGATAACCCACTCCAGTCAACGTCTCTATCCGCGCAGACTGGCTGCCAAGTTTGCGGCGCAAGGTGCGTACAATGGCATCAACCACATTGCTGCCTCCTTGATATCGGGTACCCCAGACATGCTGCAACAGCTCACGACGGGACACTGCCTTACCCTGGTGTTCGACCAAATAGCGCATGACACCGAACTCCAGGGGCGTCAGCGCAACGGAGCCTTCCGCTAACATCAGTTGCCGGGCTTCGACATCTAACAAGGCAGGATCACGCTTTATGCCCAGCTCTGCCGCGGCAAGCTCCGCTAGCCAGCCATCCACAGACGCCGGCCCGAAATCGAGCACCGCACTCGGATAGCAAAGACCATCCAGCTCCACCTCCCATCCGCCAAGGACTTCAAACCCCAACCGCTGCGCCACTTGTTGGTAGGCGCCAAGATCGGTCGCTGTTAGATAGACCCGCCGCAGCCCAGGGCGCAGCTCCATATAGCTTCGCTTAAGATCCAGCCAGATAGCCGCCTGTATTTCACTGGGTGAATCGCCTTCATTGAGACTTAGCCAGCGGCGACAAAATAACGCCACCTCGCCCGACCGCACAGGCGACTGTTCAAGATGGGAATACCACTGGGCGGTCACCGGGTCGTTGAGTAACCAACTAGGCTCAACCTGATCGGAACGCAGTTTGCAATACAGCCCTTCTACTTCCCCGGTCGCGCCCCGCACGATGGAAAACGCCTGGGGCATGCGCCGCCACCATTGCAGAAGCAACTCGCTGGCCTGACGGCCATCATGGGCGCGGACAATCCCGGTAAGGGCTTCATCGTCTTGAGGCTGTGCCGCTTCCACGCTGTGAAGCGCCGTCACGGTGGGGAAAAACGCCTCACGCACCACGGGGTTTTCAATCAGGTAGAGCATGTCCGCCGTATAGCGCCAGAGATCGTCACTGGCCGCGGATAGCGACTCGCTGACCAGCTGTCGCCAGGCCGACCGACGATAGTCCAGGTAGCGGCTAGGGTCGCTGGCATGCAGGGAGCGGGCAAGCGGATCACGCACGGCCTCATGAATAATCAGCCCATCATGCATGCCATCCACAAAGGGCAACCTGCGCAGCCGCTCGTAGGCATCCTGGGGATCGAGTTCCGGAAACAATGCCTGTAACAGAGAGACCGTCACCCGGCGTAGCACCACGGCGCCCTCCAGCACATGTCGGCTCGCCGAATCTTCCACATCGGCAAGAAACATCCGACTCAGCTCATCAACCGCGTGCTGTAGCACCGTCTCTTGCGGCCACGAACGGGCGTGGTTTTCCCGCCTGGCGGTGGCCGCCAGTTTCAGCGCCAGCGGATGACCATGGGCGGCCCGGATCAGGGATGCCGCATCTTCCTCCTGTATGCCATGCAAATTAAGGAGCACTTGAGCCTCCGTCGGGCTCAACGGCTGTACCGGCACACTCTGAACCAGGCGCCCCCAGCCCGGCGCTGAAAACCAGACATCCAGAGGGCGTTGGCGACTGAAGAAGACGATGCGTACGTTATCCGACAACAACGGGACAAATACCTGACGCAGCCAGGTATCGAGCAGCCTGAACACTTCGTAGGTGTCCAGCGCGAGAAGAACCGTGGGGCCCAGCAGGCCCAATCGCTCCACCAGCGCATCCACCCCCGATCCGCCATCCCCAATGGCGACACCTAGCGCATGTAAAAATCCAGGTTCGGTGGGCTCTATGTGGCGACAGTCCAGTCGGATGACGCTAGCACCTGCGTCCTCCGCCTCGGCCGCCAATATGTCCAGCAGTGCCGTCTTACCAATGCCGGTAATACCGTAGACATGCACCACCCGAGGCCCTGCCGTCGCAAGCACACCGCGAAGAGTATCAAGCTCATTAGTGCGGCCAACGAAACCCTGATAGGCCCGGTTGGTCGTCAAATCCGACGTACATTGCCACATGGCTGGTTTCTCTACGTGTCAGGCTTAGCTGATACCTGAGTTCAGCATAGCTACAAATAACCACCCGACACAGTAGTTGCGCGCCGAACGATGACACTCAGATGCAATTCTCACGTAATTCTCATCAGTTCCTCACATCCCGCGAGCGATTCAGCGCTATAACAAGAGATACCCAAAAAGAAATATCACAAAAGCCATCCAACGACGTTAGGAGGAGACGACATGAATCCCCAATGGAGCCTGAAAGGCGACTACCTCGAAAGCTGCAATTGCAAAGGTGCCTGCCCGTGTATCTACCTCGGCAGCCCTACCGAGGGTGAATGTACCGCCCTGGTGGGCTGGCACATTACTCAAGGCCAGTTCGAGGCAGTGGATCTCGGCGACAGGAATGTGGCTATCGCCCTGCACTCCCCCGGCCCCATGGCCGAGGGAAACTGGAAAGTCGTGCTGTATATCGACCAGCGGGCAGATGAGGCCCAACAGGAAGCGCTAAGCCGCATCTTCGGCGGCCAGGCTGGTGGCCATCCGGCGCTGTTGGCCACCTTTATCGGCGAGGTGCTCGCGGTAGAACACCTTCCCATCCAGTTTGAAGTGGGAAAGGGGCATCGACATCTGAAACTTGGCCAATCCGCCAACACGGAAATTACCGCCCTGGAGGGCCAGAACGGCGCTGAGGTGACCATTCATCATCACCCGTTGGCGGTAGCGCCGGGCGAGTCTCTGGTAGTGGCCAAGTCGCAATCGTTGCTGCACCGTGCTTACGGCATCAACATTGATCTTAGCGAACGCAGTGCGTTTTATTCACCCTTCGCTTACAGCGGGTCTTGAGGGGGCATTGGCGATGGAACTGACGATGAGCACTCTCCATGCCCGGGAACGCTTACTGACCTGGTTAGCACTGATAACCGTGGCAATATTGGCGTGGGGTTACCTGATTATGCACGGCATGCACGCGCAAATGCCGATGAATGGGGAGATGGCCAGCACAGGCGACGACGGCATGAGCGTGCTGGTCACGGCCACTGTGATGTGGAGCGTGATGATGGTGGCCATGATGCTACCCAGCGCTAGCCCCATGCTGCTTACTTTTCTGCGCATCCACCAGCAGCGCGAACGCGAGGCAGGTGCCAGCGCAGCCACCTGGGTTTTCATAGCAGGTTACCTTGCCGTGTGGCTGGCGTTTGCGGTGGCAGCCGCCGTCATGCAATGGGCGTTGCAGCAGAGTACGCTGTTAAGCTCATCCTTGGGCCACGTGACCCCACTGTTAGGAGGCACCCTGCTGGTAACCGCAGGTGCTTTCCAGTTCAGTGATCTTAAACAGGCCTGCCTGAACAAGTGTCGTTCGCCCTTAAGCTTTCTGATGACCGAATGGCGTGAAGGCAACGGCGGAGCGCTGATCATGGGGCTCCGCCATGGCGCCTACTGCACCGGCTGCTGCTGGGCTTTGATGCTGCTGATGTTCGTTGGCGGCGTCATGAGCCTAATTTGGATGGCGGGGCTAGCCCTTTATTTTCTAGCAGAGAAGCTACTCCCCCAAGCAGAACGGATTAGCCAAATCAGTGGGTTCCTACTCGCTGGTGTAGGCGTCATCATTTTGCTGTCTGCTGCCTATTAAATCGAATTACCTTGCCTTTTGGTGGGGCTACTCCCGCAGCGTTGGCAAAATAAAGGGCGCCTATATCAATATCGGGATTATGGAGTACTCCTGATACTGATATACGCGCCCATAGTTCAGCGTCTTGCGCTATCGAACGTTAGACGTAAAAGTCCAGATCCTCTTGGGCTTTTAGCAGATCGCGCATCTTGATGGGATCGTCGCCAAAGAAGAAGATGAGCCCCCAATGAGTCCCGAAAGCAGACCGGTCAGGCACTGTCTCTTCTGCCGGTGCGACCAGTTCGTGTGACTCGAAGTACGGGTGATTAATCGTCTCTTCGGGCATTTCCAGCTTGCTGACAACACGACGGCGTGGGTAGACACCGAAACAACCTGCGTAACCCTTCGCATCGACTACTTCGCGGGGGAAGAACGCCGCTACTTCTTCTTTCGTGCTTTTCGGGTCGAACACCAACATTGACGCTTGATAGGCATTGAAACCGTAGGCTTTTTCGATCAGTTCGAAAGCTTTGAAGCCGGGTGGGCGGTAGGCAACTTCGCCAAAGTACATCTCACCGTCAGCTGTCACGAAGTACTCGGGGTGAATCAAGCCGAACTGGATATCGAAGGTTTTGATCAACAGCTCGATCTGTTTGGTGATCGCATTGCGCCAGCTCTCAAGCTCCTGGGTAGCAGGCACGAACACCGAGTAGCCTAACGTCACGTATTCCGAAATATTCAGGAACTGAATTTTGCCATCGTGTATCCAGGCTTCAACGGCAAACTCCCAGCCGCTCAAGTGACTCTCCATCAGCAGCGGATACTCTTCATCCGGAATGTTATCAATTTCTTCTAACGTTCGGATCATCCGGTGGCCAAGACAACCGGCTTTATCGAATGCTTTGACGTGTATCGGGTCATCCGGATCACCATCAAGCTTGAGCAGCGTTTGATTGACGCGCTTCATAAAGCGGACGATGTCTTCTTTTTCGTGCGCCTCTTCAAATATCCCAACGCGGATACCGCCAAGCTGGGCACGGCGCTTCATCAAGGCCTTATCACGGAATAGAATAGACTGACCAAACATGCGTGGGCTGTCGAGAAGCACGGAGTTGATGGCACCTGACCACTCAACGGTTTCTTCAAACAGTGGGATGGCGACGTCTACGCCTTCAGCCTTCAACTTTTCGGCAATCTCCATGGAACGATCATTCAAGCGAATAAAATCCCAGGAAATGAACGGTATATTGTTCGCAGCACAGAAATCCTCAGCCCATTCGGGAGCAACGACGATATAGCGACGGTCAAACTTTTGCGCCGCCTTAATCGCGTTAATACTCCATCCAAGTAAGGCAATGTAACCTTTGTTCGGATCTTTGGGTGTCTCGGTACCTTTCACTGAGTCCATTTCCGGGTCACGCCAGGCCGCTACTGCTTCGGGTAATTGCTTTTCTGATGTTATCGACATTTAATGTCCTCCTTGCTGGTTAACCCAAATTGACTGGGCTGAAACTGGAGCGCACCAAGTGAGCCAAGCCGCAGTCAGTGGTGTTCAGAAACGATTGAGTAAGCCAGCATTAGGGTTTTTTTAGCGCACCCGTCGTAACTAAGCTAGTCGATACGGTTACAAATGGCAATTAAACTGTAGAGCTTCTGTTGAATAACTGTAGAAGTTATCTCACCGATAGATGGGGATAATTTTTAAAACGCAGCTGATCAACAGCAACCCTATGCATTGAAAAAATTCAGAAGGTCGAGCCTTTATTACCGCGTCATCGATTAACCACCATCATGTTCTGCAGCGTCTTCAGCTCCCTCCTCGACCATCTCTTCGGCCTCCTGCTCCTCTTCTGCGGAAGCTTCAGGCCTTCCTTGATCTTTGCGACCAACGGTAAGCGTGGTAGAGAGGCCAAAGTGGTCAGAGCCTTGCACCTTCACTATGTCGATATCAATAAGATGAAAACCGTCAGAAACGAAAAGATGGTCAATTGGGTATCGCCACCATGGGTATTCCGCATGGTAGGTGCTGAGCAATCGCCGGCCACGGCGGGGATCTTTGAGATCACTCAAGTCAGCGAAAAGCTTGGTGGTGTCAGACCACGCAACGTCATTAAAGTCACCGGTGACGATCCAGCGGTTGTCTGGGTCTTTTTCCACATGACGAGCAATAAGCATGAGCTCTGCATCGCGTTCTCGGCTGTCCCGTCGTTCGTCCTCGTTGCTGACGGTTCGTTCCTGCAGACCTGGCGGAACCGGATGGGCGCCAACGAAGCGCACTGGCCCGATGTCTGGCGCATCAATCGTTGCGAAAATGGAAGGCCGACGCTCAGAGACCAAATATTCAACCTCCTGCTCCAGCAGCGGAATCCGTGACCATAGCACTATCCCAAGGCCCTCATCGCGCACCTCCCCTACTCTATGGGCGTACTCCTCATTAAGTGGCGCTAGCCCATCAGCCCAAGCGCTATTAACTTCGATTAGCAGTAGTAAATCGGGATCCTCGCGCTGAACCATTGCCACTACCTCAGCGTACTGATCATTTTTGTAGTCAACATTTGCCGTTAGCACTTTTAACGTCGTCTGGTTTTCGCCGGGTTGAACCTCAGCGGTGGGCACCTCGGTCGACCAAACGGATGTAAATGGCAGGATGTGCGTTAAGTGCCACCCTCCCACTGCAAGGATGACCACTCCCCACACGGCGTGCTCTTTAGTTGGGCGCTTTAGCCAAGCGTGCACGCCTAGCAGCAGTAGTGGTAAGACCAACGCGCCCGTTAGCTGCAGTCGTGGAAAATCCCACAGCCTGATCCACCACTGACCGCTGGATATTAATGGCAGCAAGGCCACCACTACCATTAAGAGCACCAACAACCGGATAACCCAGAGAAGGAGTTTTAACAACATGAAACCTCTCAAACGCGACAACGGTAACCGGGAGAATCCCGGTTATACCGGCCTAGATTGCCGCGGATATTGTGACGATTTAAGCATACCCCTCTCTGGATAGCTGCATGCCCTCTGCAAACCGTATCCCGCCATAGTGGTAAAGCGATCATCACATCGATAGAGCCCGGAAAAACGCATACCGAAAATGGGACTGATCACGCCCAGGTGATAAGCTCACCAGCCTGCATAGATTCGACCTTTGAGGTAAGCATAGTGACGAGGAAAACCTTGCTACGTGCCCTGGTTCTGCCAACGCTGACAGCGCTGGTGTTTTTGGGTCTGTGGTGGTTATGGTATTGGCAATACAGCCAAGTCCAAGCCGATTCACATCGTCACGCTGAAAATCGCTTGGCGCTCTACACGAGCAGCCTGCAAGGGGCGCTAGAGCGTTTTACCTACCTGCCCGGGCTACTCGCCCAACACCCTTTAATTCATGCAGCGCTTCGCGAACCCAATGATATATTTCTGACGCAGGCTAACCAGCATCTGGCCTTGGTGGCCGAACGCTCCGGCGCCGAAACGATCTTTCTCATGAATGACCAAGGGGTCACGCTGGCCAGCAGCAACTACGAACTCGAGCAAAGCTTCATCGGCCACG
This sequence comes from Vreelandella sp. 2A-K22, assembly GCF_054065485.1. NCBI lineage: Bacteria > Pseudomonadati > Pseudomonadota > Gammaproteobacteria > Oceanospirillales > Halomonadaceae > Vreelandella > Vreelandella sp. 2A-K22. Next base: position 136,644 of record NZ_JBSUGC010000015.1, on the reverse strand, counting down.
ATTATCACTTCCGACCCTATTTTTTCGATGCTATGGAGGATGGTAGCGGTGAATTTTTTGCGGTTGGCAGCACTACTGGACAGCCAGGTTACTTCAACTCTTACGCCGTCACTTTTTCAGACACTGCCACCGCAGGAGTGCTTGCGGTCAAGGTCTCTCTGGAGGCGCTCCAGGAAGATTGGCGCCGAGCAAATGAAAACGTCATATTGTCAGATGCCAACGGCGTAGTTATCCTTTCCAGCCGCGAGCAGTGGCGTTTTGGGCACATCGATCAACTTTCTGACGCCGCCTTAGAGCAGATTAATGCCCAACGCCAATTTCTTGATGAACCGCTCCCCCTATTGGGACGCCGCCTTCCTGACGACACCCTGGTAATGGAGGCTCAAGGAGAAGACGAACGTTTTCTGATCACCTCCTCATCGCTTTCCACGCTTGGCTGGTCGATGCATTACCTGAGCCCAGTGCAGCCGCTTTATACCAGTGCCCGCAACATGCTTTTGGCCGGTCTGATAACACTTTCCGCTTTACTGTTACTCGGCCTGTGGCTACGAGAACGACAAAAACGCCACCGCATGCGCGATGCTCAGGCGCAGATTATCCAGCAAACCAATATACGCCTGGAAGAGCGCGTCCAGGAGCGTACCCGGGCATTGGAAGATGCCCAGACCGAGCTGGTTCAGGCAGGTAAATTGGCCGCCTTGGGCACCATGGCGGCAGGTATCGCCCATGAGCTGAACCAGCCACTGTCCGGCATACGTACCTATGCTGCCAACGGCAAACGGCTGCTGGCGATGGGTCGTCAGGAAATGGCTAGTGATAACTTTCAACGCATTCAGGTATTGAGCAAGCGCCTGGCTCGGCTGATCGAACAACTCAAACTCTTCGCCCGCAAAGGAGGCAGCCTGGAGAGTGTCGATCTTCAAGCCAGCCTAAACTTCGTGCTTGAGCTACTCGAGGAACGCTTTCAGCAACAAAAAGTACGCCTTGAGCGTAACGGCGCCTGGCAGCAGCCACTGCTGGTACGCGGAGATGAAGTCCGCCTTGAGCAGCTACTTACCAATCTGCTTGGGAATGCTTTAGATGCCTTAAACGAAACGCCTGACGGCGTGATTTACCTTCACGCCGAAATAATCCCGACGCAAGTAATTTTGACCATTCATGATAACGGCCCGGGTTTGCCCCCAGAGGTTATCGAGCACATGTTTGACCCTTTCTTCACCACCAAGCCAGTTGGGGAAGGTTTAGGGCTGGGACTGTTTATCAGCTACGGTATTGTTCAGGATCTTGGCGGCAAGCTTAGCGCTGGCAATCAACCTACTGGAGGGGCTTGGTTTCGATTGGCGTTACCGCATGGAGAGGAGACTCCGTCATGACACAACCATCTTCTAACGCCTTCTCTCGCATACCAGCCGCCACGCTATCGGTTTGGTTGGTGGAAGACGAAGCAGATGTACGCGATTCGCTTAGTCAATGGCTGGAAGTATCAGGACTAGCGGTGCGAGCGTTTTCCCGTGCCCGCGAAGCGCTTAAGGCACTTCAAGATGATCAGCAGTGCGGCGTATTGATCAGTGACATCAAGATGCCGGAGATGGATGGCCTGGCCCTGTTTGCCGCCGTGCAAGAACTCGACACGCCGCCGCCTGTGATTCTGATTACGGGCCACGGTGACGTGCCCATGGCGGTGGCCGCAATTCAGCAGGGGGCTTGGGATTTTGTACAAAAGCCCTTCGATCCTGAGCGCTTGGAAGAGTGCGCGCGTCGAGCGTTGGAGCATCGCGCCCTGGCGCTGGAAAATTTGCAGTTGCAGCAGGCACTGCGGCATAACTATTTGAACACTCGGCTGCTCGGCGACTCTGCGCTGATGCAGGAGCTACGACGCCAAGTGGAAAACCTGGCCGCCAGCCGCGCCAACATAGTTATCAATGGCGAAACTGGTAGCGGCAAAGAGGTCGTGGCCCGAGCTCTCCACGATTTCGGTACCGGCAATCAAGGCGCTTTCGTGGCTTTGAACTGCGGTGCAATGAACAGCGAGTTGATCGAGTCGGAGCTTTTCGGGCATGAGAAAGGCGCCTTTACCGGGGCCGGAGAGCAGCGCATCGGGCGTCTGGAAGCCGCTAGCCACGGCACCCTGTTCCTGGATGAAATTGAGTCACTGCCGCTATCTGCACAGGTCAAGCTGTTGCGTGCGCTACAGGAAGGCGAAATCACTCGTCTGGGTAGCAATCAGGTGATTCACCTGCAGCTTCGCGTCGTGGCGGCAAGTAAAGAAAACTTATTAGAGATGGTCGCTGAGGGCAGTTTTCGAGAGGATCTCTATTATCGCTTGGCGATTGCCGAGCTGGCGATTCCACCCTTGCGTGAGCGGCGCGAAGATATTCCCTTACTGTTTCGCCACTTCTGTCACCAAGCCGCCGAGGTTCATGAAAGGCCTCTCCTCGAGCCTACAACGGAGCTACTTGCCGCCCTGGGTAATCACCGTTGGCCGGGAAACTTGCGCGAACTGCGCAATATTGCGACACGCTTTATTTTGGGACTGGATCTGCCCTGGCAAACGTCGAGTGTGCCGCTATACCAAGCCAGTGCCCTTTCGGCGCGCATGGAAGCATTCGAAGCCACGGTTCTGAAAGAGTCGCTAAAGCGCCATGCCGGTAATATTCAAGCGGTACTGGAAGAGCTTGACCTGCCCCGCCGCACGCTCAACCAGAAGATGCAGCGCCATCAGTTGCGCCGTGAAGATTTTCTCGTTCCCTAGACATCATTTAGGAAGGCTTTATTCATCGGCCATTTGTTGCCGATGATGGCGAAAACCATCGGCAACAAATGGCCGATAGCCGCGCCGCCAGCTTCGCCTTTCGTCGAATACGAAAACATGCAAACATTTGATTAATATCTGGTTATTTAAAGTTGGCTAGCTTCTCGCTCTATGGGGAAACGGAGTAGCGATTACTCCCATAATTCCAATAAGCCAGGAGCAACTCCATGTTGAAACGTCAATTTCTCAAAACCACACCTATTCTCAAAACCACATTGTGCCTTGCTACCGCCGCAGCAATCGGGGTCAGCACCTCCGCTGCTATCGCTCAGGAGAGTGATCAAGGCGGCCAGTACATCATGGGCACCGCGACCACCGGCGGGACTTTCTACCCGGTAGGCGTAGCGCTCTCCACCCTGGTACGCGTCAAGCTAGAGCCCACCCATGGCATCTCTGTTTCCGCCATCAGCTCGGCTGGTTCGGCCGAAAACCTGCGCCTGATGGACGACAGCCAAGCCCAATTCGGCATTCTACAAGCGCTTTACGGCGCCTGGGCTTGGTCAGGTGAAGGCCCGGTACCTAAGGCCTACGACAACGTACGCTCAATCTCCATGCTATGGCAGAACGTCGAACACTTCGTGATGCGCGACGAGCTTGTCGAAACCGGTACTATTGACGATCTGGTCCAGCTATATGGGCGCGGCTTCTCCATCGGCGCACGCAATTCCGGCACCGAAGGCTCCGGTCGGCAAATTCTTGCCGGTCTGGAAATTGATCCGGAGCAGATGAATATCGCCTACCTGGGTTACAGCGCCAGCGCTGATTCTATGCAGAACGGCAATATAGACGGCATGAACATACCGGCGGGCGTGCCGGCTTCCGCGGTGACCAGTGCTTACGCCAACATGGGTGGTGACATTACCACGCTGAATGTGACCGCAGAGCAGCTTGAGCGAATCAACGGCCAATATCCGGTGTGGAGCGCTTTCGACATTCCCGCCGACACCTATCCCGGCCAGGAAGCGCCGATCAACACTATTTCTCAGCCCAACATTCTGGTGGTCAACGCTGATGTTCCGGAAGAGCACGTGTATCAGATCACCAAGGCAATGTTTGAGAACCTGCCGTTCCTGAATAACATTCACCCAGCGACGCGCGATATGACACTCGAAAAAGCCCTGGATGGCCTGCCGATGCCCCTGCATCCCGGTGCTGCACGCTATTTCCAGGAGCAGGGCATGGAAATACCCGAGCATCTTCTCGAAGGCTAATGCCTCCCCCGCCTAGTATCCGCCCGGCACAGTTCGGGTGGATGTCCTTTCTATGCCTTACCGTGTTCCATGAGGTACACCATGAGCCATTCGACACCTGATACGGTGCGCGACGAATCCGCAAGCGATGAGGCGGAGCGCCTCGAACACCCTTGGCTTGGCCGGATTCTGAGCCTACTCGCCATCGTCGTTGCCCTGTCGCATATCTATTTCAATACCCTGGGCACAATCTCAGAGGTCTGGGTCAGCGCCCTTCACTTCGGCATGTTCGGTCTGTTGTGCGCCCTTTCCGTGCCTATGTTTAAAGCACGCTCTGCTAACGGCCAACGACTATTACTTGCGGTCGATGTGTGTCTCGGCCTGGCCGCCCTGGGCTGTGCGTTTTATTTGATTGGTTTTGAAGATGCGCTCTACGCCCGCGGGGTGCGCTTTTCCTTGGCTGACTGGATTGTTTCGATCACCGCTTTAGCGCTGGTACTTGAATTTGCCCGCCGTACTACAGGTTGGTTCATCCCGCTGCTCTGTATCATTGCGTTGACCTACGTTGCCTGGTGGGGGCGTTATATAGGTGGGGTATTCAATTTCCCCGGACTGAATTGGGAAACCGTACTCTTTCGCAGCTTTCTCGGCGGCGAGGGCATTCTAGGCTCGATAGCCAATATTTCCTGGTCCTATGTCTTCATGTTTATTCTCTTTGGCGCCTTTCTGGTACGTTCCGGTGCTGGAGAGTTCATCATCGAGTTGGCGCGCTGTGCCGCTGGTCGTTTTGTTGGCGGCCCAGGCTTCGTCGCGGTGTTTGCATCCGGGCTGATGGGGTCAGTCTCGGGTTCCAGTGTGGCAAATACGGTCTCTACCGGTGTGATTACCATTCCGCTGATGCGCAAGGCTGGTTTTCCACCACGCTTCGCTGCCGGTGTTGAGGCGGCGGCTTCTACCGGTGGTCAGCTCATGCCTCCAGTGATGGGTGCGGGTGCCTTTATTATGGCCTCCTATACCCAGGTGTCCTATCTCACCATCATCGGCGTCGCCGCCCTTCCCGCGCTGCTGTACTTTCTCTCGGTGGCCATGTTCGTGCGCATCGAAGCCAAACGGAGCGGTACCCAGCAGGTAGAAACCGAACAGGCACCTAAACTAATTGACGTGCTAAAGGGTGGCTGGCACTACCTGCTACCGTTGGTGATTCTGGTCGCGGCGCTTGTTAATGGTTTCACCCCTACTTACGCTGCAGGTATCGCCATCTTATCCGTGGTGGGTGCTTCCTGGCTGTCACGCACCCCCATGAAACTTCAGGCGATAATCGATGCCTTGGTGCTGGGTACCCGGAACATGATTTCCACCGCGATTCTGCTGCTGACGGTCGGATTAATCGTAAACGTGGTCTCCACGACCGGTATCGGTAATATTTTTTCGTTGATGATCGCCGACTGGGCGGGCGGTAGCCTGTTAATCACCATCGTGTTGATTGCATTGGCCTCCCTGGTACTAGGCATGGGTCTGCCAGTGACGGCCGCTTATATCGTATTGGGCACGCTATCAGCACCAGCGCTTTATGGTTTGATGGCGGAAAGCCATCTGCTGGAGCTGATCATGGCCGGTGACCTGCCTGAGCAGGCACGGGCGATCTTTATGCTTGCCGCTCCGGAAGCACTAGAGGCGTTGAACGCACCGATGGATGCCGCCAGTGCCCAGGAACTCTTGGCGGTCGTCCCGGACAACTTCCGTTCGCAGCTTTACGAGCAAGCGCTTTCATCGCATACGTTGTCGATGCTGCTGGTCGCGGCGCATATGGTGATCTTCTGGCTCTCTCAGGACTCTAACGTGACACCGCCGGTATGCCTTACCGCCTTCGCCGCGGCGGCTATCGCCAAAACCCCGCCTATGCGCACGGGCTTTACCGCCTGGAAAATTGCCAAGGGCCTCTACATTATTCCGCTACTGTTCGTGTGGTCGCCAATGATCACCGGTACACCGATGGAGATGCTGGTGGTGTTCGCCTTCGCGCTGTTCGGTATCTACGCCATTATTGCGGGACTGGAAGGCCACTTAGAAAGCGCGTTGCCCTGGTGGCTTCGTCTCGCTATGTTTCCCATCGGTGCCTTGATGCTATGGCCCCATGGAACCTTGCTGCTGGACTTCCTGGGCTTGGCACTGTTTGTTGCCACGTTGGTGTGGAGCTCTAAACGCGACCGTCAAATGGTTCCTGCTACAACCTAACGCATAGCAGACAATGCAAGAACAGAATGGCCGCCACCTACTCAAAGGGGCGGCCTTTTTTTGTACAACTGAACTGAGTCGAGTACATCTTGGTTGGTGCTTAGCGACCTATCTCAGTTATTCTAAACACAATATTTGCGTTCCATGACTGAAGGATAGCCATATCTATGTTGGGATTCCTGCAGGGATTTTCCTATGGCCTGTTTATGACCTGCCTGCCCTGGCTACTGGTCGGCCTCTTCAATCCTGGCCTGGCGCTTCCAGTGTCGACTACCAGTCGTCTCCAGGTAATCGCCCGCTATTGCCTAGTGGTTCCCTTCATCAGCATGCTGCTGTGGCTGACCTCCCTATGGGGTGGTTTCAGCCCCAGCCTGTTTGGCTGGTTGACAGGCATCGTCGCCATTCCTGTAGCGCTCCCTATCGAGCGAACGCTACGCGGCTGGCTGGCCCGCCGCCGCGTGCGTCGCCATGAGGTTCAACGAGAGGCCGCAGCACAGCAGCGCCGTGCTCAAGAGGAGCGCAACGCCTATGAAACGGGTGTGTCGGTGCTCGACCCCGCAAGGCCACCTGTGGGAGCCGACGATCTAGTCTTGGCCATGTGCCGGGCCAAGCAGAACTTGCTCGATGTGCACCGTCCCGACTTAGCAATCCTGACCGACCGCCTCTACAGCCGCTACCGCCATGTGATGGACGTACTAGGCGACCGATTCCATACTGGCGAGCTGGCTTTCGAGCGCTCGCAAGGCTTGGTCACCCAAGTCTGTTTCGGCGCGGTGGATACGTTGACGACCATGGCTTCCCAGGCACGTGGTGTGGTTAGCGTGGACGGTAATTACGTACGAGGTCGACTGGAGCGGGAGGGCAAACGATTAAGCGATGAAGAGCGTGCTGCCCTGGTGCGCCGCCTCGATTTGCTAGTGGAGACCAAGCACCGGCTGAACAAGCTCTCTGCCCGCATCGAATCCGCCCTAACCGTGCTAGACGATACCGCCGTTTCCATGGCGCGCATCGAGACGGCACGCCCACAGGCGTCGGTTACCACCGAAAAAGCGCTGGAGGATCTGCGCCGCTTCGTCGAAGGGGCCGATCGTTATGGCCGCAAGGATTAAGCTGACAGGCAGTGCTAACGTGCTGTTTTCACTCTGTTGTATTTAAACCGTTTTATTTCATCGCATTTTTAATAGCTTTATAGCCCAGGAGATCTCTATGGCTCAGCAATCCGATGACAAACGACGCCTCTCCCTGCCACCGGTGGACGAGATCGCTGACCAGTTGGGAGCTAGTCGATTGGGTGCAAGTCAGGCTGAATCGGTAACCCCCGATGAGCGTGATATCGACCCTGAGCTTGAGGCGATGGCCGACCGCTTTGTCGAGGATATTCTCGCCGAAGGTGATGAGGAGTCAGTGGTTCGCCAGCGCCGTGCCGTGGATGAGATGGGCCTTGAACTGCAGCAGCAGGCTGCCCATCGCAGCGCCATGCTGCAAACACCGCTGCGTAAGTTGGCCCACCAGGGCGACGAAGGTGGGCCGGTTGCCAAGGCACTGACCGATCTGCGTGGGCGCATGGAAGTGCTCGACCCTGCACGCCATCGCCTGGCGCCGACTACATTGGATCGCGTTCTGGCGGTCATTCCCGGCCTGGATAGCCGCTTGCAGCGCTACTTTCGTAAGTTCGAGAATACCCAGCAGGCCTTGGATGCGATCATCGAGGATCTGGAAAGCGGACGAGACATGTTACATCGTGACAACCTAACCTTGAACGATGACCAACTGGCGTTAACTAAAATCCTTGGCGAGTTGAACCGCCAAATTGCGCTGGGCCGCATGATCGACCACCGCCTGCAAGATGAAATAGCCGCTCGCGATGGCGATGATCCGCGACGTCAATTTCTTGAGGAAGAACTGCTCTTCCCCCTGCGTCAGCGTATCGTGGATCTACAGCAGCAACTGGCAGTAAGTCAGCAAGGCGTACTGGCGCTAGAGGTGATCATCCGCAACAACCGGGAATTAATGCGCGGTGTGGACAGAGCCATTAACGTCACCGTCTCGGCGCTCACCGTTGCGGTCACGGTGGCCATGGCAATGGCTAATCAGCGCCTGGTGCTGGATCGCATCGAAGCCCTCAATACGACCACATCGCAGATGATTGGCGGCACTGCCAAGGCCCTGCGACAGCAAGGCGTGGACATCCAGAAGCGTGCCTCCTCTGCAATGCTCGACATGCAAGTGCTTGAGGAGGCTTTCAGCGAGGTGATGGGCGCCATCGACGATCTATCAAGCTATCGGCAAGAGGCCCTACCCCGCCTGGATGAGCAGATCGACCGCCTGGCAACCCTGGCAAAGCAGGGAAATGCGTCCATCGAGCGTCTCCAAGAAGGCAGCGAATCGCAACCACAAGAGGGCCGCGACTCCAGCTAACTGTTCAGGCTTTTTTAAGTGAAACGCATGGTTTGAACAAGGTTAGTTGAATAAGCTATTTGAAACGAGAAGAGGCATCCCGGAAGGCTTTACGCATCAACTCCCAAGAGTCTTCCATACCTTGGCGGACAGTCTCCCAGGCCGCTTCGCTGGCATGCTGAAGCTCATCAAGTCTTTGTTGAGTCTCCGCCTGGCGCTTCTTGAGTCGATCGATGTCCTCTTGGTACTTCACCCTCGCCTCGTCGCTCGCCTGGCGAGCCTTGGCAGTCAGCTTATCGATATCAGCATTCCACTCGTCGAGCCTGGCTTTCATTTCTTCAACGAATTCGTCACGCTGTCTCATTGTGATATCTCCCCTTCAGTAACGGGCTCCAGTTCGAAGCGGATATCCCCCTGCTTCCAATCCGAGTCATATGTCAGCCCTCTTAGCAGTTGGTATACCCTCGCTATGAATCACCCAGGCGAAACAGGGCTCTAGGACTCGCATCAAGAATGTGCTGACGATCATCAGCATCTCTAACCCAGTCATTGAGCCATCCGTAAGTATCGCGGTAAGTGTGTTTATTCTCATGGCGCGTCCATGGCCAGTCACTGCCCCACACTAACCGATCACGTCCAAGATGATGCAACAATGCCTGGACATGCGGTCTGAGGTCAAACACAGGGGAACGATAGGGGGCTGAGAGCTTCACCCAGGTTCGTTCTGCCTGTCCTGACTCAAGCAGAAGACGACAGCCTGGGTCTTGCATAGGAACGTCGTCGACTGGCAGCCCAATATGATCAATGACTAACTTCACGCCATGCTCATGTAATGCTGGAAAAATTTCAGGTAACCGGTTCCCTTCCAGATGCAGCTCAAGATGCCAGTCCATAGCTTTAAGATTATCTAGAAAGTCTATCCATAGAGGATCCTTGAGGTTTGGCAATGCGCTGCGCCCCTCAATGAGATTCCATCGCACCCCTACAACACCTGCAGCATCAAGGGCGGCTATCTCTTCTAGCGTCGTCTCCTTGGCTAGCTGCACGACCCCTCGATACGCATGATTAAGCCTAGAGAGAATTTCGAGCAGTTGCCGGTTGTCGTTTCCCAGAAAGCTCGGTTGCACCAGTACCCCGCCTCTTAATTTGCAGCTTTCTAAGTTTTCTTGCCAATTCAAAAGTGGTGCAGGACGGGATGGACTGTAGTTAGACCCGTTGGCTTCCTTAACAGCCCCGTAGACATGAGCATGACAATCAAAACCTAATTTCACTTTTGACACCTCATTACGTTCTGACTGGGGATTTCGTATCCCTAAGTTGTTATACATAAGTCTAGTTCTCTAGAGAACTGGTTGACTGGAAGTATACACGGGTCTTCAATGACCTCAAGAAATCAAGATAACCACTGGGTGACCCTATGCAAGCCAAGTTCTCTGCTAATACGGACGGAAGATTACCCCTGTACGCCAAACTCCGTGATCAATTAGGCTCAAGGATCGCCAATGGTGAGTGGAAACCAGGCGACATGATTCCCTCGGAGAACCGTTTAGCCGAAGAGTATGGCGTTGCTTTAGCAACTATGCGGATGGCCCTGAAGCAGCTGGTCGATGAGGGGCTGCTGGATCGGCGGCGAGGTACCGGCACTTTCGTTAAGCAACCCGCCTTCCGAGCCGATCTGTTTCGTTTTTTCCATGTACATGATGTGGAAGATCCCGATGTACCCGTTATTCCGGAAAGTCGAATTCTCAGTCATCAGGAAGTCGCCCTTCCCGCCGACGTAAAGCAGGCCTTCGGCGAAGAATCAGTCAGCCACTGTATAAAGCTGGAACGTGTACGCCTTTGGTCAGGCGACCCGTTGCTGTTTGAAGAAATTTATCTACGTCTGCCCGATTTCAACGGGCTCATGTCGCTGAATCCAAAAGCGATGGGCCCTTTGTTGTATCCCGTATTTCTGGAGGAATTCGGGATTTTGATCTCGTCAGCAACCGACGAGCTGTCGTTCGGCACCGCCACCAAGGCCAGTGCAAAGCATCTAGAACTAGCCACTGGGGCACCGGTCGCCGCCATCCAACGCATTGCCCGCAATCCTGCAGGCAGAGTCATCGAGTTTCGACGAGTACACGGAAGGCCAGAGCGGTTCCGCTACCGTGTCACGCTCGGTGATCAACCTGCTTGAGATCGCATTAAATGCACACCTCATAACCCTGCATTTCAAAGAAAGGTAACTAACAATGAAAACATTACAGCTTACGTCTTTAGTTGCGCTATCAGCGTTTACCGCTATGCCTGTCATGGCTGACGACTATCCGAATCGTCCCATCGAAATAATCGTACCGGCACCAGCCGGCGGCGGCACTGACAACGTTGCGCGCATGCTCAATCAGTACCTGCAGGAAGAACTAGGAGAGTCACTTGCTGTGCTTAATGTCGCTGGTGGAGGTGGTGCTATTGGGGTCAACCAGATTGCCCGTGCCAAGCCCGATGGCTACACGCTGCTTTCTACCTGGAATAGTCCTATCACTACTGTACCGCACATGCAGCGTGTTCAGTACTCTTACGAGACATTGACCCCGATCACCAGCACTTCGCAGAGTGCTTACACTATGTGTGTAGCCCCCGATTTTCCAGCTGAAACAGGTGAAGAATTCCTTGCCGAGCTGCAGAATAACCCCGGTCAGTACACCTACGGCAATGACGGGGTCGGTGGAACCATGCGCTTGGCAGCAGAACGTATCTTTGAAGCCTATGACATTGAAGCCCGTCCTATTCCTTTTGGCGGCGCTGGTGAGACCCTCCAAAACTTCCTGGGTGGACACGTGGATATCTACGGTGGCTCCATCACACCCGCACTTCCCTATGTAGAGGATGGCAAGGCGAAGTGCCTACTCGTGACCTCAGCCGACGATAACGAAGCACTACCCCAGGCATCAGGCCTAGCAGCACTCGGTCATCCCGAGCTGGAAACAGTGCTATGGCGCATGATGCTGGCACCAGAGGGTATGGATGAGCAGCGCGTTAACGTCATCGCCGATGCCGTAGCTAGCGCCGTCGAGCATCCTGAGTTCCAAGCGTTCCTGACATCTCAAGGCGAGACGCTGAATCTCGTACGTGGTGAAGAGCTCCGTGAGCGTCTGCATCAAGAAACCGTAGCGATTGGTGAGACACTCGAAAAGCTTGGGCTTAAGAAAAACTAATTCATGACTGAATGGACGGTAACTTGCTCATGAACTTCAGAGATATTATCTCTGGCATCGCCTTCCTCATCTTTGGCTGCACGGTGGTCTGGGTGGGGAGTGGCTTTGATGCCGGCGCCGCTTACGTGCCCATGGGAGTTGGCATTCTGATGTGTCTTTTCTCACTTCCTCTGATCGTTAAGGGCGTGGTGCAAACGCAGCAAAATGGCGGTTTGAGCAGCGCCGCCGCCTTAATCGATCATCCGGGGAGGTTTATGGCGACAGTCGCCTGTTGCCTGATCTACTACTTAGCCATGCCAACCGTGGGTTTCTACTCCACTAGCACCCTTTTCATCATCCTGCTGGCTCTGGTACTGGGTGAAAGGCGCCCCGTCGTAGTTTTAGGTATTACGGTGGGCTTCATCATCCTCTTATACGGGCTTTTTGCGATGGTGCTAAAACGACCCTTGCCCGTCGAATTTTTCCTGGTTTCCTAAATAGGGTTACACGATATGTTTGATTCCCTGTTCAACGCACTACCTGTGGCCTTGCAACTTGGCTCCGTAGTCAGCCTCTTCGTCGGCACTTTGGTGGGTATCTTGATCGGAGCCCTACCTGGGCTCAACCCGGTCATGGCTATCGCTCTCATGCTCCCACTGACGTATGGGTTCGATCCTGTAATTGCTCTAGGGTTGGTAGCAGGTATCTATAATGGCTCAATGTACGGTGGAGCTATTCCCGCCATCTTGCTAAAAATCCCAGGAACGCCGGCTGCAATCGCGACAACATTCGACGGTTACCCTATGACACGTAACGGCCAGGGCGGGCTGGCTCTCAAGACTGCGTGCTGGTCGTCCGCCATCGGTGGAATTATTAGCGCCATAGCGTTGATGACGCTAGCCCCCCTTTTGGCACAGGTCACGCTTGCCTTTGGGCCGACTGAGTATTTCTGGGTAGCCGTTTTCGGACTTGTAAGCATCGCCGTATTGGTAGGCAGTGATATCAGCAAAGGCATGCTCAGCGCCCTGTTGGGCGTTATCATCGGCCTTGTAGGCGTTGACACAATCAGTGGAGCGGAACGCTATACGTTCGATTCGCTTTATTTAAGTGGGGGGTTCGACCTGATCATTGTACTCATCGGCCTCTACGCGATACCGCCAGTGCTGGAGATGGCGGAGAAAAGCAACGCGACTTACTATGATGCAGGAAGCTTCAAGGTTGATGCTAGCGGCAACGCACTCGGACTGATACGTCAGCACTGGCGCACTTGGACTCGCTCGTCGCTGATAGGCGTTAGTGTAGGTATCTTGCCAGGTGCCGGTGGCAATTTGGCAGCATTGCTGAGTTATAACGAAGCGAAGCGCAAGTCCACGAACCCCGAATCTTTCGGCACGGGTAATCCTGTGGGGGTTGCAGCAGCTGAATCAGGTAACAGTGCCGACAATGCTTCTGCAATGATTCCATCCCTAACGTTAGGGATTCCTGGCAATTTGGTTGCTGCCTTAGTGCTCGGCGCGCTTATGATTCATGGACTTCAGCCCGGCCCACAACTGTTTACGAAGTCGCCTGATGTGGTCTTCGGTTTCATGTGGCAAATGCTGTTTACTGCGATGCTACTTCTGTTACTAGGAGGCATGGTGGCCACCCGCCTATTCGCTCAGGTCTTGCGCATGCCCACCGCACTCTTGGTACCAACGACGTTGGTACTCATGGCCGTGGGTGTTTATACCGTCAAAGGGAACATGACAGACCTCTATGTAATGCTAGCCTTTGGGTTGCTCGGTTATTTACTCCATCGACTAGCCTTCCCGCTTGCACCAGTAGTGCTGGGAGTACTGTTAGGTCCAATGGCGGAACAAAACTTACGTTTGGCTATGCTGATTTCTCAGGATAACTGGGGATCCCTATTTACTCGTCCTATTTCGCAGGGAATCATCGCACTACTGTTGATGGTGTTATTCACCCAGGCCTGGAAAATACTAAAAAAAGGGCGTCAGAATTAACAATGCTATGAAAGTAATCCCACAGATGTATTGACGAAGGTTGTGCATGGGAGTCAGGCAGCATTCCTGTCTGGCTGCTCTGTATCAGCCAGAAACGGTTATGGATTTACTGCATATTCAAAGACAGCATTAACTAGCTAACAGCTTCGACATCACGAGAATAAATACACACCTAACCTCCCAGACATGCATTGACTCTCACGCGTGCTTTCACCCATAAAAGCTAATATCTTTATTTAGCCAATACTTGTAGCTTTCGATTTTTCAAAATGTTGACTATATCATATTGTTTGACCAGCAAAAAACATGGACATATTTTACATGTGTCCTTATAGCCTGATGAAAAGCTGTAAGCATTTATAAGACATAATCTTAGATGACTCAGACCATCAAATTACTTTTTGCCAGTCCGTACGGAAATCTAACTCACGGAGAAGAGTGAAAACATTACAACACCGAACGCCCAAAGCATCACAGACATCTGGCACTTTTCGATTGGCACGCTTTTTGCTTGGCTTTGAGACCTCGTTAGACACTACAATTCGATTCTGTGGATCCTTGAGTGCATAAGCTACCAAGAAAGGATCCATTGCAATCTTTTCAGTTTCAATTTCGTTCAAATCAGAGGCATACCCTTCACTAATAACTCTATTAAGAAGAGCTATTTCGAAGTCTTCAGCCAGAATTAAGCTTTTTCGCACATCTTTATGTTTAGCCCATTGCACATGCTGGGCTTTAACACCGCCTTTGATTTCGCTATGAGTTTCTTTTGGCATTCTGATTGACCCATTATCAGCATGAAACTCTAGCCACCGCCAAAATTCCGGAACTCGATCCATGTGATAATATAGATCGTGAGCATGGATGATGATATTTGCATCGAGCAAGAAAATTTCTTTTTTTTGTGCAGACATCACAGCCCCACCATTTGAGCAACATTACCTGGGCTCACACCGAGCACTCTGCCTGCTTTCGTTTCTGTAATAACGCCATCATGCAAAGAGCGACGTACAAGCTCAATTAGAGCCCCACCCGCACGATGTCGGCGCGTGTTATAAAAGTCACCTCCAGCATCTGACGTTTTAGATTTTTGTTGAGCTTTACTCTTGAGCCAAAGATCTCGCAGCTCAGTTCTAACTTGAACCCATTCAGTTTGTGAAATCATATTTTGCCTAAATAGCCGATAAGCTACGAGTGAGGCGCTAATATTCAAATTTTGAGCAAGCCTCTGCAGCGCAGGCAGGAAATCCTCATCTGAGTGCATGGCTTCATCGTATAGCTTTATGACTTCACCACTAGTCACTAGTAGGTTGCTAGCAACATCATTGCAGAATCGCTCAACAATATGCTCGTTATTCTGAGCACTGATGCCCGTTTTTCCCAGCCAAACATGCACGACTTCGTGCAAGAGCGTGAAACTCCAAGCTGCTTTCGAGTCATTTTGGTTAATAACTACAAAAGGCGCTATTGGATCAGACAAAGCGAAGCCGCGAAAAGCCTCAGTACTAATGGATGAGTGGTGGCTCCCCAAATCGCCTACAAGAAGAACATAAATTCCTTTCCTTTCCACACATCTTCTTAGGTAGTTGAAGGCATCATGTGGATTTGCATTGCGGCGATAAGTTTCTATATCAATATTAAAATAATTGATTGCAACTTGGCAGGCTTTTTTAATTGGCGTATCTGTACTGCCTTCTGAGACAAACTCAATGCCAACATCTTCATCACCGTCAATCAGCGCCTCTTTGACTATAGACTGACGAATGTATATGTCTCGCACAAGTGCTTTAACACTTCCCTCGTGCTCGTCAAACTGTGTATCCGGAAGCAGTCTAAAATCCTCGCCCATAGAAGCACTCATGGGCGGCTCTGGGAGAAAGAAAGTAATGAACGGACGGTGGTATTGTTTTGCCATATCCATTAGCTTTTTTTGGGTCGGCAATTTTGTACCCGTCTCATATGCTGACAATAGCTCAGCACCAGACATGCCCTTGCTCTTCAGAGAAAGCCTTCTCGCTGCCTCTTCAAGACTCAGCCCGGCCCCTTCACGCGCCCACCTGAGTATGTCTGGGTTTGGGATGCTCATCTTTCTCTATGGCCTAATTTGGTTAGTCACTTCATTTGTGAAGACCAGAGTAACCGTAGCCAGGTCGAAGAGCAAAATGAATACGTCAAATATTTGTAGTCTATTCGTGATTTTAGACCGATATATGCCTGCATAATCTAAAGGTAGTTCATTGGCGCACCTCCCCCACCGCCAACACCTGCCAAAGCCGCTTACGCCCTCGCTTACCCGCCACCTGCAACGCCTCAACACTCTCATCCCTCATTCAAGCCCCAGCTCCCTAAGCAGCACCTCCTGTCGCTCCACCATCTGCCTGGCAGTCACCATTCAAATGCTGTTACCCATTTTCTCCGGACGGATGCGGGTGGCCTGCATCAGCATTGCAGCGGCCTGGCTGGCAACAACCAACCACAGGTCTTATGCCACTGGCTTTGAGGGTGGTAGCGAAGCGAGGCCAGCATGGCCTGGTCACTACACCCACTACCTCCAGATGCACCACCTGCTAGAGCCGTTACACTGAACGGGTGAAAACCAGAGTTATCGTGACGCTAATCCAGCTGCAGCTCCAGCATGTTGTCTATGATGCGTGACACCGCTGCATCACGCGCTCGTTCATCTCTCTTCGCAGCCTCCACGACACGCCAAGGGTTTGCTACCCGCTTCCAATCATCAAACTGCATCTGGCTCCCCTTCTGCTGTGTCATCAACCCTTCCTCCACTCGGTACCGCTTTCCAGCGCCAGCCGCTCGCCGGCTATTTGCGTGCGTGGCCAACTGGCGTATTCCCTGAGTACCCCTTTGCCTCCTCGAGTCCCAGCGCCAGCACGGCGCAATAGCCCTCATATTCGCTATCTTCCAGCCACTTGAATTGGCTATCGGCTAGCGGCGCATCCTTGGGCGGGGTGGCCTTGAACTCCAGGTACAAGCCAAACCAACCGCCGCGGGCCTGACGCACGGGAAGATCGCTGACACCTGCTTTTACGCCCTGGCGTTTGAGGTCGCTCGCGGTTTTCTTACTGCGGTGGCCGCCGTTGGGCACAAGGAAGGTGGCGTCGAACAACTCGCCTACTGGGTGGCCGCGCATCTTCTCGCCATACAGCCTACGGATCAGAACGGCTTGCTCCTGCCCTTCCCAATCAACGGGCTTTGCCCGGGGCGCGCCGCTTTTGGTCAGTGCTCGAGGACTGCGTAGCTTTTTGGTAGTGGTTTGCTGGCGCCAGCTCATGCCAACACCTCCCGGGCATTGATCAACGTCAACCGGCCCGTATTAAAGGCACCGGTGTCGATATAGAACACATTGCCCAGCCAAGTAGGCTGCTCAACAATGGTGTGCCCGACCACTACAGCATCGATGCCGACTACTGGCGTCGTGTCCCTACGCTTTATACGAGTCCGGCCCCATACCATTTCCACTTTGCCTGCATCATCCGCCATCTCAACCTGCGACCAGTCCGCAGGCGGCTCGGCATGAACGATGCCCACCTGCTGCCCCAAAACATCTATCTGGCGGGCGTAAGGTAGATACTTCAGCGCCTCACGAAGAATTTGCCGGACTTCGATCATATTCTCAGTTATCGCCCAGGTGCCGCCGTTGATCATCCAAAGGTCTTCGGCGCTTCCCCCATTCTCAAGCGCATCAATGGCCAACATCTCGTGATTGCCACGCACGCCAAAAAACCAAGGCTCAAAGGCTAGCGATAAGCACTCGAAAGAATCCACCCCCCGGTCGATCAAGTCACCTACACAAAATAACCGATCCTTTGACTTATCGAAGTCAACGCGCGCCATGGACTCAAGCAGCAGGTCGTACTGCCCATGAATGTCACCAACGATAAAATCTCTTCCATCCATGTTCTGGCCGTGCTTTTGAATCAAGCTCATAGCCCTAGCTCCTGATCGAGTTCCCAATCCATAGAACGGTGATAAATCACCTCCCAAACCCTTCCGCCTCTGAACTCTTCACGCCCTCCCCCCAGCGATCTGGTCGAGCATTCGTTGCTGGCGCTCCCAACGCTGGTAGTCAGCGACGACCCGTTCCAGCATGGCCCGCGCCGTGTCGTTATGATCCAGCTCGGCGCGGCTTTGGATGCGACACGAATGACGGATGAAATCAGCGCAATCCTCCAGGCTGTGGGTACCATCGGGCAATTGCCGATATTCAAGCGCTTTTGCCTGACGGCGGCGGCAATCGAGGTACAAACCAAATCGCACGTTTTGGCACAATAACGCGGCACGACGCGCCTGCTGCCCACCTTTCTCGGCCATAGAGCACCTCCGGCCACAAACATTAGGCGGTTTTTTAAAACCAGTCCTAAACTAGAAATGACCACCCCCTCCTTAACATTCTGTAACGGAGAGAAACAATGAAATTTCAAAAGAGATGCCAAGCAGGAGAATGGGATCCTCCGGGCCAAATCCCATGTGTTCCACCGATAAGGATTCCCAGACCAGAACCTCGTTTTCCTGATGATCCAGACTTTCCTGAAGACGAAGTCTGCATACGCTCCTAGTAGGGATTTAATGACATGAAAGATGTAAGCCTTCCCAGTATTCCTGAAAGGCACGACCCAATGTCGTTCGAGGAGGCTATTGATGGCACCTGTTACATGGTTAGGTATATGCAACTACAGCAAAGGCTTTTTAGCAGGATGGCCAACGTGTTCACGTTCACCAGTCTTTTTGGCGGTAGTGCTGCTTTTGCAGGAGTCATCACTGAGCACACGGTTTTGACCGCTACCAGTGGTGTCATTGTTGCAGTAAGTACCATGCTGGATTTTGTAATAGATCCCAAAAAGCACGCAGCTCAATGTCGCAAGGCAAGGAGACGCTTTCAGAAGCTCTACATGAAGAAAGCGGCTTACAGCTTTGAAGAATACGAATGTGAAACGTGCAGGATCGCTTTGATCGACTTCCCCGATATAGAAGGCCTTCGTAGGCCTGCTTTTAACGATACCTGTGTGCAGCTCGGGCGCACAAAAGGAGTGGTTGTTCTCAACAAGTGGGAACGCTTATTGAAGCTGATCACTTAGAGCTTGATTTAAAACGAACATTACCCTCCATCGCTTGGGGAGCATTGCATTACTTCCCATGTGATATTGGTGAATAGGCGGAGCCTTTATCATAGCAATTCCCAGAAATAGAAAGCCCAGCCTCAGGCCAAAGAAGAATTGAGCAAAGTCACCCAATATCGCTATATTGGTGGCTTCTAAACTAGGGATAAGGGGAAAGCGTTGGACAAGGCCGCCTACCACAAGCGTTGGGATCAGCTCGAGCAGATGCAGCGGGAATACAGCAACCTGCCAGAGTCGGGCGTCGAAAACCTCGAAGCACTGCACAAAATGCTGGTTAACACTTTCCGAGAGTTTGTCGTTGCTTGTTATTGCGACCACTGGCGTGACGCCTACCGGGGCGCTGCGTTCCCCCTCGACGCTGATCGAGATGTACTGATAGCCCGCGCCATCAAAGCTCACCACTGGACACCGGGGATTGCCACCAGCCTCTCCAGCTACGACCTTGCCCTTTCTCTCATTGATGAGTTGGCGACGTTCACACTGACAGAAATGGCCGTTCACGTGTCGTATATGAACCTGCAGGCACTGCCCAAGGCAGATTACCAAGCACTCATTCAACCGCATGAATGACAGCTGATCTGCATCAGCCCCTCGGACGCTTGCTCGGGAATTGGAAGCCACGCCAGTGCCCGTTATAGTGGTAATTGCCGCACCACCCACCCATAGAAAAACATCGACATATGCTGATCAACGGCAACTGTCGGGTCATTGATTAGCTCCACCTCTTCAAAAGACCAAAGCCTAGACATTGGTCTTAATCCCATTGATTCGTTTTCAAATAGAGAATAGCTTTAGGAATGTTGACGTCAACATAAAGAGTTTCAGTCCACTAGGCATGTGCCTTGGAGATGAATCAGGGACGAGTAAGCACAAAAGTTGATCCTGCTCATCAGAGACACCTCGGGATCATTCACAAGCCACTCCAGAAACCAAACGGCCTCGTCAATCGAGGAACCTGAATATAGGAGATTATAAGATGACCAATGAACTCACTGGAAAAGTTGCTGCCGTTACTGGCGCAGCATCAGGTATCGGGCTTGCCACTACCAAGGCCATGATTGACGCTGGTGCCAAAGTGGTCATGATTGATAGAGATGAGGCTGCGCTGAAAACCATCTGTGAAGAACTTGGCGAAGCTGCATTTCCCCTAGTTATTGACCTACTTGACCCACAGGACTGCGACACTCTCCTCTCACAAATCTTAAAGAAGGCGGGACAGTTAGATATCTTTCATGCTAATGCCGGTAGTTATATCGGCGGCGATTTGATCGACACCTCCCCTGCCGCCATCGACAGAATGCTGAACCTCAATGTTAATGTGGTGATTAAAAATGTCCATAACGTCTTACCCCACATGATCGAACGTCGCACGGGCGATATTATGGTGACAAGCTCCGTTGCGGGGCACTTCCCGGTTCCCTGGGAGCCAGTCTATGCTTCCTCCAAGTGGGCCATCAACAGTTTCGTTCAGACTACTCGTCGTCAGATCAACAAGCACGGTATTCGCATGGCGTCAGTCTCTCCTGGGCCTGTAAATAGTGCGTTGCTCGCCGATTGGCCAGAAGAAAATCTGCGCAAGGCAAAAGAATCCGGCAGCATTATCGAACCAACGGATGTATCTGATGCGATTATGTTCATGCTTACTCGCCCCCGAAATGTAACCATCCGAGATATGGTTGTTTTGCCTAGCAACTTTGATATGTAGGAAGTATTCAATCCAGCAACTATTAAGGTGTTTCTTTAGCTTAATCAGATCAACCAGCCTTACAACCTCTTACAGTTTTGAATAAACACTTCGCATGAACGCTTTGATCATTTGTAAAATCCTAGAGGAATAGACATTGGTCGTATGACCGTTGACCAACCTCTAAAGGGCACATAGTCTTCAAATTGTTGACGTTAACATTAAGAGCTTTGTCAACATTGAAAAACCTTTAAGAGAAACAATAACAATCACGGAGTTAACAATGAAAATTAATAAGATCACCGCAAATTTTCGCAAAACGGCTCTTGTCGCCGCCTGCGCAGCCGCCTTTGTAGCAGGAACCGCAGCAGCCGATGAGCATACTTTGACAATCGGCATGTCCTTTCAGGAGCTCAACAACGAGTATTTTGTGACCATGCAGGAGGCACTCGAGACCGCCGCAGAGAGCCTGGGGGCTGAGGTGATTGTCACCGATGCACGCCACGATGTCTCCAAGCAGGTCAGCGACGTAGAGGACATGATCCAACGTGGCATCGATATTCTGCTGCTCAACCCTGCCGACTCCGTCGGGGTTGAAACGGCGGTGTTGTCTGCCCGAGAAGCAGGCGTCACCACGGTCGCGATCGATGCCCAGGCAGAGGGCCCAGTGGATGGCTTCGTGGGTTCCAAGAACTATGACGCCGGCTACTTAGCCTGCGAATACCTCGCCCAACAACTCGATGGTGAAGGTCAGGTAGCCCTACTGGATGGCATTCCGGTTGTGCCGATCCTGCAACGTATTGAAGGCTGCTCCGACGCGCTTAATGAGTACGATGGCATCGAGATCGTAACCAAACAGAATGGCCGTCAGGAGCGTACCCATGCGATGACAGTCACCGAGAACATCATCCAGGCAAACCCGGATCTAAATGGTCTCTTCAGCGTCAACGATATCGGCGCGCTGGGCGCTCTGATAGCCATTGAGGCCAGTGGTCAGGACATCAAGCTGGTCAGCGTCGACGGTCATCCCGAGGCAGTCGCAGAGATCCAGAAGGCTGATTCCGCGTTCATCGCCACCTCAGCGCAATATCCCGCAGACATGGTGCGTGTAGGGCTCGGCCTGGCGCTGGCTAAGCACTGGGGTGCAGAAACTGCGCCCGCGGAAATTCCCATCGACGTACAACTGATCGACCGCGACAAGGCCGCTGACTTTAGCTGGTAACCCCTCCCACCGACGATGATGACGTGTGCTGCCCCCTACGGGCGGCGCACGAGGGTATCCCTATGACTCCATTACTTTCCCTGAGACACATCTCGAAGTCATTTCCCGGGGTGAGGGCCCTCACGGATGTATCGCTCGATGTCCATGCTGGCGAGGTGCATGCTCTGCTTGGCGAAAACGGGGCCGGCAAGTCGACTCTGATGAAAATTCTCTGCGGCATCTACCGACAAGATGAAGGTGAGATCAACATCAATGGCGAGGTATGCAATTTCCATGGCTACCAAGACGCCCTCAACGCGGGCATCGGTATCATCTTTCAGGAATTCAGCCTGATCCCCGACCTGGACGCCGTGGATAATATATTCCTTGGGCGTGAATTGCGTAACAGATTCGGGCTGCGAGACCGGCGCAGCATGATCGCCGAGGCGCAGCACCTGCTAGACCGCCTCAAGGTCTCGATCCCCTTAGACCGCCCCATCGCCGACTTGAGTGTCGCCGACCAGCAGTTCATCGAGATCGCCAAGGCCCTGTCACTGAAAGCGCGCATCCTGATCCTCGACGAGCCGACAGCAACCCTCACGCCTAGCGAAGCAGATCACCTGTTCACCATCATGCGCAAACTGCGCGAGCAACAGGTCGGCATGGTATTCATATCACACCACATGGAAGAGATATTCACCATCTGTGATCGTGTCACCGTGATGCGTGACGGTGAGAAGGTCGACGACTGCGACGTCGTCTCGACTACCCCCGACGACCTAATCGAGAAAATGGTCGGCCGCCGTGTTGAGAATCTTTATCCCGAACAGCGTAGCGATGCCGATTATAACGATGTGGTATTAGACATTGAATCCCTGCGCCTTGATGTCAATGGCCCCGAACACTCATTGAAGCTCTACCGCGGCGAGATCCTCGGCTTTGCTGGCTTAGTGGGGTCGGGTCGCACAGAACTGGCTATGGGGCTGATCGGTGCGACGCGCCCCGTGCATGCCAAAATCCTTATGGAGGGCAAGCCAACTAAACTCCTACACCCCGCCACCGCCCTGAAGCAGGGGATCGGCCTTCTACCGGAAAGCCGAAAGATCCAGGGATTGATCCTACCGTTCTCTTGTCGCGAAAACATCACCCTGAACAATCTGACACAATTTCAGAGTGCTTTGCCACTGATCAAGCGCCGCCAAGAGTCCAGTACTGCCGCCGATCTGATGAAGGCAGTCCGCGTCAAGGCTCCCAGCCCCGAAACCCCAGTGGGCAATCTCAGCGGCGGCAACCAGCAGAAGGTTGTTATCGCCCGCTGGCTGGGCCACCAGTGTAAGGTGCTGATCTTCGATGAGCCCACCCGCGGCATTGACGTCGGCGCCAAGTCAGAGATCTACGCCTTAATGAAAGAGCTCACTGCCCGAGGCGTGTCGATCATCATGATTTCGTCCGAACTCCCGGAAATTCTTGGCCTATGCGATCGCGCAGCGGTCTTCTACCAGGGACAGATCGCCGCCGAACTGCAAGGCAACGATCTCAATTCACAATCCATCATGCATCACGCCACGGGGGGACTCAGCTCATGAGCCAGCTCGACTCAATACCCGGCAACACCCACCAGTCCCTCAAGATGCGGCTGGCCAGTTGGCGCCGTACTCCAATCTTCTACCCGCTGATCGGTTTCATCGTCGTTTTCATTGCCATGTCGACCATCAACGACAACTTTCTAACCATAAGCAACCAAGCCAATCTGGTGCGTCAGACCTCGATCATCGCCATCATAGCTGTGGGGGTGAGCCTAGCTATTCTCACCGGCGGCATCGACCTCTCCGTGGGCCCGGTAATGGCCTTGTCGGGAACAGTAATGGCTGGGCTGATGGTGGCGGGGGTTCCTCCGTCGCTAGCCATCCTGCTAGGCGTATTGGTAGGTGCAGGCTTCGGAGCTTTCAATGGCTTTTTTGTTGCTTTTGCCGGCATGCCACCCATCATCGTCACTTTGGCCACCATGGGGATTGCCCGCGGGCTTGGCTTGATATACACCGGAGGCTACCCAATTTCCGGCCTCCCCCCGGAATTTGCCTTCTTCGGTCGCGGCAGCTTGGCCGGCATCGAAACCCCGATACTGATCATGATCAGCGTCTACGCACTCGGCTTTTTGCTGCTTCACCATACTGCGACCGGACGCTACCTGTATGCCATTGGCGGCAATGAGGAAGCGACTCGGCTATCCGGTATCCGAGTGTCCCGCTACAAGTTGCTGGTCTACACCCTGAGTGGCACGACTGCGGCCATTGCCGGGTTGATCTTGACCTCTCGGTTGATGAGCGGCCAACCCAACGCCGGGATCGGCTTCGAGCTCGACGCCATCGCCGCCGTAGTACTGGGCGGCGCCGCTATCACCGGTGGGCGAGGAATGATTCTAGGCACACTGGTAGGCGCCATGCTGCTTGGCGTGCTCAACAACGGCCTTAACCTGATGGGGGTATCGCCCTACCTTCAAAACGTTATCAAGGGCCTGATTATCCTGTTGGCGATCTACATTAGCCGCAAACGAACTCCCTGAGACCCTGCTCATGCCGATCATGCATCGGCTAAATGCCAATCCCAAATCGAGCGAGTGACGCCACATCATGAACTTCGAACTCCACAACCAACGCATCCTCGTTACGGGAGCGACCAGCGGCATCGGCCTCGATATCGCGCGGTCTCTGGCTGAACTCGGTGCCGAACTGGTGCTGTTTGGTCGCAACCGGGATCAGCTAGCCAAACTCGAGAAAGAGCTGGGGGCACGCACCCTGGCCGTCGACATCACCGATGAGGCCGCAGTTGTCGCGGCCTTCGTCGAGATGCCCGTCCTCGATGGCCTGGTCAATTGTGCCGGTATCTCGATCCTCGACGATGTCTTGGATTTCAAGGCGAAGGATATCGAGAACATTATGAACACGAACGTCACTGCCAGTGCCGTGGTGGCACGGGAAGCGGCTCGCCACATGATCGCGCACGGCCGTCAGGGCAGCATTGTCAACGTCTCAAGCCAAGCATCCATGGCCGCTCTGCCCGGCCACCTAGGCTATTGCGCGTCTAAAGCAGCCATGGATGCCATGACTCGTGTGCTGTGCCTCGAGCTGGGTTCCAAAGGCATCCGCGTCAACAGTGTCAACCCGACGGTGACCCTGACCCCCATGGCCGAACGTGCCTGGGCCGATCCCGCCAAGCGCAACCCGATGCTGGCCGCCATTCCCCTAGGGCGCTTTGCCACTCCCAGGGAAGTCGCCCTTCCGGTTGCCTTCCTTCTCAGCCCGGCCGCGTCGATGATCAGCGGAGCCTGCCTGCCGGTCGATGGTGGTTTCACGTCTCACTAGCCCCTTGTGTTAGAAGGAACCTGACATGTATATCGGTGTGGATTGTGGTGCTCAGAGCCTCTTGACGAGAACCCCGAACCCGACCGCGCCGCTGCCTATGACCAGGCCTATGCCCATTACTGTCAGGCCTTGGCCAATCATTACGGCTGAACACCCATCCCTATGCCTTACATAACCGACCACTTATTCGAGGAAGATACTTCATGACCCAACGACTCGACGCCCTTCGTCAGCACTCCATGGTGGTCGCAGACACCGGCGACCTTGACGCCATCAAACGCTATCAACCCCATGATGCCACCACCAATCCCTCGCTAATCCTCAAGGCTTTCGATCTGCCGGCCTACCAAGCACTGATCGATCAGGAACTCGCGGCGGTCAAGTCCGAGGATAACGGCCGGCGAGAAGCGCATGCCGTAGATCGCCTTGCCGTGGCCATGGGCAGCGAGATCGCCAAACTGGTGCCCGGCCGTGTTTCCACCGAGGTAGCCGCCAAGTTGTCCTTCGACACCCAGGCCAGCATACGCAAGGCCCACGAGCTGATCGAGCTCTACGAGCAACGCGGCGTGTCCAAGGATCGAGTGCTGATCAAGCTGGCATCAACCTGGGAAGGCATCTGCGCCGCCGAGGTGCTGGAGAAAGAGGGCATCAACTGCAACCTGACGCTGCTGTTCAGCGACGCCCAGGCCAAAGCTTGTTTCGATGCTGGCGTTTTCCTCGTCTCACCGTTCGTCGGCCGTGTCACTGACTGGTACAAAAAGGAGACTGGCCAGAATTTCCCCCCCGAGAACGACCCTGGGGTGCAATTCGTACGCGGCGTCTGCGAACGGGTCAGCCAGGGCGGCTTCGACACCGTGGTGATGGGCGCGAGCTTTCGCACTGTCGACCAGGTGCTGGCACTCGCCGGCTGTCCCCGACTAACCATCACACCTACGCTGCTTGAGGAACTCGCTACCGCAACGGGAGCGGTGGAACCCAAGGTGTTAATGACACGCAACGGTGGCCCTCGTCCTACTCCACTCTCAGAGTCCGCCTTCCGTTGGGATCACAACAAGGATGCCATGGCCAATGACAAACTGGCCGAGGGGATACGGCGCTTCGCCGATGATCAGGAACGCCTGGAGGAACTGATCGCCGACCGTTTGGCGACTCTCTAAGCTCGTAACCTGAACTGCAACTAGCCGCCGATTGGGAATCCTTACGCCAAGTCCGGCCAACCCGCTATGGGCCAACCGCGACCGCTTCGTGCTCTCCGAGGGTATGATGCAAGACGAAAGCTGATGACTAGTCAGTTACCGCCGGAGGATATAAGTGTGGCGGAGATCACGACCTCACGGCTGGCGGCCATGGGATCCTCAATCTGTTCAAAGAGTATGTGAAATGCCTCGTGCCCTAACCGGTAGGTGTCATGCGCAGCACAAGGCACTGACACCTCGAAGATATCAGCATAAGGCAAACGGTCGACCCCCAATACCATCACATCGTCCCGAGACACACGTGCATCATGCAGGGCACGCATGGCGCCCAAAGTAATCAGCTGATTGAACCCAAACACGGCTTCGGGGAGTTTGCCCTGACGTAGGTAATCGGCCATATCGCGATAGGCCGGTTGCAAGGTGTAGTCCCCGGGGCGCTGCTCCACCACTAAGGAGACGCCCGCCACGTCAAAGGCTGTCTTCAGGCCGATCAGCCGGTCTTGGGTGATCCGCGAGTCACGCGGCCCCGTCAACGCAAGCACCCGGCGGATGTCCTTCTTCACAAGCAGTTCACCAAGCAGACTCCCGGCAAGACGGTTGTCCAGTACCACACGGCTGAAGTCGGATACGTTCAAGGTACGATCCAGCATAACCACTGGTAAGCGGGTAGCACGCAAGCGATCAAGGTAAGCGGGGCGATAGGCGGCAGCGTCGGAGACGGGCGAAAGGATGATGCCGGCTACCTGATAGCTGAGCAGGGTTTCGATCGCCACTTCCTCGCGCTGTGGCGAGCCATCTGTATCAATCAGAATGATGGTGTAGTCACGCTCCTCGGCCGCACGAGAAACTGCCTTGATCACCTCGCTATAAAAGGGATTATCCACGCTTGCCGTGACCAGGCCAATCAGCCGGTTCTTACGACTCCGAAGATGGCTCGCAAAAGCATTAGGGACATACCCCAGTTCCTTCGCAGCGGCGAGGATCTTCTCCCGAGTCGCTACTTTCACCTTGTCAGGATTATTCAAGGCACGCGACACCGTCATATTGGTCATGCCCACATGTTCGGCGATGTCGGTGATAGTAACCTTGTGGCGACTTACCATACTTTACTCTGTTGTGAATTTTGTCGTTTTGATATGCCCCTCGCTGCTCTACCCAACGAAGCAGCACCAGCGTCGTAAGGATACTACGCCAGGTCTGCTCACGAAAATGGGGATGATTTATGGATGTAACCTACCGGCAGGGATCCGAACCCTGGATAGGCTATTAACCTATGCCGGTTTTCAACACACCGAGGCTATGCTGCCACTTAATCTAACCAACTGATAATTTAATGTTTGTCCGTTTGGTGCAACGTGACTCAATGGCATAAAAGGCACATTTCGCTCGCGCTTGTGGCGATGTCGTCAGGCGAACAAATCGACCTTAACGACCCAACGCGTAGATTTCTTCATCCTGTGTTCCCTTCCGTAATGGGATCAGCCAGTGGTGCTGCTCGCTTGCTTGCTGCCACGCATGCAGCAGGCCCAGCGAATAAACCCCACGGTCAAATAACGTTAGAGAATAGTCAGGCGTACTGGCCATCAGGTCTGTCGTCAACTCCATTTGACACACCATCCGCACGGCCAAACATTGGAGAAAGAACGCCTAGCAGCCGCTGCCGAGCTAAATGAGCCCGAGTGGATAGGCGCGGATCGAGCTCAAGAGCCGGAAACGGTCACCATAAGCCGCGCTGAATACGACCAGCTGCTAGCCGATCAAGCCAAGCTGCGCGCCCTGGAAGCCATGGGCGTCGATAACTGGCCTGGCTATAGCGATGCCATGGAGCAATTGGCCGCTTAAGTGTTTACTTGTTTAATACTGCTTTATTGAGGCAATTCGCATGCAAGCAGTAAATTAAGCTATTCTTAGCCCTCCCCCTTTTACATAACTGGAGAGAAATATGCTACGGAAGAGCCTAATTGCCACACTGCTGGTAACAGCTTCGCTGCCTGCTTGGGCTTTTGAATTGAAGCCAGGTCTATGGGAACAGACCATTGAAAGCAATGCTCTTGGTGGTGAGACGCCGGAGGAAATGACCGATCAGCAATGTATTACAGAAGAGGAAGCTAAAGACCCTGAAGCGGCATTTCGCAGTGACTTCAGTGAGGCTGGATTTACTGATGTTGAGTTCACGCAGAGCGGCAACACAGTTCATGCTTCTGCGTCTAATTCATACGGTGATCAAGATGTTGAGATTAATATCACCATTACGCAGCATAGCGAAGAGCACACTACCTCCAAGACCGAGCTGATTAGTAGCGAAACAATTACAACGACCCAAGAAAACCATTGGATTTCAGAAGACTGCTAACGCAGCATTATCGTTTAATTCGCGCTGAAGAAAGGCCATCCATTG
The DNA here is from genome assembly GCF_054065485.1 of Vreelandella sp. 2A-K22. Lineage (NCBI taxonomy): Bacteria > Pseudomonadati > Pseudomonadota > Gammaproteobacteria > Oceanospirillales > Halomonadaceae > Vreelandella > Vreelandella sp. 2A-K22. The sequence goes on along the minus strand of NZ_JBSUGC010000015.1, from coordinate 107,858 downwards.
AGGTGGCCTTTTTAATGCCTGCAATTCACACCCATCCACTCTAAGAGTACTCCCATGTCACACCCAACCGATGTGACCAAGTTCCTAGAGGACTTGGACGGCGGCGTATTGGCAGAACGCCTAGGTAAAGTCCTGAGCCATGCAGCAGCGTCGGCAACGGACAACCCGAAAAAGAAAGCCAAAGTGTCGGTTGCCTTGACGGTCGGAGAATTGGCTCTTGCAGTTTAATCAGCTAACCGTAGATCCTCCACGGGAGGCATGCTAATTTAACCAAAACCTGATATAAAAACGAAAAAAAGAAAGCAATATGTCCCACCTCTCAGTAGGTATAACAACTGTACTTACATCACTACTATTCGCCGTTCCAGCCCACTCTGATAGTCTTTATCGCTGGCATCCAGTCCGTAGTTCTGACGCTCAAGCTTGATAACGCGGGCGAGGGCTTGGGTACCATGGCCCATGCACTTGCCGACGTACTCCAGGGGAATATCAATCTCAGTCACGCCAGTAGGCAGTTCAATCTTGATCTTGCCTTCTGCCAGCTGGCTTTCCAGCCGCTCGGCATAACGCTCAGCAATACCCCGCCAGCGCTCCAAGGTTTTGCGGTGCCCCTTAACCACGGCGGCATTCTCGTTAGCCGCCTGTTCGACTACCTGCTCATCGTCCCGGTCGTAAGCGGCTTGCGCTTCAGGCAAAAGCGTGGCGCGGGTAATCTTCTCCTGGGTGCGTTCACGTACACGCTCGGTAAGATCTTTTGTCCAGCCATATTTCTTTTGTCGGCGGGAGATATTAGAGCGGTTCACGCCGTGACGGGCTTCAAGCTGAGCAAGAGAAAAACGACCGGTGCGGTACTCACGCTCGATCAACTCCCAGTCGTGTCTTTTCGCCATAAAAAAACGCCACCATTGCTGGCAGCGCCCTAAAATATATTGTTTTAGAACAGCGTTTCCTTTAACTTCTAATTTCTATTAAGAAGCGGTCTATTAACTGTCAACAAGGAATCTGAGTGTGTTTGAATTCTCTTTCGGCCTGATGCCAATACTCTTAGCGGTGGCTTTGCCGCTTATCTATGTCGTTACACGTCAAGCACGTCGTGCAATTGCCTGGGTCGGAAAAAATGAACCACCCAAAGAGCGAGCTTGGGTTATCGTTTTGATAGCAGCTCTTTTCGGGCTTATTGTTGGAAGCTTTATTCAACCAGCATATGAGCAAGCTCTGGTTTGCAATGCATATGCTCAACCGCTTGTTCAGTGCGTTCTAACCAACCTATAAAATTAGATGTGCCCGGGCGTCTCACGACGTGCCGGGCGTTTGGTGGCACTGCCTCACGGCATGGCCTTAGGTGACGCTTCACAGCGTTGCCTTGTCGCCTCGCGGCGAGAACCAGTTACTGCTTTGGAATTTGTTGGTAAATGCTCTGTTGCGCTTTCGCTTGCTCACGGGCCACCTGTCCACTTTGCCAGGTTGAAATACCTCGCTCAGCGGTTTGACCAGCGATATAGCCACCTACACCCAACGTCATAAGGTTCCAAAGGGCTTCAGGGAGTGGCAGCGTCAGGCCTACGCCAAACATCGCAGACAGATACGGGGCGATCAGGTAGTTGTTGGCGACGATGGCCACAATCGTGAGCATGAGAATCGGACGCCAGTTGCGTTGCAGCCAGCTCTCACCAGCCGCTTCTGCCAATATCACCTTAAGTGCACTGTTCTCGGCATCGATCAACTGAGTTTGGCTCTCGTGCTTCAGTCGGGCGGCTTCGTCTTTGTCAGTGACTGCCTTGTCGATCACGCTGAACAGCGGGCCGGTAATCACCGATAACGCTTTAGCTGCAATGCACACTGTCTGGTCTCCAGCGCCGACACGCGGCTGTTCAAGTTATCGATACGCCCTTCTATCTCATCCAGTTCACGCCTGGCATCCGTGGTTCGGTAGTAGGTATCACCCCATTCCCGTAGCTCTTGGCGTAGCTCATTGAGCATTAAGCCCTGGGTTGTCAGTCGCTCCTCAAGAACAACCGACTGCTGCCCCAGCTTCACAAGCTCGGTACCCGCCCAAATGATCAGTGCCACCAGCAGCACTTGGATTCCTGTCTGCATATGCCGCTCGAATACGGATGGTTTCACGTCGCGCTCCTGGGGCATTACGCCGCCCTCCGTAACTTGGCGCGCTCGTACCAGGTCTGGTCGTTAGCACACAGCTCGCCTTGGGCGCGCTTAAACTCCAGCAGCAGGCGCTCTAATGAATGCTCATGTTGGCCGTAGCCTGCACCTGGCAGCGACGCCCAGATATTCCGGCACCGATGAATAGCCTCTGCAATCTCGCCTGCTTGAATGAGGGGCAAGGCGCGCTGTTCGCGGATTTGCTGAATAGCACAACGGTCTTGGCTGATTGGCCCGAAATCGGGCAAGCCAAGCTGGTCGCGGTAATGAGGCCAAAAGCGGCTTAACTGCTGGTACCGGCCTGCTGCTGTTGAGTGCAGTCCTTTACGCACCTTCACGTTTTGGCGTGGATGGTCGGCGTAATCGTCCAGCAGAATCAGCTTGCTTGGGATAGAGCCCACAATGATGCGGTAACCGCCATCGGTGAGTGGGTCTTGCAGCATCGGCTTGCCAATCTCGGCAAACGCCAACACATCCAGAAACGCACAGACGTTACTGCCGCCAGCGGCTTGGGGAGTAATACGGGGCATAGGGATACCTACTGTCTCACGACAGTAGAAAGATACAATATTAAATCAACGAATTTTTGCTAAGAATTTTTCTGCAACGTCATCCAGAGCGGCCTCAATTTTAGTTTTTATCTCAATAACATCCTCTATTTCTTCGGATCGGCTTAAATGTCCAAGACTTTCCCGACGCCGGAACAACTCTCTTAAGTCGTTAGGAGTATTATCAATAATCCCAATATATTGATAAAAATGAATATTTACTGTTGCACACAAATCTCCAACCTGAGATTTCAAGTAAGCCTTTTCTTTCTTTAAGCTCAGTTGAGGCCTACTACCAATTTGTTCAGTAATAATCGCTTTAGCCACAAGACGCGTATCGATATCTTGCAACTCTTCCCTGCAAAACTTAGCAAGTCTGAAAATTTTTTCGGCATTATCTCGCCTAGCAATTTTGTTTTGAGCATTGAGAGTTGCCCAATGAGAAATCAACCCACCTAATAGCGCGCCGATGAGCGTGCCAGCTACAGTTCCTGCTATAGTCCACCAATCTGTAGGTATTGGAGACATTGCTTGAACAGATACTTGGATAGGTTGATTTAAGATCTCTGGTAGCAACGGCGGCACTCGCAGGGCCTCATAGCAAAACGCCCCGGCAAAGCCGAGGCGTAAATGGGATAGTGGGAATATACTAGCTATTTCAGGCACAAGGAGCAAGAACTTTGCAATCTGCTATGCATACCCCTGCTCAATGTCAAACGTAGTAGGCATACCAATTTCCTTAAGCAGCATTCGACCGAGCTGAGAAATTTCAACACTATGAGCAAAATCTCCTGCCCTTGGGTCAAAGTCAGGTACTTGGCCTCTCTTGACGTTGCCATAATTTTTTCTTAATAGCCCCATGCGAAGTAAATGTTTGGGGCCGCTTTCATAGAGATGTTCATGCTCTATGTCTTCCATACTTGAATTCAAATGCGTCGGATGGGGACGTTTTACATCGGAGAATGGATCATCGTGGCAGTGACCATATGCGCGGCCATGGGCATTCAGCAAAACTAACTCATCTTCATCCAGTTCGCCCAATATTGTTAGCAAACGCTTCCTGCGGACTAAATCTGCATCATCTAGCGTCAGCCCTCTTGAAACAGCCTCAACGATCATTTCTATACGCTTGCTGGAAGTAGCCCTGGCTGCTTGGTAGCCTCCCTCTTCAATGAGGTCAACTTTTTCGGGATACTCTAAAAGCGTTTCCTGAACAGTGGACTCAAGCTGCTCTACTCTTGCAGAGAGAGCTCGTAGGTATTTAGCAACACGGCCTGCTCGCTGGCCAGGTATTACGTTCCCAATGATTTCGGCCAAGGGGCCTCCAACCATTGGGATCAAACCAGTCGCGCCCTTCCCCAGAGATACAAGCTTATCAACTAACTCGTCGTCAAGGCCGTCATTATGGGCCTTGTCCGACTGTGTTTTATCCGTCACTGCTGCCCCCTAAATTTAGTAAAGCTTAGCGTTCCAGCATAACCAATAAATTAGTCATCACCAATGTTACATCAGTTAGCAGGCTCTAATCTAAAATGCCTACCAGACGCTTGTAGGTAGGGCGTCGCCTCATATTTACAGGGATTAACAAGAAAGCAGCATAGACAGAAAAGGCCCACCGCTTAGCAGCAGGCCCTTATTCATTTTGAGATGGTTTAGCTAAATTCAGTACCGTGGCAGCTTGGACATGGTGGTAAAGTGTCAGTATGGTCATCCAAAATGACATTGTCACCGCAATTATCGCAAGTATAAGTGCCTTTGCCTGGTTTCTCGCCGGTAGTAGGCATAACTGCTCCTTATGTTTGATGGTGTGATAATCCCCCTGTGGGAACTATCAGCCTAGAGCACTTAATGAAAACTAACCAGCTCACTGAGGCAAAATGCTCCAGAAAGCCGAGACGCAAGAATGGATATTAGGGTTATCATGGTTCATTCGTGCCCAATATGCAAGCCTTCAAATCTTATAATCCTATCAAGGAGGCTCAATATAATTTTGCATTCTTCCATGGTTCATTGAAAATTTTATTGCGCCTTATCAGGAAGCAGGTAAATAAAGTAATGGGAAGAACGATCATGAATGGAATAAGCCATACTAAAGGCCAAGTACCAAAGACGTAAATTATATCTCCATGCGAATTAATAGCGATCCCCATTAAGACGACGATAAAAACTGCGATAGTGGTTATTTCCACCGGTCTTCTAGAAGCATTGCGCACAAGCTCTGTCGAATATGGTTCGAATAGAGGAAATTCGTTATCTACATCCGACCGAGCCCTTGACCTCACTGCAATGATCTCAGCCGCAACTGCTAGAATTGACATTGTGGCGCCGGATCTTTTCATGAACTCACCAGGCTCGTCGAATTGAATTCCTACCATAAAATAGAGTTGTGAGTATAAAAATGGTACCAAAGATGAAAGAAGGACTAATACGCCCGCCATGTATAGACCAAAATTAACCCTAAACTGCCTTTTTCTGCATTCCCCCCTTGCTCCAGGATCCATATTAACAATCATACTTTGAATTGTTTCCATTTATACCGCTTCGCCTTGAATGATCACGCTGCTTTAAATATGAGTGCAGCCACTGGTGCCAGCGGCTGTCCCTCCCAGTGGTCTAATGTATCCAGTAATCGCCCCCATACGCCACCCCAGCAAACACGCCCGCGGCGAGACCAACGCCCTACATCTACCATTTCCCCATGCTCCACCTTAATCCAGACGGCAATCCTACGCGGACTATGCAGCCCTGGTCGGTTATACGGGTACGTGGTTTCCGCGTGGTGGTGAATCGCTGCCGACACGATCCAGCGCAGTTGTTGCGCTGCCTCTGCCGGGGGATGCTCGCTTTGCCCCTGTCCCGGCAACCGCATCTGCATACCGGCGTGCATCAACGCGGTGTGTATACACTCCCTATCCTCTGCGAGTTCATCGCGAGTAAACGGCCCAAAGCAGTAACGGGCTAACGCTGCTAAGTGCGCTGGCTGATTTTCAACGGCACTAATCACCGCGCCCGCTTCCAACCCATTCACAATGCGCCAGTCGTTGTTATTGCGCTGTGTCATCTGAACCTGAGAGCCCATGCACGCTATCTCTTTCGCATACGCCATCACGCTTCCACGCTGCTCGTGATACGCGTCAAAAATCATCTGTCGAGCTGAGATATATCGCATCACTTTCCCCTACCGTTGCGTTCTCGTTGCGTTATTGCGCAACCGTTGCGTTTTGTTGCCCTTAGCGTTGCGTTTTCTTTCGTCAACGACTTGATCCCACACGCTTTTCACCTTATTCAGCTCACCCCGTACGGCATCGTTTTACGCAGCAGCAAAGCAGGCAAACAGGCTGTGATCCCCTGGGATGATGAGCTGAGGCGTTTAGTGCAGGAGATAAAGGCCGACAACCTAGGCCGTGGCAAGCAAGGCTCTACGCTGTTCTGTAAGCGGGACGGTTGCCCTACAACAAGGATAAGTTTCACAGTCGCTGGCAGTACGGGGTGCGTAAGGCGATGCATGAGGGCCACATCGAATGGTTTACCGAGCATGATATACGCGCAAAGCACGCAACCGCTGCAGATGACCAAGGCTATGACGCCATGACCAATTTGCAGCACAGCGACCGGCGAACGACGGAGGTCTATCTACGTGCTAAGCGAGTGTTGACGGTAAGCACGCTGGGGGCGGGAGAGTTCTTAGGAGATTAGACATTAGTCTATTATGCGCTGGTCTGGCTGGAGCAGTATAACGGTAGGTGTTCCCCTCGTTATATGTTCGCCCTTTTCCGATGCTCAGACATAAAAAAAGGAACCAGCTAATTAGCTGATTCCCTTGAATAAGTGGCGGAGGGACAGGGATTCGAACCCTGGATAGGCTATTAACCTATGCCGGTTTTCAAGACCGGTGCATTCAACCGCTCTGCCATCCCTCCGGCTTATGGGTGCGTATACTAACAGCTTTTCCTTGGAAGTCAACGCCTTTTAGTACAAACGTAACCCGACGCGGGTAATCTTTCCGCCTTCCATATCGCTGACCACCCAATGAATGCCGTGCCAATCGACGTCGTCCCCGATAACCGGGTGGCCACCCACGCGCAGGGCGATAAATTCCGCCAGTGTCATGTCCTGTTCACCGGGGCTGAGCGTTAGGCCATAGGCTTGGGCGATATCCTGCATTTGCGCGCTGCCATCCAGGGTAAAGGTACCGAAGAAGGCACGCTCCTGCTTGAGCTTGGCATCGCCATTGAATAGTCGGTTAAGCGCGTACAAGTCCTCTGAGCGGCCGATCACACAAATCACATCGCCCAGCTTCAAGCGCGTGCTGCCCTTGGGGTGCAGCATGGCGTGGTCGCGGAACAGCGCGGAAATCAAAGCACCTGAAGGAAAACGCAGCAGCCGGATGGGCACATCCTCTAAATCCTGGTTTTCAACACCGTACACAAATAGCTCAAAGTCGTTTTCCGGCAAGATGCCTAGCGGGCCGCGCCGGTTAGGCACGGTGCCTACCGGCACTTCCACCTTCAACCACTTGGCCATCAGTGTTAGTGAGCCCCCCTGAATCAGTAGCGACATCAATACCACGGCGAAGGCCACATTAAAGTAGAGCGAGGCATTTTCTACCCCACCGATGACCGGGAAAATAGCCAGCACGATAGGCACCGCCCCTCTCAAGCCCACCCAGGCAATGAAGAAGGTTTCCCGCCAACGGAATTTGAAGAACGGTTTGATGGTGATCAGCACCGCCAACGGGCGGGCAATAAAGATGAGCGCCAGTGCCACCAAGCCCGCGGGCAGTGCCACGTCCCATAACTCACTGGGTGTAACCAGCAGGCCAAGCACCAGGAACAGGCCGATTTGGCTTAGCCACGCCAAGCCGTCGTGCACCGGCAGAATAAAGTTAAGGTGGCGCCCAGGCTGGTTACCAATCATCAAACCAGCAAGGTAGATGGCCAAAAATCCGCTACCGCCCAGCACACTGGTTAAACCGAATACGCTGAACCCCAGAGCCAGCGCCAGCATGGCATAAAGGCCTGGGGCTAAATCGAGCCAGCGAAGCAGCTTGGCACTCAGCCAACCGCCCCCTAGGCCGACAATCAAACCAATACCAAACTGAGAAAGGAAAAACAGCAGGGTTTCAACGGGGCCGCCAATATCACCAACAAGCAGCTCAACCAGCATCAGGGTCAGGAAAATTGCCATCGGGTCGTTGGTACCCGACTCGATCTCCAGCGTCGCTCCTACCCGTTCGTTGAGATTAACGCCGCGACCGCTGAGCATGGAGAAAACCGCAGCGGCATCGGTTGAACCTACGATGGCGCCAACCAGCAGGCCCTGTACTATCGTTAGGTCAAAAATCCACATCGCGATAACGCCAACAATGGCGCTGGTGATAAAGACGCCGAAGGTCGCGAGGGAAAGCGCGGGTTTAAAACCCACTCGGAAGGTTTTGAGGCGAGTACGTAAGCCACCGTCTAACAAAATCATGGCCAGCGCGAGGTGGCCGATGGCAAAGGCCATGGAGTAATCGTCAAACACTACGCCCAGTACGCCCTCTTCACCTGCTAGCATGCCTAGCCCAAGGAAGATCAGCAGCAGCGGCACACCCATCATCGACGATAAGCGGCTGGCCAAAATGCTGAGGGCCATAAGAGAACCGCCTACCAAAAAGAACGTATAAATTGTGTCCATGACTCTCCGTCTCTACATCAATACAGCGCTATTATTGCATGTAACCGTTGAATTTACTGTCTCTTCTCAGCGCCCCCTTATGCTCAAGGGGCTGGTCAGAAGCTTTCCCAGGCGGCTACACTTCGCCGTTACAACCCCTGGAGTTACTGACTATGTTGCGTTGCCTCTTACGCTGTTGGCACCCTATCCTGTTGAGTCTTATCGTCACCTTATTGTTTTCTAATTCAGTTATTTACGCAAATGAAGAGCGCGAAGAAAGCCCTTCAGAAACGGCCCCGCTGACGCTAGATACAGATGTTGAGGTGCCGGAAGCATTTTGGCGAAACATTGACAGCGAAAGCGTCGAGGAAGTGCCCACCACGGCGCAAACCCCGGCACCGCCGCTCGAACCACCGCCGGTTAAACACATCACGCTAATGCTGGATTGGTACTTGAGCCCGCAGCACGCAGCCTTGGTGATTGCTAAAGAGCGAGGGCTGTACGCTGCCCAAGGACTTGAAGTGGAGATTCAGTCACCGGCCGACCCCTCCATCGCTATCAAGCTGCTAACCGCAGGTGAAGTCGATTTGGCGCTGACCCGCCAGCCGCTGCTTCATATGCAGGCTCATAACGGCGCGCCAATCGTCCGCATCGCGACACTGATCGAAACCTCGCTGACGGCAGTCATTGTGGCGGGCGAGGAGCAGGCGGAAACCGAAAATACCTTGGCAGGGTTACACTACGGTTATACTACCGGAGAAGGCCGCGACCTGAGCATTCCGCGTTTACTCCCCCGCTCGGTACAGCAAACCGATGATTTCACCCCGCCCATCAACCTGCACTTCGACCCCATTCGAGCAATGCGGGAGGGTCAGATTGACGCGGTCGCCGATGGCTTTTACCACTACCTTCCTCAGCAGTTGGCGACTGAAGGCATTAACACTCACGTCATTCGCTTCGATGAGTTAGATATCCCCCGTAATGACGGCCTGGTGGTATTGGCCAATAGCGATACGCTTGCGCGCCGCGCTGATACCTGGTCTCGGTTTGTGCTTGCCGTTGAGCAAGCGAGCCACTGGATTATCGACAACCCTGACGCCGCCTGGGAGCTGCTGATTAGCGCGCACCCTGTGCTCGATAATGACATTAACGCCAACGCCTGGGAGGACATCCTGCGCCGCATGGCGCTGAGCCCCGCGGCGTTAGATAGCCGCCGTTACGCTGACTTTGAAACCTTTCTACACAAAATGGGCCTTACTGACGAGACGCTGCCCGTATCGCGTTTAGCAGTAGATCCACACACTTTATAACCAAGTATTAATAGCTCTCCATCCACTACCATGGCGGCCCATGAGCGAAACAGCTTTAATTTTTGCAAAAGGTAAGGGGCGTTGTTTTGCCAATCAGGTGGGCAAGTGCCGTGGCGCGTGCAATGGTCAGGAGTCGATAGCAGCGCATACCCAGCGGACGCAGGAAGCGCTCACCCCGCTTCAGGTCAATGTTTGGCCGTGGCCGGGCAGCATTGCTATTGAGGGGCAGTCAGCGGGCGCTACAGCAGCGCCCGCAAGCTTTGATGTGGATAGCTACCGAATTTTGAACCGTTCCCTGCATTACCCAGAGCAGCACGGCTTAACGGTCACGCCACTCTGATAAAACAGCGCTTCTTAAGTATTTGAACACGCATCTACTGCGCGTCTAGAAACGCCGTCACTGCCTGCTGGAAGGCTTCCGGCTGGTCGGCGTGTAGCCAGTGGCCGGCATTTTTGAGCGTTACCACACGAGCGCGGGGTAACACTTCACGCAGCGCGGGGATCATATCGTCAGCCACATAGTGAGAATCGCCGCCGCGTAGCACCAACGCCGGGCCTTCAAAAGGCTGCTCGCCACCGGGCACGCCGATAATGTCGCTATAACCACGCTTGATCTGATCTAAGCCCACCCGTATCGCCATCACGTTATCGTCATTGCGCACCAGATTAGTGGCCAAGAACAGCCGTGTGGGTCGCGACTCAACATGCTCGCCCAGCAGATCATCGGCTTCACGACGACTTTTGGGTTGACCTTCCCGCACATTATCGAGCGCGGCAAACACATCATCGTGGCCATGCTCATAAGCCACCGGGGCAATATCCGCCACAATCAACGACGCCACCCGCTCAGGCGCCAAGCGCGCCAAACTGATCGCCACTTTGCCACCCATGGAGTGGCCCAGCACATGAGCGCGCTCGATCGAGAGCTTGTCCAATAGCGCTATCACGTCATCCGCCATGGTGGCGTAACGCATTCCCTCTGCATGGGGTGAGCGGCCATGGTTACGCAGATCCAGCGCAATCACCCGGCGGCTGCCCTGCCACACTTTTAAGTGCGAACGCCAATTATCGGCACTCCCCAGCAAACCATGAATCACCACCAGCGGAGGTGTATCTGCGGCGGCTTCGTCGGCGGGCATATCGATAAAGTGGAGATCAACGGTGGCAACGTCAGTCATGCTAGCTCCTCAGCCTTGCGGACTCTGTGTGTTTACGCGATTACGCCGTACGGGGCTCGGCATCCACCTGGCCTGTCCAAACCACCAAGCGGCGCGTTAGCCAGGCAAGCAGCAAGCCATACAGCGGAAGGAAAAACAGCAGGCTGATAGCGAGCTTAATGGCATAGTCGACGGCGGCGATTTCTATCCAATTGGCGGCCATAAAGGGGTCTGGGCTGTTATAGAACGCCGCCGAGAAGAATGCAAAGGTGTCAGCCAGGTTACCCAACACCGTTGAGCAAACGGGTGCTACCCACCATGCCCACTGGCGCAAACGGTCAAACACTTGTACATCCAGCAACTGGCCAATCACATAGGCCAGGAAGCTGGCGAGGGCGATACGGGCGACAAACAGGTTCCACTCCGAAAGTGCCTCAATCCCGGCAAAGCTGCCGCGGGGAAATACCACGGATACCACATAGGAGACCAGCAGTGCGGGAAGCATAACGCGCAGAATAATCGATCGCGCCGGCCCTTTGCCAAACAGACGTACCGTTAGGTCGGTGGCTAGAAAAATAAACGGGAAGCTAAACGCGCCCCAGGTGGTATGAAAGCCAAACAGCGTAAACGGCAGCTGAACGAGATAGTTACTGGCGGCAATAATGCCGATATGGAAAGCCACCATCACCATTAGGCAACGGCGGTGTTGAGTCTCACTCAATGCAAACATGCGGGTAGACCTTTTTTTAATAGATAAGAGGGGTTAGGGAACCCTCGGGGTAGTAAGCGCATCGCCAAATCAACGTTGATAAAACTGGCGCTGTTCTGGGGAGCGCATTATACGGCTTATACATGATATTAAAAGCCAAGGGATGGAAGCCGCCACCCCTTGGCTATCTGCATGCCCTCGCACTTGGCTAATAAAAAGTAGCCGCATCAATCCAGCGGTGTGGCTCTATCAGCGGCACCTACCGAGCGTTCACGCATGACGGCGTGAACATCGGTCAGGCTGGTGGGGTCATCAATGGTGGAGGGAATACCAAACTCTTTGCCATCGGCAATCGTGCGCAGTAGCTTGCGCAGAATTTTACCCGAGCGGGTTTTGGGTAAGCGGTCAACCACTAACACCTGCTTGAAGCAGGCAATCGGGCCAATATGCTCGCGAACTCTCGCAATCAGTTCGGCCTCAAGTGTGGCTTCATCACCATTAAAGCCATCTTTAGGGATGACTAAGCCGATCGGCAGTTGCCCTTTTAAATCGTCATGAATCCCAATGACCGCGCACTCAGCCACCGCTGGGTGGGCACCCACCACCTCTTCCATTTCCCCTGTTGAAAGCCGATGACCCGCGACGTTAATGACATCATCAGTGCGGCCCATAATGAACAGGTAGCCCTGCTCATCGAAATAACCGCCATCCCCGGTTAAGTAGTAACCGGGGAATGCCGCCATATAAGCACTATGAAAGCGCTTCTCGTCACGCCATACGCCGGTTAGGCAACCAGGTGGCATGGGTTGTTTGATCACCACACTGCCCTGCTCCATGGGTTTGGCCTGCTCGCCATCGCGGTTGAGCACTTGCACATTGAAGCCAGGAACAGGGAACGTTGCGGATCCCGCCTTGGTGGGCACGGCCTCTATGCCGGGCAAGTTAGCGGCGATGGGCCAGCCGGTTTCAGTTTGCCACCAGTGGTCAATGACCGGTACGTCCAAAAGGTCATCCAGCCAGTGAAACGTGGGTGGATCGAGGCGCTCACCGGCCACGTAAAGATGCTTTAAGCTGCTGATATCGTAGTTCTGTAGCAGTTTGGCATCAGGATCCTCTTTCTTAATCGCACGGAAGGCCGTGGGCGCAGTGAAGAAACTCTTCACCCGGTACTCCTCGATCAAGCGCCAGAAGCTGCCCGCATCGGGGGTTTTTACCGGCTTCCCTTCGTATACCACCGTGGTGCAACCAAGTAGCAAGGGGGCGTAAACAATGTAGGAATGCCCAACGACCCAGCCCACATCCGAGGCGGTAAAGAACACTTCACCGGGCTCTATGGCGTAGATCGCCTGCATCGAATAGGCCAGCGCTACCGCGTAGCCACCCGTATCGCGCATAACCCCTTTGGGTTTTCCGGTGGTGCCTGAGGTATAGAGGATATACAGCGGGTCGGTTCCCTTCACCGGCACGCATTCAGCAAACGGCGCCTTCGCAACCAACTCTTCCCAGTCGTAATCGCCCTCCTCCAGTTCAGCCCGGTGCGCTTCACGCTGATAAACGACGCAGGCATCCGGCTTATGGGCGCTTAATTCAACGGCTTGGTCTACCATTGGCTTATAGGGCAACACCTTGCCCAGCTCGATACCGCAGGAAGCGGCAACCACCACTTTAGGCTCGGCGTCTTCAATCCGCGCCGCCAGCTCATGGGGGGCGAAGCCACCAAATACCACCGAGTGAATAGCGCCAAGCCGCGCGCAGGCGTACATGGCCACCAGCGCTTCGGGGATCATCGGCATATAAATCACCACGCGATCCCCCTTAGTGATGCCTAGTTGCGTTAGCGCCCCCGCGAAATACGCCACTTTATCGCGCATTTCGCGGTAGCTAAGGGTGAGCTTGGCTTGTGCGGCAGGCGAATCCCAGAAAATCGCCGCCTGATCACCGCGCCCATTTTCGACATGATAATCCAGTGCAGCGTAGCTAAGATTCATTTCACCGTCGCTAAACCAACGGGCATGCGCTGCCCCAGCGCTCTGCTCATCGTAGCTGAGAATGGTTTTAGGCGGCGTGTACCAGGGAATACGTTTGGCCTGCTCGGCCCAGAACGATTCAGGGTGTTCGATGGAGCGTTGGAAGGTGTGTTGGTAGCGGCTCATGGTGTCCCTATCTTTTTTGTAGTAACGATCAAAAAGGATTGTTGACACTTTATAAAGGAAACCGATATTTCGCCCTCATACTATGGGCTAAATAGCGACCAAAGCGGTAGACAGGCACCGACATTGTCGACAAGGTGTCAAATGACTACCATTGATTAACCGTTAAACAGCAGCTTGGACAAAACTCGCTAAATTACTGATCATTAAACAACATGATCCTCGCGACGCGACGATGCCTCGACAACGTACAGCAATGCCTTTAAAACGACGCCTTTAAAACAATGCTTATAAAACGCTGATGTAACAGTGTAGGCAAGGAGATCATTATGTCTGCTTCTACAAGCGCCGCTACACGCCTGCTTGAACATAACTGTCGCGCTATTGAGGCGGGAACCAACCTGCTAAAAGCGTTGGCCAATGAAAAACGGCTGCAAATCCTCTGCCTTCTTGCCGAGAAAGAGCTGTCAGTGACGCAAATTAATCAACAGCTTGCGTTAAGTCAGTCGGCACTTTCGCAACATCTGGCTATTTTGCGGCGTGATGAGCTCGTCGATACCCGACGGGAGTCACAAACCATCTATTATTCGTTAAGCAGCGAAAGCGCCAAGGCCGTGATCGATACCTTGGCACACCATTACGCTGCATAACGCTTCAAGGTTTAATCTCAGCGCCGCTGCCACCCAGCGGCGTCGATTAGACCAAGCGCTTTCAGCGCTGCTTTTTCAACGCCTTCTGAAATGGCCAACCCCAGTTTACGACTGACGGTTTTAGGGGCTTCTAGCTTCACTGTGAATACTTGCGCCTCGGTCATACGTTCTACCAGATAGGCTTCGCTAGTCCCTACGCTGTCGACAAGCTGACGAGATAATGCCTCGCTACCGTACCAAATCTCGCCTGTGGCGAGGGTGTCAATATCCATGCTGGGACGCCGTTCTGCCACATAGCTTTTAAACAAGCGGTGCGTATTCTCTAAGTCGTCCAAGAACTTCGCTTTATCCTCTTCGGTATTTTCACCCAGCACAGTTAAGGTACGTTTGTATTTACCGGCGGTAAGCAGTTCGACGTCAACATCATGGCGCTTAAGCAGGCGATGAATATTGGGAACTTGTGCCACCACGCCGATGGAGCCAATCACTGCGAAGGGCGCGGCTTTGATGTGCTGTGCGGTACAGGCCATCAGGTAACCACCGCTTGCCGCCACCTTGTCGATACAGACGGTTGTGTTTAGCCCTGCCGTGCGCAGCCGGTCTAACTGCGCCGCTGCCAACCCATAGGCATGCACCAGGCCACCCGCGGATTCAAGGCGCACTACTACCTCGTCTTCCTTAGCGGCGACACCGATGATGGCCGACACCTCTTGAGCAAAATGCTCGGTTTGCGAGGCTTTCAGATCGCCATGGAAGTCGAGCACCCAAACCCTTGGCGCTGAGGCGCCGTCTTGCTCCGTTTTGTGCTCCTTGTGACGCTTTTTATCTTCACTGCGAAATAGTTTCAGCAGTTTTTTGCGCGCACCAGGGAGCGTGGCAGCCAGCCGCAAACGCCGGACACGGCGGCGTCGTTGATCGTTAAGTGGCTCGATCGTGAGTTTCAGCTCGCTCTCTTTGTCCTGCTTGGTTCGTGCAATCAGCAGCAGGCCAAAGCCTATCAGCGCCATCACGATGGTGGTTTGCACAACAAAGGTGCCTATCTCTGCTACCCATTCACTCATTGACGTTCTCCATTAGAGGATTAATTCCTTTATAGCTCGTGCGTTGTATATGCGTATGCTGATAGTGACTAGCGCGCTTGATTGGAACGCCCGTATGAAATAACCTCGCTTGCCTTTACGATTGTTTCTTTTGGCTCTGGTCGCTAGCCTTAGCCTGATCTACTTAACCGAGAGATATGTTATGTCAAACAACACCCTTGAGAAGTTAAAAGCGCGTTTTAATCCGGAAGCGGCAAAGGGCATGGATGAAGTTTTCCAGTTTCACTTTACCGATGCGGGCAGCTACTACTTAAATATCCAGGATGGCACGCTGGACGTACAAGAGGGTGAGCACGACGACCCTTCTGTCAGCTTAAGCCTAACCACTGACACGCTAAAAGGCATTATGAGCGGTGAGATCAATGGTATGACGGCCTTTATGACCGGTAAGCTAAAAGCGACTGGTAATGTCATGCTGGCCACTAAGCTGACTAGCTTATTCCCTAGCGAGTAATCGTCATATCGGCACGCGGCGCCGCTTACTCTTCGCGCCAGCGTGCCAAATGGGTTTCGATTAGTTCGCGGGATATCGAGTAAGGCGGCGGCAGAGAGGGCAACTGACGAGGTGAAAACCACGCCGCATCGCTAATTTCCACCCCATCGATGCGAATGCGCCGGGTGGTGGCTTCGGCGAAGTAACCAAACATCAACGAGTGCGGGAATGGCCACGCCTGACTTTGGTGATAACGCAGTTGATCGATATGCACGCCCACTTCCTCAAACACTTCACGATGCACCGCCTCTTCCGCTGACTCCCCAGGCTCGATAAAACCCGCCAAGGTGGAGTAGCGCCCGGGTGGAAAGCGCGGACTGCGGGCAAGCAGCATCGCCTCCCCGCTGGTCACCAGCGTGATAATACACGGTGAGATACGCGGATAGTTGCGGTGCCCACAGGCGTGGCAGTGCATAGCAAATTCCGCAGTTAGCTTGGTGGCCGGTGCACCACAGCGGCCGCAGAAACGGTGATTCTCTAACCAAGCACCTACCTGCAGCGCCGTGGAAAGCAGGCTAAACCAAACGGTTGAAAGCTCGCTCATCCATTGACGACCATCAATCCAATCGTTTCCAGCTTTGGATTCCACAAGCAGCGCCACCGGTTCATCATCCCAGTAACACAGCGGCTGCATCTGCTCTGTCCAGGGTTGATAGGGCTGCAGCGGGGTCAACTCTTCACTACCGTTTAACGGTGCGGGCGCCAATAGGCTACGCGACAGCCGAATAACCCGACCAGCTTGTTCGTGATGGGGGATTTCTCGCCTAAGCATCGCTGGCCGCACCCTCCTCAAACCAGTTCAATTGATGCGCCTCGCACTTGGCCTGATGGGCCGCTCGCTCTTCGTCTGTTGGCCGCACCACGCGCAACTGGCCCGGCGTTAAAGAAAGCCGCTGAATCGACATCCCCTCATTGGAGGTATCCGCCTGTTCCTGTTCCGCTGCGGAGGCCGCGTCCAAGGTCAGCGCGGTCTGCCCACCGGTCATCGCCAGGTAGACTTCGGCGAGGATTTCAGAGTCTAACAGTGCGCCGTGCAGTACCCGGTGGCCATTGTCGATATCGTAGCGTTTGCACAATGCATCAAGACTGTTGCGCTGACCGGGGTGCATCTTCCGCGCCATGGTCAGCGTATCTAATACGCCGCAATGATCGCTTACCGGCCCCAACACAGGGGATTTACGCTGCCGATTCAACATGCCCAGCTCGTGGTCAATAAAGCCCACATCGAAGGGGGCGTTATGAATCACCAGCTCCGCGCCTTCGATAAATGCCCAAAACTCATCGGCAATTGTCGCGAATACCGGCTCGTTAGCGACTCTGGCATCATCAATCCCGTGAACGGCGACTACTTCAGCATCGATATGCCGCTCAGGATTGATGTATTGGTGATAAGTGCGACCAGTGAAGCGTCGATTGACCATCTCAATAGCACCAATTTCGACTAGGCGATGGCCATCTTTGGGGTCAATACCCGTGGTTTCAGTATCCAAGATCACCTGACGCATCATGCTCTCCTCTTTTGGTGCTCATCAATCGCTTCATTGGCCAGCGCATCGGCGCGCTCGTTGCCAGGGTGGCCGCTATGCCCTTTTACCCAGTGCCACTCGACTTGGTGGCGCTGGGTCTCTTCGTGCAGGGTCTTCCACAGTTCGGCATTTTTGACCGGCTGCTTGGCAGCGGTTTTCCAGCCGCGCTTGATCCAGTTATGAATCCACTGGGTAATCCCCTGGCGTACATATTGGGAGTCAGTCCAAAGCGCCACTTCACAAGGGGTATTGAGGGTGCGTAGCGCCATAATCGCAGCCATTAACTCCATGCGATTATTAGTGGTATCTGCTTCATAGCCTTTCAAGGTTTTCTCATGCTCGCCACTCGCCAGCACGACGCCCCATCCGCCGGGCCCTGGGTTGCCCCTACAAGCCCCATCGGTATACACCGTTACCCGAGGTAGATCTCCCGCCGCCTCTTTAGTCAATCTCCTGATCCCCCGGTCTATGTAAAACAGATTTATGTAAAACAGGCTTCTGTGGATCAGCTTTATTTGAATCAGCTGTGTGCCTATCCGTTTGCCGTGTTTTGGCTTGCGATGTTCTAGCGGGAGGCGTTTGATAAGCTTGGTAGTGGGTGGATGAGCCTGAGCGGGTAACTCCCAACGACGCCGGGGACACTGGCGCCTTCAAACCAAATTTCAAACGCTGCACTGGCGCTTGGCGCTGCTGTCGGCGTGCTTGAATCATATAACTTTCGCCCAGCGGCAGGTTATGCCGCCGCCCTAACGACTCCCAATACTCACCGCACTTGGCGTTCATCCGCCCCCTGAAACAGCAATAGTCTACCCGCTCCACCTCAAAGTCGACAAACGCCAACCAGTCCCGCAGGCGGCTAGCCGAGCGCCAGGTACCGCTCAAGGGAAACGTCTGTTGGCGCTTTCGCAACTGCCGGGTAAGACCACTCACACCGACAGGGTTAAAACCAAACAGCACCATAATGCCGTTGTCAGCAGTGACACGCGCAGCCTCCTGAAGCGTAAAGTGGGCATCGGTTAAGTGCTCAAGCCAGTGGTGGATGACCATCACATCTAAACAGCGATCCGGCAGCGCAAGCTGATCCGGTGGGCATACCAAGGTGCTATCGTTTTCGGCTAACTGACGCGTAGGCAACCAGCGTATGGGGTGCGCAATGGCCGACATGGTCATCAGTGCCGGCCCCATGCTCATTTCCAAGCTGTGGCCGCCCACACGCGATTCCACAACGGGCCCTAAGCAGGCACGCTGTGTTTCCCACAGCGAACGCCCCGCCTCTGTTTGCCAATAAGGCTGGCTACTTTGTAAGCGCTTAGCCAGTGTCGTGGCCATCGTCGAATTTGACATGAACAGCGCTTCCCTCCACAGTAACGGCTTTTTAACGCCTTTTACGCACCGATTTAGCGCTAATAAGCGCAATGTTTGATGTGTTTTTTCGTAACTTAAAGGATCTCGCCGATGATGAGCGTGACACCGATCCCCGCCCTTAGCGACAACTATATTTGGCTATTAAGACAAGATACCAGTCAAAGCGTTTGTGTGGTGGATCCCGGTGAAGCTGCCCCGGTGATCGAGTTTCTTGAGCGTGAGTCGCTCACCCTAAGCTGCATTCTGATTACTCACCATCATCATGATCATACCGGTGGTTTAGCAGAATTAATTAAACGCTACTCTCCGCACGTTATCGGCCCCGACAATCCCAAGATTGAAGGCATCGATGAAACCGTGGGTGATGGCGACGAAGTCCGCATTATGGGTCGCTTGTTTGACGTCATGGCGACCCCCGGCCATACGCTGGATCATATCAGCTACTTCACAGCGGGTATCCCTGCACTACTGTTCTGCGGTGATACCCTTTTTTGCGCGGGTTGCGGTCGTTTATTCGAGGGTACCCCGGAGCAAATGTACACCGCGCTGAAAAAATTTGCGGAACTCCCTGAAGATACACTGGTCTTTGCAGCCCATGAGTACACTCAGGCAAACCTAACGTTTGCCCGTGCTGCGGATCCTGAAAACGAAGACGTCAAACACGCCTTGCAGGAGTGTGAAAAGGCGCGGGCATTGGATCGCCCCACCTTACCCAGCACGATAGGACGCGAGCTGAAAATTAATCCCTACCTCCGTGTGGGCACTGATAGCGTGCGCCAAGCGGCAGGCACCCAGGGTGTTAATAATGATGATCTCGCTACGTTCACCACTCTACGCGAGTGGAAGAACCGTTTTTAAGAACGCTATCGAAACC
The DNA here is from genome assembly GCF_054065485.1 of Vreelandella sp. 2A-K22. Lineage (NCBI taxonomy): Bacteria > Pseudomonadati > Pseudomonadota > Gammaproteobacteria > Oceanospirillales > Halomonadaceae > Vreelandella > Vreelandella sp. 2A-K22. The sequence continues at coordinate 88,161 of NZ_JBSUGC010000015.1, read as the reverse complement.
AAACGAATGCAACTATGACCTATCGAACGATTCGCCAGCGCTTGATGCTGAGCGCTGGCAGTACCGTAATAATGGGCCTAATGTTAGCCGCTGCGGCAAGCTCACAAGCCTCTGCGACAGCCTATGAAGGATCTACGGCATCAACCAGTAAATCAGTAGACGCTACAAAACCACGCCCCACGCCGTTCCGAATCCATTTTTGGGAGGCGCTGGAGCTGGAACCTCAGGACGCTTGGACAACGCTGCGTAAAAGCTTTCAGTGGCAAGAGAAGTCACTGCCAGACGAGGCCCAAGCACGGGTAGACGAATGGATTGAGCACTACCGTTCCAGCCCCGAAAACATTGCTACTATCACCGAACGCGCCTCTCCCTGGCTTGCCTGGATTACCCAGCAAGTTAGCGAGCGTGGCCTGCCTGGTGAAGTCGCGTTAATCCCCTTCGTCGAGAGCTCCTTTGACCCAGGCGCGCGAAGTCATCGCGGCGCTGCTGGGCTATGGCAGTTTATGCCCGGCACTGGTGATGCATTGGGTTTGGTACGCAACGGAAACTACGATGGCCGGTTAGACGTTTTAACCTCCACCGAAGCGGCGCTGGACTACTTGGAAATGCAGGCCGATCAGTGGTATGAAGGCGATCTGATGCTTTCATTAGCGGCTTATAACGCCGGCGCAGGCACCGTTAACCGCGCTCGACGCCAGGCCCAAAGCCAAGGCCTAAACGGTGATTACTGGGATCTCTCGCTGCCCTATGAAACCATGCAGTATGTGCCCAAACTGAAAGCCATCGCGACCATCATTAACGACCCTGAGCAGTACGGTGTCAGCTTGCCGGAAATACATGTTGATCCGGCCTTCGCTAAAGTTAAGTTGGCCCAAGCAGTGACGCTCTCAGAAGCCTCTCAACTTCTGGGTGTCAGCCAAACAGCGTTAGCCGAATTAAACCCTGGCTTGCTCAATGGCAGCATTGACCCCCGTAGTGCTCAGACACTGCTGGTACCTGAAGAAGTGGATACCCAGATGCTAGCGCAGCTTTCTCAAGGCGGCAGTCAAACACAAGACAGCAACCAAGCGTTTGCGCAAAACAGCCGTGGCAATACCCACCGCGTTGAAAGAGGCGACAGTCTCTCTGCGATTGCGGCCCGGTATAATATTGACCAGCAAGACCTTATACGCTGGAATGCGATTGACCGCCCCAGCACTCTGCAACCAGGCCAACTGCTGACACTTTCAGGGCGTTAAACCGGGTTAACTAGTTGGCTTTGTTCACATGGGATGTCTCAAATGCCGCGTGGTTTGTTTTTTGCGAAAACGCTTCTACTCATCAGTGGCCTGCTGTCCAACGTTTCAATACTGGCTTCAGACGCCGAAACAATAGCGTCAGAGTCGACGTCTATCACCGCCACCAACACTAATGTGGTGGGTGATTTGAACACCGACGCAAACAACGTGGTTCCTATTGAAACAGTTCATGGGTTATCGCTTTACGATAGCCCCGAGCTGCCAGCCGACTTCCCCTACTTCCCTCACGTAAACCCACAGGCCCCCAAAGGCGGCACCATTACCCATACCGCCGTGGGGAGCAGCTTTGACTCGACCAATCCGTTTATTATTCGCGGCACGCCAGTTACCGGCATTTCACAAATTTATGACACCCTTATGGCCAGCAACCCCAATGAGCCCTTTAGCCTCTACGGCTTGCTGGCCGAAGGCGTGCGCCTTGACCCTGACAGGGAGTGGATTGAGTTCGACCTGCGCCCTGAAGCGCGTTTTCAAGATGGGGAACCTGTCACGGCCTACGATGTGGTGTTCTCGCTTAACCTGCTCCGCGAAGAGGGAAATCCGTTTTACGCCAGTTACTACGCGGGAGTGGAAGAAGCCATCGCCCTCAATGAGCATCAGGTACGGTTCACCTTCAACGACACTCAATCCCGAGAGCTGCCGTTAATAGTCGCCCAGTTACCCATACTCCCCCGCCACTACTGGGAGCCCCGCGAATTCACCTCCCCCACCCTTGCGGCACACCCAGGCTCCGGGCCCTATCGCATTAGCGAAGTAGACCCAGGTAGGCGAATTGTTTATCAGCGCGATGAAGATTATTGGGGTAAAGATTTGCCGGTCAACGTTGGCCGATACAATATTGATCGCATCATTTACGACTACTACCGTGATCGGGATATTGCCTGGGAAGCGTTTAAAGCGGGTCTCACCGACTTTCGTACCGATGCCCGCGCCGCCACCTGGGCAATTGGCTACGACTTCCCAGCTTATGAAGAGGGCTTGGTAAAGCGGCTAACGGTACCGGACGTTAACCCTTCGATGATGCAGGCGTTTGTTTTCAACCTGCGTAAAGAGAAGTTCCAAGACCCCAGGGTGCGGGAAGCGTTGAGCCTGACCTTCGACTTCCCGTGGCTCAACACCAATATTTTTTACGGTACCTATCAGCGCACCGAGAGCTTTTTCCAAAATTCAGAGATGGAAGCCACCGGCTTACCCTCTGAGGAGGAACTGGCGCTGTTGGAGCCCTTTCGGGAGGAGTTGATTACCTCTCATGGTTCTGACCGTTTGTTCACTCAGCCCCTGCCTATCGATCAGCCCATCGAGCTGCGTGAGCGGCTTCGTAAAGCGCTCGATCTCCTCCGCGAGGCAGGTTATAGCGTTGAAGACGGCATACTGGTTAACCAACAAACCGGGCGGCCTTTAAGCCTGGAAGTGCTGCTCTACGACTCAGGGCTTGAACGGGTGGTGCAGCCAATGCTCCGCAACATGGCCCGTTTAGGGGTACAGACGTCGCTGCGTATCGTTGATATTAATCAGTATTTAAACCGACAGCGTAATTATGACTATGACATAGTGATCAGTCATTTCCCTCAGTCGAACAACCCGGGCAATGAACAGCGCGACTTCTGGACCAGCGCCGCCGCCGAAGCACCGCAAAGCCGTAACCGGATGGCGCTGGCACATCCGGCGGTCGATGCACTGGTGGAGGAGATCATTAGTGCTGAGGGCCGTGAAGAGTTGGATACCGCCACGCGCGCGTTGGATCGGGTGCTGCGCTGGGGGTTCTATGTGATTCCCCACTACCACTCTGGGGAGACCCGCATCGCCATTTGGGATAAGTTTGGTTACCCCGAACCCTTCCCCAAATACGCCATGGATCTGGATGCGTGGTGGGTAGACACTGACCGTGAAGCAGAACTGCAGCGCCGCCAGCGCGGCCGTTAACTTTGGCCCGATTACAACTTCTTAAGTGCAACGGCTTGTCCTCAACGGTTTCATCGTCATAAACCTCGGAGTGCTCTGTGGCCCGTTATACCCTACGCCGACTGCTGCTAATGATTCCGACCCTTTTCGGGATCATGCTACTCAATTTTATTATTGTTCAGGCGGCGCCGGGTGGGCCAATTGATCAGATGCTGGCGCGTTTTGAAGGCGCCGACGCCATGGCCAGCACTCGCTTGGATATGGGGGGCGCCGATGTCCAGGTCAGCGATGACTCCCGGGGAGCCCGAGGTATTGACCCACGCTTTATCGAGCAGCTGGAGCAGCAGTTTGGTTTTGACAAACCCGCCCACGAACGCTTTATCGGCATGATGGCGGATTACCTCACCCTCGATTTTGGCACCAGTTTCTTCCGCGACCGCCCGGTCACAGAGCTGATGATTGAGCGGCTGCCGGTTTCCATATCACTGGGGCTCTGGACGACACTGCTGGTCTATTTAATCTCTATCCCGTTAGGCATTAAAAAGGCGCTACGCCACGGCTCCCGGTTTGACGTCTGGTCGTCGGGGTTAGTGATTGTCGGCTATGCCATTCCGGGCTTCCTGTTTGCCATCCTGCTCATTGTCCTGTTTGCCGGGGGCACCTACTGGGACTTATTCCCTTTACGCGGTTTGACCTCACCCGACTTCGACCAGCTTTCAGCCTGGGGCAAGGTCAAAGACTACTTCTGGCATATCACACTGCCGGTTATCGCCGCCTCGATTGGCAGCTTTGCCACGCTGACGATGCTAACCAAAAACAGCTTTCTCGATGAGATTCACAAGCAGTATGTAATTACCGCCCGCGCCAAGGGGGCCGACGAGCGGCGCGTGCTTTACGGCCATGTGTTTCGCAATGCCATGCTGATTATTATCGCGGGCCTACCCGCCGCCATGATCGGTATTTTCTTCACCGGCGCGCTGCTTATCGAAGTGATCTTCTCCCTGGATGGGCTGGGCCTGCTCGGTTTCGAAGCGGTCATGCAGCGGGATTACCCGGTGATTTTCGGCACCCTATTCCTGTATACCGTGATCGGCTTAATCCTCAAGCTGATTTCCGATTTGACCTACGTGTGGGTAGACCCGCGTATCGATTTTTCGACTCGGGAGTCGTGATAATGGCCTTTTTATCATCACGTTTATCGCCTATCACTCGCCGTCGACTGTCCGCTTTTAAAGCCAATCGCCGTGCCCGGGTGTCACTTTGGTTATTTGCCACGCTGTTTATTCTTAGCCTGTTTGCCGAGCTAATTGCCAACGACAAACCGATCATCATGCAGTACGACGGCCAGTGGTACTTTCCCATGCTGGTGGACTACCCAGAAACCGAGTTTGACGGCTTTCTACCGACCCGAACGGACTATCTGGATCCCTTTGTTCAGCAACAAATTGATGATCATGGCTGGGCGCTATGGCCCATTATTCCGTTTTCATATCAGACCCTGGACATGAATATGACCCGCCCTTCTCCGGCCCCGCCGGATAGCCGCCACTGGCTGGGCACCGATGACCAAGGGCGGGATGTGACCGCACGGGTGATTTATGGCTTTCGACTCTCGGTAGCCTTTGCACTGGCACTCACCGCAGGATCACTAGTCGTCGGTGTGGTAGTGGGCGGTGTGCAGGGCTACTTTGGCGGCAAAATTGATTTGATCGGTCAGCGATTCACTGAAATTTGGTCCGGCTTACCGGTGCTATTCCTGCTGATTATTTTAGCCAGCTTTGTTCAGCCGGGATTTTGGTGGCTGCTGGGGATTATGCTGCTCTTTTCGTGGCTGGGCCTGGTCGATATCGTGCGTGCCGAGTTCCTGCGTGCACGCAATTTGGAGTATGTGCGCGCGGCCAAAGCCATGGGCTTGCCGTCACGTTTAATCATGTGGCGTCACGTGCTACCCAATGCCATGGTCGCCACGCTGACGTTTATTCCGTTTCTGTTTACCGGCGCCATTGGCACCTTGACCGCTCTGGATTTTCTCGGCTTCGGCCTGCCGCCGGGTGCTCCCTCGCTGGGTGAGCTTGCTGCCCAAGGCAAAAATAATCTACACGCCCCTTGGCTGGGCATCACGGCGTTTATGACCTTGGCGATCATGCTGTCACTGCTGGTATTTATCGGCGAGGGCTTGCGCGACGCCTTTGATCCCCGCCACGTACAACAGCGCCAAGCAGGCCCAGCTCAGGAGACTCAGCATGCCTAATCCCCTGCTGCGCATTGAACACCTTGATGTCACTTTTGATAGCACCCCGGTGGTTCACTCACTCTCACTCACCCTCCATGCAGGTGAAACCCTGGCCATTGTCGGTGAGTCCGGCTCGGGTAAATCGGTATCGGCGCTGGGCATGGTGAATTTGCTGCCCAGTAATGCCAGCGTTCAAGGCGAACGCTGGCTAGGTGATACCAATCTGGCCACTTTAACGGAAACTGAGTGGAACACGGTGCGTGGCAATCGCGTCGGTTTTATCTTCCAGGAGCCGATGACCTCGCTCAACCCCCTGCATCGGGTGGGCAAGCAGATTGGTGAGGCCTTGCGGCTGCATCAAGGACTGCGGGGCCAGGCGGCCCGGGAACGCTGCAAAGAACTGTTGGAACAAGTGAAACTACCGCGCCCGGACGAATTGTTGGATGCCTGGCCCCACCAGCTCTCGGGTGGGCAGCGCCAGCGGGTGATGATTGCCATGGCGATTGCCAACAATCCCTCACTGCTGATTGCCGATGAGCCCACCACCGCGCTGGACGTCACGGTACAGCAGGAGATTCTCGCCCTGCTGCGTGAACTACGCGATCATCATGGCATGGGCATGCTGTTTATCAGCCACGACTTAAACCTGGTGCGCCGCCATGCCGATCGCATTTGCGTGATGTACCAGGGACGTATTCAAGAAATCGGCCCGGTGGAGCAGGTCTTTCAGCACCCTCAAAGCGATTACACTAAAGCGCTACTGGCCGCTGAGCCGGAAGGTAGGCCCCAAGCTATAGAGCATACAGCGCCGCTACTGACCGCTCGTCAATTAAGCGTGAGCTTTAAGCGCCCTAAGACCGGCTTATTTAAGCGCCAGCCCCCTGCTTTTGTGGCGGTGCATCCAATAGATTTCCAAATCGCGCCAGGGGAAACCCTGGGCATTGTCGGTGAATCCGGCTCAGGTAAAACCACGCTGGCGTCAGCGGTCATGCGGCTGGTCACTAGCCAAGGCGATGTTACCCTTGGCAAGGATAAACTAAGCGCCCTAACCGGCGATGCGTTACGCCGCCACCGCCATCGCCTGCAAATGGTGTTTCAAGACCCCTATGGCGCGCTTTCACCGCGTATGCCAGTGTTTGATATCGTCAGCGAGGGGCTGCGCTTTCACTACCCCCATCTCACCACTGAAGAAGTCACCCAGCGGGTTAATCAAACGCTGCACGAGGTAGGTTTGCCCGAGAGCTGTGCCGCGCGCTACCCCCACGAGTTCTCCGGCGGTCAGCGCCAGCGCATTGCCGTGGCAAGAGCGATTATCTTAGAACCGGAACTATTGGTGCTGGATGAGCCAACCTCGGCGTTAGACCGTACCGTGCAGAAGCAGCTAGTCACCCTGTTGCGCGATCTGCAGGCACGCCGTCAGCTAAGTTATTTATTCATAAGCCATGACTTAGCCGTTGTGCGTGCTATGGCACACCGTATTATGGTGCTCAAGGATGGCGAAGTGGTCGAACAAGGCCCCTGCCTAGAGGTGCTTTCAGCGCCACAGCACGCTTATACTCAAGCGTTGATTGCCGCTGCGCATCTGACTCACTAGTTCTGACTTACTAACTTTATCGAGTCACGATACTTGCTATTGTTGGTGGCAGAACTAAGATAACGGTATAAATATCCAGATAAAATAAAGCCGCTTACCCTTTTGGGAAGCGGCTAATAGAGACCTTAAGCAAGGACTCAGAAAAGCGCGATTTCGTCGGCGGTTAATTCTCGCCACTCGCCGGGCGCCAGGTTGGCATCCAAAGCCAAATCACCGATAGAGCTGCGGTGCAGTGAATTCACGTGATTGCCCAAGGCGGCAAACATACGCTTCACCTGGTGATAGCGCCCTTCGGTAATGGTGAGTTCTGCCTGGGTGGGCGAAAGCAGCCTAAGTGTTGCGGGCTGCGTCGGGGTCTCCTCTCCATCCAGCATCAGGCCATCGGCGACTTGACCAATCGCCCACTCCGCCGTCGCACCTTCCATCGGTTCCGCTAGCTCGGCGATATACACCTTGGCGCAGCGATGGCGCGGTGACGTGACACGGTGCGACCACTGGCCATCATCGGTTAATAGCAGCAGTCCCGTGGTATCCACATCCAACCGCCCTACCGGCTGTAACCGATCGGCTTTGGGCAGATCTATCAGATCTATCGCGCGCTGATAGAGTCCGCGGCGGGCATTGCATTCAACGTCGACGGGCTTGTGCAGCATAATGTAGCGCAAGCCAACCAGCGCCAACCGCTCGCCGTTGAGCACCACCACATCGTTATCGGTATCGATCTGGGTCGCCGACTGCTTGATCGGCTCGCCGTTGAGGGTTACCTCACCATTTTTGAGTGCCCGCTTAGCCAGGCTACGGGTTAATGGCGTGGTTTCACTCAAAAAGCGATCAAGGCGCATCATTAACCCACTCCTGGCAGCAGTTGAAAGTGGTCGGCATCTTGCCAGGCAGGAAATTTTTCACGAAAAGCATCAAGGGCAGTTTTATCCAGCGTGCCCGTTTCTATAAACGGGGTATGGGCAGGTTGATCAATGAGCGGTTCGCCTTTGAAGTCCACCAACAGGGAATCGCCACTATAGGCAAGCCCTTTGGCATCTTCTCCAACGCGGTTTACGCCAATGACATAGCTTAGGTTCTCGACCGCACGGGCCTGCAGCAGCGTGCGCCAAGGGTGACGACGGGGTGCTGGCCAGTTGGCGATACACAGCAGCGCATCATACTCGAAATGCTCCCCTTCTGCTGGCTGCTGGCGCATCCAGACCGGAAAACGCAGGTCGTAGCAAACGCTCAGCAGCAGCTTAAAGCCATTGAGCTCTACCACTTTACGCTCACTGCCCATACCGTAGCGCTCATGCTCACCGGCCATACGGAATAGGTGACGCTTATCGTAGTGGGTTAACACCCCCTCCGGCGTTGCCCAAATCAAGCGGTTATAAAACTCACCGTCCTCTTCGATCGCCACGCTGCCGGTCATCACACAGTTGCGTGCCTTCGCTTGGGCCTGTAGCCAGGCAACGCTTTGACTTTCCGCCATCGGCTGGGCCATTTCGCGGGAATTCATGGTAAAGCCAGTGGCAAACATCTCAGGCAATACAATAAGATCCGTGTCGCGGCTATCCAGCTCGCCCAGCAACTTCTCAAGATGAGCGTGGTTGGCCTGGGGATCTTCCCAGCGCAGATCACACTGCACTAGCGTGTTCCTAAGTTGACTCACTTAACACCTCCAATTCGTCAGTCTCAAGACAACGTTTATGCTAGATTAGCATCTTTAAATAATGAGGCTGCTATGCTTCCTACTCCAACACGCGACCCTGATGCCGTCAAAGGCGTTATGTATGGGCTAACCGCCTACACCATGTGGGGCTGCTTTCCGCTATTTTTTGCCCTGTTTGACGGCATTCCCGCCTTTGAAATATTGATTCACCGTATCATTTGGGCGTGTCTATTTCTGGTCGGCTTGATTACCCTTCTGCGCCGCTGGCCGCCCGTTGTCACCGCATTGGGGGAACCCAAGCGGCTTGGTCGGGTGTTGGCCTGTGCGCTATTGATTGCGTTTAACTGGGGTATCTATATTTATGCAGTGGAGTCGAAGCAGGTATTGCAGGCGAGCCTGGGCTACTTCTTAACGCCATTAGTGAACGTCGCGCTAGGCATGCTGGTACTTCGGGAAGTGATGGCCAAGCTGCAGCTGGTCGCCTTGGGCTTGGCCAGCGTGGCCATTGCCACGCAGTTTGTGATGCTGGGTGAACTGCCCTGGCTTAGTCTACTACTGGCGTTAAGCTTCGGCAGTTACGGCCTGTTTCGTAAGCAGGTGCCACTGGACGGATTATCGGGACTGTTTGTGGAAACCCTGTTGCTATTCCCACTCGCCCTGATCGCCTTGACCTGGTTAAGCTGGAACGGCAGCTCGCATTTTCTTCAAGATACGTCATCGACTGGCCTGCTGATCGCCAGTGGGGCTTTGACCGCGCTGCCGTTAATGGCCTTTGCCGGCGCGGCACGCCGGTTGCGTTTGGCAACTCTGGGCTTTTTGATGTACATCAACCCCAGCATTCAGTTTCTGATTGCCTTAACCGTGTTCGGCGAGCCCCTGGGCCTTATTCAGTTGGCAACGTTTGTGCTTATTTGGATCGGGCTCGCGCTCTACTCCTGGTCGGCGTGGCAGTCACGCCCGCGCTACGCTGCGGCTAGTTAGTGCAAGCGGTGGCACTGGGGCGGCCTCTGACTGCAACGCAGGGGGAGTCGCTATATCACGCTCAGGCTGGTAGCCAACCCGGAATCCGCCCCAGTGCTTACCCTGCACATACACCGGCACAGAGAGGTCGTGCATGATTTCGCCGGTATCGCGCTTGTAAGTTTGCAGTAGCAGCGGCTTTTCATGAGCCCCACATCGGCTGCCCGTCGGGTCATCGAAAATGCGTTTGTTGCGGCAGAACTTTAAATCGTGCGCGTAGTCACCGGTTGGTGCAAGACTGACCGCTTTGTTATGGGTCGGCACATAGCCTTTACGGTCACAGGCAATGGCATAGCTTAAGCTTAGCTGCGTGAGCAAAGGCTCTTGCAAATCGGGCAGGTACCTATCAGTGAAACTATCAAAGCCGGTTTTATATTGCGGCGGCTGCGTACCCGGAATCTGTTCATAATGAGGCTGGAACAGGTGGGTGTCTGAAAGCTCCCCGCGGGCAATCGCTTTTTCCAGCAGCTTACCCAACTTATCGGCGGTTAATCGTGCAGCGTGGAATACCTGCTGGTGGCGACCCTCCAAATGCTGTTGAGCCAGTTCACCATCGACCCCTTCGGCAGCCTCCATCAATGCCCGGGCCTGCTCGGCCAAATCATGCATATTACGATTGCCTTCATCGACATCATCTTCCAACTGGCTCAGGCTGTCCGCCACGGTTTGACTATGTTGGCGAGTGTTTTCCATGGCATCGGCAACACGGGTAATTTCCCTCTGCACTTGGTCGAATTCTTGAGTCATCGTACCCAGACTGTTGCCGACCACTTGTAGCCCCTTGGAGCGCTTGCTGATACGGGTCATTAACTGGCCCATAGTGGCGACGACCGACTGGCCGCTCTGATGCATATCCTTAACCAGCTCATCGACACTTTGCGTTGCGGTAGAGGTCTTGAGTGCCAGGTTGCGCACTTCGCCGGCGACGACTGCAAACCCTCGCCCGTGTTCACCCGCTCGGGCCGCTTCAATTGACGCATTGAGCGACAGCAGATGGGTTTGTTCGGCGATATCCTCAATCATGGAAGTAACGTTACGTACACGCTCAATTTTATCGTTCAGCGCGGTTAGCATTTTCAGCGCTTGGTTTGAGCGGTCGGCAACATCGCTCATGTCCTGAATAATATCGTCCAGTTCAGCATGGTTGTGATGACTGGCCTCCCGGGCGCTCTCTGCCAGCGCTGCCACTTGGCTGGCGCTGGCACTCACCTGCATAATGGCTGCATTAATGGCCGTCATGCTCGATGAAGCTTCACGAGCCATGGTTTCTTGCTTTGAGAGGCGCTGATCCATCAGATCGGCATAGTGCGACACTTCTGCCGAGGCAATCGCTGTGCTGCTAGCGCGGTTCATTAACCTGTAGGCCATGGCGCGAAGCGAATGGTAATCACGCAGTGGCTTAAAGCCAAGCCGATGCTGTTCCAGGCGACGTTGGTCGGCTCGGTAGACGCCTTCCAGTACGCTGAGTAGCATAGCGCCACCGCCTAGCGCGGCGAATAGAAGTGCCAGATAACGCCAGAGCCCTCCTTGTATGGCAAGCCCTATCGACAGCACTACAAACAGCACCGGAACACACAATCGCAGTAAGTGCATGAGCTGTACTCTTTTATTGATGTTATTGAGTATCGAAAATACTACTTCTGAGGGGTTCAACCCCCTTTGCGACTAAGCTTAGCGTGTAACGCTTATGAAAGAAGTAGCACTTTGGGGGAAGGAAGTAGCACTTTTGGAGAAGACACAAATCCTATAAGCGCTTGGTCATCATTGGGTTACCGCAGTAAAAATGAATATAAGCACTGCAATGAAATGGAATATCCCTTACTCTCTTGGTTCTGCCACTTCTACAACACCAGGACCCCATGCTAAAGCGCTACTTGCCGATCCTGACATGGCTCCCCCACTACCATAAACGCCTATTGGGGGCAGACCTTTTGGCGGGCTTGATCGTCACCGTGATGGTCATTCCCCAATCGCTGGCCTATGCGCTGCTGGCCGGGTTACCCGCGGTGGTAGGCCTGTACGCCAGCATCCTGCCTCAACTGATCTATACCCTGTTTGGCACCAGTAAAACCCTCGCGGTCGGGCCGGTGGCAATCATCGCGCTGATGACCGGTGCCGCGCTCTCCTCAGTAGCAGCCGCGGGTACGGAGACCTACTTACAGGCAGCGCTGATCCTGTCACTGCTTTCCGGTGGCATGCTGGTCGTGATGGGGCTGCTGAAAATGGGCTTTTTCAGCAACTTTTTAAGCCACCCGGTTATCTCCGGCTTCTTAACGGCGTCGGGTATTTTGATTGCGGCCAGCCAGCTTGGCAGCCTACTGGGGGTTGAGAGCAGTGGCTTTACCCTGGTGGAACGTCTTATCACCCTGGTACCAAACTTAACCACCTTTAACTTACCCACCCTACTGATTGGCAGTGGAACCCTGCTGTTTTTGATTGCCATGCGGCGCCACGGTAAAGCCGCCCTGCTCACGCTGGGCCTGCCACGCACTCTGGCGGACTTGATCGCCAAAGCGGGGCCAGTCTTTGCGGTCGTGATTACCACCCTGGTGACCTGGCATTGGCAGTTGGCCGATAAAGGCGTCTCCGTGGTAGGGCAAATTCCCGGTGGTTTACCCTCGTTAAGCTTTCCTTGGGCGGACTACTCGCTATGGCGGGCACTGCTAATCCCAGCGCTGCTGATTAGCCTGGTCGGCTTTGTGGAGTCGGTCTCCATGGGCCAGATGTTGGCCGCTAAACGGCGCCAGCGCATCTCTCCCAATCAGGAACTAGTGGGCCTGGGCGCCAGCAATTTAGCCGCCGGGTTTTCCAGTGGTATGCCGGTAACCGGTGGTCTGTCCCGCACCGTTATTAACTACGATGCGGGTGCGCAAACACCTGCCGCCGGTGCCTTTGCGGCGCTAGGTATTGCGCTGGTCACCATGTCGTTTACCGGTTGGCTCTACTATCTGCCCATCGCGACCCTGGCCGCAACAATCACCGTCTCGATTTTGACACTGGTAGACATCCCCATGCTGCGCCAAACCTGGCGCTACTCCCGCAGCGACTTTGCCGCCATGGCGGTGACGATTCTACTCACGCTGTGCGAAGGCGTTGAAGCCGGCATCATTAGCGGTGTGACACTTTCTATTGCGCTATTTTTGTACCGCACCAGCCGCCCCCATAGCGCCTTGGTAGGTCGTGTGCCCGGTACCGAACATTTTAGAAACACTACCCGCCACGATGTCGAAACGGTCAATACCGTTGCCCTCTTGCGCATCGATGAGAGCCTCTACTTTGCCAATGCACGCTATTTGGAAGACACCGTTTATAACCTGGTGGCGAGCCAACCCGAGCTTGAGCACGTTGTGCTGATCTGTTCGGCGGTCAACCTGATCGATGCCTCGGCGCTAGAGAGCCTGGATGCGATCAACGCCCGTTTAAAAGACTCCGATGTAAAACTGCATTTATCCGAGGTCAAAGGCCCGGTAATGGATCAGCTTAAGAAGAGTGACTTTCTGGATGCACTGACCGGACGGGTATTTCTAAGCACCTACGCCGCTTGGCGTGAGTTTTCTTAACAGTATTGCTCTCGCTACCGCTCTGAAAAACCAGGCTTTTGCCTGGTTTTTTTATGCCTGTTGTTTACTAACGGACACTTCTGATGACAACGGCATTGACAGCCACCCAGCGGCTTCTCTACTATCACCCGACCATTAAGCAAAATACAATACCGCACAGCAAAACACATTCAATCAAATAACCAGCAACTAAACGTCACCATCAACGTCACTACAACCACAATAAAGGAGCATCCCAATGCGTCCCTTCGCTCAACGCCTACTTATTGCCGCCTTACCTCTATCGCTACTCGGCGCAGCCGTCAGCCACGCCAACGAAATTGAACTGCCCGGCACCATGGCCTGGACGGCCTATGGCACCAACTCAAGCGGCTATGCCCAAGCCGTCGCCATCGGCAATATGTTGCAGAACAAATACGATTCGTCTGTACGTATTCTGCCGGGTGATAACGATGTATCACGCATGACGCCGCTCAAGCAGGGCCGCGTTGACCTTTGCGCCTGTGGGATCGCCAGCTACTACGGAGCGGAAGGTGTGATGATGTTTGCCGACCGTGACTGGGGCCCTCAGCCGCTGCGCGTGATTACCACTTCCACCGCCTCTTTTGGCCTCTCCCTTGCGGTCGCGGGCGACCTGGATGTTGAAACGCCCGCTGACTTGGCGGGCAAACGCATCGCCTATATCCGTGGCGACGATGCGCTCAATAAAGGCACAGAGGCGTACCTCGCCTTTGGCGGTTTAACCTGGGATGACGTAGAGCGGGTTGATTACCCCGGCTACGGCCGCTCGTTCGACGGCATTATCGCTGGCGATGTGGATGCCTCCTTTACCACAACGGTCACCCCGCCCGCCCAGCAGTTGGCCAGTAGCCCTCGCGGCATTAGCTGGCCAGTGCTAGACCCCAACGACGAAGCCGGCTGGGAGCGTATGGCTGCGGTGGCGCCCTACTTCCGTCCTCACGAAGTCACTTCCGGGGCAGGCGGCATCAGCGCCGAAAACCCGGTGCCTAGCGCTAGCTACCCTTACCCTATTGTTGTCGCCAACCAAGACCTGGACGACAACGTGGCTTATGGCCTGATCAAGGCCATGCAGGAAAACTTTGATGACTATAAAGACAACGCTCCAGGCGCACTTGGCTATGCACTAGAGCAACAAGATCTTCAATGGGTAGTGCCGTTCCACGATGCGGTCGTGGAGTACTACAAAGAAATCGATGTATGGACCGATGAAATGCAGGCTCATCAGGACAAGCTCGTTGAGCGTCAGAACGTGCTGCTAACCGCCTGGGAAAGCTTTATGCAGGACGCACCCAGTGAAGATGAGGCATTTACTACCGGCTGGATGGAAGCCCGTGCCACCGCGCTGAGCGATGCCGGTTTCGAACCGATCTTCGAGTGATACACCACGGGGCGGCACTTGCCGCCCCCTGCTGATTGACGGATGTCCCCCCCATGACCACAGATACCTCGCCTGCCAATAATCAGCAGGTTAAAGAAAAGATCAGCCAAATTCGTCAGCTTCCTACTGCACTGCGCTGGATTCCCGCCACGGTCACCGTCATTTTGATGGCGATGACGCTGGATTATCTTTTCAACGTTGGCTTACTGACGTTCGTAACCGGCTTGGAAACGCAGTTCTACTATGCCGTTGTGGCGCTGCTGCTACCGCTGGTGTTTTTGCTTTGGCCCATGCGCAGTCGCCAACAAGAGCAGCCTATTCCCTGGTACGACTACACATTGAGCGCCATCACGCTTATCGTTGGCGGCTATTTTGTTTACAACGCAGTACCTATTTTGGAGCGCGGCTGGGCCTTTTCAGCGCCCGAAATCGCCATTTATGCCAGCTACGCCTACTGGCTGCTGATTGTCGAAGCAGCACGCCGGGCGGGTGGTTTACCCATTGCGATTATTGCCGGGGTATTCTCGCTCTATCCGCTGGTGGCCGATATCGTCCCTGGCCCGATCCAGGCGTTTCCTTCCACCCTTGAACAAACCGCCATGTACCACACCATGAGCACCGAAAGCATCATGGGGGTGCCGCTGCAGGCGTTCGCGGGCCTGGTGATCGGCTTTTTGGTCTTTGGTGTCGTGCTGCAGAAAAGCGGCGGCGGTAAGTTTTTTATTAATCTGGCCTTTGCGCTCCTGGGTCATGTACGCGGCGGCCCTGCTAAGGTGTCGATTTTCTCCAGTGGCCTGATGGGCTCCATGAGCGGCAGCGTGATCAGTAATGTATTGACCACCGGCGTGCTATCGATTCCCGCCATGCGTCGTATCGGTATGAGCCGCTCCTTTGCGGGCGGTGTAGAAGCCTGCGCCTCAACCGGCGGTGTATTGATGCCCCCTGTTATGGGTGCCACCGCTTTTGTCATGGCGATGTTTTTGGACATTCCCTACTCCGCTGTGGCGCTGGCCGCCGTGATTCCTTCGATTCTGTATTTCCTGGGTCTGTTTATTCAGATTGATGCCTACGCGGCCCGCCACGACATTAAAGGCTTGCCCGCCGTTGAACTGCCTTCGCTATGGCAAACCCTCAAAGAGGGTTGGTACTTTATTTTTGTCTTTGCTTTATTAGTTTGGATGCTGCTGATTATGCAGCGCGAAGCCGTGGCACCTTTCTACGCCACCGCGCTGCTGTTGGTGCTGAACCAGCTTTCCAAACATAACCGCTGGGGCTGGAAGGATGTAGCCGATACGCTGTCGTCTGCGGCCAAGCTGTTTGCCGAGTTAATCGCTATTTTGGCTGGCGTGGGCATGCTGGTGGGTGCACTTTCGATGACCGGCCTTTCCGGCACCATCGCTAACGACTTTATCAATATTGCCGGCGGCAGCGTGCCGTTGCTGCTGATTATGGGCGCCGTGACCAGTTTCGTGCTCGGCATTGGCATGACCGTGACGGCCGCCTATATTTTCCTCGCCGTTGCGCTAGCCCCCGCGCTGATTCAAGGCGGAGGGTTGGATCCCATGGCGGTGCATATGTTCATCCTTTACTGGGGCATGCTGAGTTTTATTACTCCGCCGGTCGCCCTGGGTGCCTTTGCCGCCGCCACCGTGGCCGGTGCCCGGCCCATGGAAACGGGCCTGCAGGCCATGCGGCTAGGTAGCGTGATCTACTTTATTCCCTTCCTATTCGTACTCAACCCCGCGCTGATTATGCAGGGTGCGCCGCTGATGATCGTGGCTGTCTTTATCCAGGCGGTCATCGGCATCATCCTGTTTGCCTCTGCCATGCAGGGCTACCTGATGGGGGTTGGTCGACTGGGCTATGGCGCACTGCAAGAGATCGTTATTCGTGCCCTGATACTGATCGCAGGCCTACTACTGGCGCTACCTGGTGGTGGGATGGTGCCACTTAGCCAGTGGGAATTGATCGGTCTGGCCGCTGCCGCGCTGGTACCCGGTGTTTTGATGGCACGCTTAAGCCAGCGCCACCATCGGCGATCGCATAGCGCCTCTGCTGCTTAGCAGATGGAACGCCAAGGTTATTTTTCAATTCACTATCATACGAAATACGAGAGCCTAACTATGTCCGTTCACTACCAACGCCACGGTGATATAGGCGTTATCCAAATTGCTAACCCGCCGGTTAACGCCTTGGGGCACGCCGTGCGCAGCGGCTTAGTCAACGCGCTCAAAGAAGGTATTGCCGACGCAGATGCTAAAGCGCTGGTCGTGCTAGCCGATGGCCGCACGTTTATTGCCGGGGCGGATATCCGTGAGTTTGGTAAGCCGCCTCAAAGCCCCCTGCTGCCCGATGTGATTACCCACCTGGAAGCCTGCCCAAAACCGCTGATCGCCGCCCTGCACGGCACGGCCCTGGGCGGCGGTTTGGAAGTGGCACTCGGTTGCCACTACCGAGTGGCACTGGCGGGAACCCGAGTGGGTCTTCCGGAGGTTAAGCTGGGTCTACTGCCCGGCGCTGGTGGCACCCAGCGTTTGCCGCGTTTAGTAGGCGTTGAGCGCGCCTTAGAGATGATCACCAGCGGGCGTTTTGTGGAAGCAGAAGAAGCACTTGAGGCAGGCATTATCGACGCTATTAGCAGTGCTGAAACGCCGCTTGAAGCGGGTTTAGCGGCCGCCCAGGAAGTGCTGGCAGGCGCCCAAACGCCCCGTATCACCGGCCAACTTCCTGCCCCGGCGGCGAACCCCCAGGCCATCACTAAGACGTTGGATCAGCTTAACCAACAGTCTTCCGAACTGTTCTCGCCGTTTCGCATTGTCGAAACGATTCAGGCCTGCGTGGATGCCGAGTCACTGGAGGCTGGGTTACGCCGCGAGCGGGAGCTGTTTCTAGCCTGTATGGACTCCCCCCAGCGCGCCGGGCTTATTCATCTGTTTTTTGCCGCACGCAGCCCGCACCTAGTGCCC
Source organism: Vreelandella sp. 2A-K22 (assembly GCF_054065485.1). Classification (NCBI taxonomy): domain Bacteria; kingdom Pseudomonadati; phylum Pseudomonadota; class Gammaproteobacteria; order Oceanospirillales; family Halomonadaceae; genus Vreelandella; species Vreelandella sp. 2A-K22. Next base: position 70,532 of record NZ_JBSUGC010000015.1, on the reverse strand, counting down.
GACGTTGAGAAAGCCAGTGCTTTTAAACACGTTGCGCTGATTGGTGAGCATCCGCTCTTTGAACGCCTGCAAAAGGCCGCGCAAAAGGCAGGCATTAGCTTAACCAACGCATCCAACGAGGCCACCGAGCTTTGCCTACTGGGGCCAAATACGACTCAGGATTCCCTCGCGAATTGCCCGGTTGTTGCACTGGAAGAGATTGGCAGTGCCTGCTCCACCGCTAGTGCACTAAGCCTGATCATTGCTGAAAATGGCCAAATAGGTGAGTTAGTCAATGTAAGCGCAGAGCCACTTACTCAGCAGCGAGCCGCACTGACCCTTAAAGCATTGCGGCTAAACATCGTGGTCAGCCAACAAAAAAGCATACTTCGCGCGATGCATGCTGCCATTCAGCAAGCTTCAGCCAGTGAAAAGCAGTCAGCGCTTGAACAGGCAAGTATCAATATAGCGGAACAGGGCTTCTGCTACCGGGAAAGTGACATCGATTTACTCGCGGTGGAAGCGTTTGGCTACCCGCGTCACCTAGGAGGGCCACACCGCCAGGCCACGCTCTCAACTGCTGCTAAGGATGTATAGACCATGAACCTCACCTTTAGCCCCGAAGAGCAGGCATTTTGCGAACAGGTACGCCGCTTTCTAGCCGATGCACTGCCCAGCGATATCAGCCAGCGCGTGCGCTTGGGCCGCCATCTGCGCGCTGATGACTACCTGCGCTGGCAGAATATTCTTAGCGAACAGGGTTGGTTGGCGTCTAACTGGCCAAAAGAGTTCGGCGGCCCAGGCTGGGGGCCGGTACAGCGGCATATTTTCGACGAAGAGTGTGCTGCTGCCCATGCACCTACAGTCGTACCCTTCGGCGTTAACATGGTGGCTCCCGTCATCATGAAATTCGGCAGTGTCGAGCAGCAACAGCACTACCTGCCGCGCATTTTGAGCAATCAGGATTGGTGGTGCCAAGGCTACTCAGAGCCCGGCGCTGGCTCTGATTTAGCGGGCCTAAATACCCGCGCCGTGCGTGATGGCGACCACTATATCGTCAATGGTCAGAAAACCTGGACTACCCTGGGCCAGCACGCCAACATGCTGTTCTGCCTAGTGCGCACCGACCCAGACGCCAAGAAGCAGGCTGGCATCAGCTTTCTGCTGATTGATATGCAGAGCCCCGGTATCACCGTGCGGCCAATTATCACTTTGGATGGCGCCCATGAGGTCAATGAAGTCTTTTTAGACAATGTTCGCGTGCCGGTTGAAAATCGCGTTGGTGAAGAGGGCCAGGGCTGGACCTGCGCTAAGTTCCTGCTCACCCACGAACGTACGGGGATTGCGGGGCTTGGTCACGCCAAACAGGCGCTGCGTCACTTAAAATCCTTGGCTAGCCGGATTCAACATCGTGGCAAGCCGCTGCTGGAATTACCCAGCTTCCGCCAGCGGGTAGTGAAAGCGGAACTCGAACTTATGGCGCTAGAAGTGACCAACCTGCGCGTGATTGCCGCGGCCCGGGATGGCGGCGTACCCGGCGCAGAGAGCTCGCTGCTGAAAGTACGTGGCTCAGAGCTTCGCCAGGAGCTAAGCGAACTCACCCGCCGTGCCCTTGGCCCCGCCGCACTGCCATTTTTCCCCGACTTCCTGCATGGCGAAGGCAGCCTGGATGACGAGCGCGCCCAAAGCGCGGCCGCCAGCGCCCAGTACTTCAACCGTCGCAAGCTGTCGATTTATGGCGGTGCCAACGAGATACAGAAAAGTATCGTCGCCAAAACCATTTTAAACATGTGAGGTCACCATGGATTTTGCTTTAACCGACGAGCAGCGCATGCTCGAAGAAACGCTCACCCGTTTGGTGGCCGACCAGGTTTCCCCCGAGCAGCGCCGCGCTATGCTAGCCGCTGCTCCAAACCGCGCTTCTGCACTATGGCGCACCTTTGCCGAGCTGGGTTTGCTGCATATGTCCTTCAGCGAAGACGTAGGCGGGCTAGGCGGCGATGGCACCGACCTGATGATTATTATGCAGGCATTGGGACGAGGCTTAGTGCCCGAGCCCTATCTGGCTGGCCTAGTGCTGCCCGGCCAACTGCTGGCCGTTACCGCCAACAGCGAACAGCAAACCCGATGGCTAGCCCCACTACTTGAAGGTGAGCATCAGTTGGCGCTTGCCTGGCAGGAGATTGGCGCCCGTTACGACGCCTTTACGGTATCTACCCAGGCTACCCAGCAAGGCGACCAATGGCAGTTAAATGGTAAAAAACACGTGGTACTTAACCTTGAAGCCGCTGCGGGTACGCTGGTCAGTGCCCGATTAGCTAACGGCAAGCTAGGGCTGTTTATTGTGCCCGCTGATGCACCGGGCACATCGACGCACCTATATCGCACTATCGACGATCAGCCCGCCGGTGACCTGACCCTGGACAGCGTCAAGCTGCCGTTAACCAACTGCCTGAGTGAAGATGTTAGCGATAAGCTAGCGGAGGTGCTGGCCGTTGGCCGAGCAGCGCTCTGCGCCCAAGCCATCGGCGCAATGGAGGAGGCCTGCGACCAAACGCTCGCTTATTTAAAAGAGCGCAAGCAGTTTGGCGTACCGCTTTCGACCTTTCAGGCCCTGCAGCACCGTATGGTAGATATGCACCTGCACCTGGAGCAGTCTCGCTCCATGGCGATTTTAGCCGCCACTAGCCTCGCACTCCCTGCCAGCGAACGGGATTACAAAATTGCCGCGGCCAAAGCCTACTGTGGCGAGTCGGCTCGCTTTATTGCCGAACAGGCGATCCAGCTGCATGGGGCGATGGGTATGACCGAAGAGTGCTATGTCGCGAACTACGCCAAGCATCTGGTAATGTTCGATCACTACCTGGGCGACAGCGACTATCATCTCGAAACGGTCAGCGAGCTGTTAAAGGTTGCCTGAGAACGTTGCCAGAAAAGCTAATTAGGGAGCGATACATGCCAGATTACGTCGGCGAGTTAGTGACTGTCAGCGCTATTGAAAACGGCATCGTAGAAGTGGCCATTGCACGCCCCGAAGTACGCAATGCGCTGAATGAAGCCACCGCCCTGGCACTCAACGAGGCGCTGGCGGTGGTGGCAGACAATGAGCAAGTTCGCTGTGTGATTCTGCGAGGTGAAGGTAGTGCGTTTTGCGCCGGCGCTGACCTGGCAGAGTTTGAGAAGGCAACGTCTCAGCCTGCGAGCGAACGGCTGGAAACGCTCTTTCTGCCTGCCCTGCGTAGCCTAATGGCAATGAATAAGCCGGTGATTGCAGCGGTTAGCGGTGCGGCTGCGGGCATCGGTGTTTCCTATGTGCTCGCCAGCGATATGGTGGTGATGGGCCACTCCGCCTACCTGAAGCTTGCCTTTATCAATATTGGGCTCATCCCCGACGGCGGTGCCTGCTGGCATCTGGTGCGCCAGCTTGGCCATGCTAGGGCATTTGAAATGGCTGCCCTAGCGACGTCCATTTCGGCAGAGCGATGCGTGGCACTGGGCCTGGCCAACCGGGTTGTCGAAGATAACCAAGTACTAATGGAAGCTCGGTCGTTGGCGCAAGCACTTGTGAGTCAATCGCCCCAGGCGCTAAGCGCTACCAAACGCGCCTTACGGGAAGCTGCCCAGCGCCCGCTAAATGACACGATGCAATTAGAGGGCGAGCTTCAAGATCAGTGCAAAGCGTCGGAAGATTTTCACACCCGGGTGGCGGCGTTTCGTCAAAGCCGCCGTAAATGATCTAACGCTTTCTGGTAATCCTGGCGCAGCGTGGCCACTTCTTCGGCCACGCTGTGCATAGAGGCAATAGCGCCTACGCCCTGCCCCGCGCCCCAGATATCCCGCCACGCTTTTGCCTTACTGCTCCCCCCTGAGCCATAACGCATAGCGGTTTTATCACCTTCAGGCAGCGCATCAGGATCCAATCCCGCCTGCTCGATACTTTGCCGCAGATAGTTACCGTGCACGCCGGTAAACAGGTTGGTATAGACAATGTCGCCTGCCGCTGCGTCCAGCACCATCAGTTTATAGGCCGCTTGAGCGTTTGCCTCTTGGGTGGCGATAAAGCGCGTGCCCATATACACCAAGTCCACGCCTAGCGCCTGGGCGGCAACGATCTGTTCACCTTTGCTAATCGCCCCCGCCAGCACTAACGGGCCATCGTAAAAGCGGCGCACCTCCGCCACAAACGCAAAGGGGTTTAACCGCCCGGCATGGCCGCCCGCGCCGTGGCAGACCAGTATCAGCCCATCAACTCCCGCATCGATCGCTTTCTTGGCGTGCCTCAACGTGGTCACATCGTGAAACACCAGCCCGCCATAGGCGTGCACCTTTTTCACCACCTGATTAGGCGCATGCAGACTGGTAATCACCAGCGGCACCTTGAACTCGGCGCATAATGCGACATCGTGCTCTAGGCGATCATTGGTGGGGTGCACGATTTGGTTCACCGCAAAGGGCGCTGAGGGTTGTTCGGGGTGCTGCTCGTCGTAGTCGGCCAGGGTTTGAGTGATCTGCTGTAGCCAATCACGTAATACATCAGCAGGTCGGGCGTTGAGCGCGGGGAAAGCACCCAGAATGCCCGCTTGGCACTGGGCAATCACCAGTTCTGGCCCGGAGACGATAAACATGGGTGAACCGATCACCGGCAGGGTTAATGAAGCGGTTAGGCGCGTTAGCATGGGAAACTCGCTGGTTGTTATTGTGCGGTGATACTGCAAAAGGCCCCTCTGGGCCTTTCAAGAAGATGTCACACTGCAATGGCATGGTCGGAACAACCCTACGCGGGGGCGCTGTGAACCCATCCATGGGCGCTACTTTCGCCATCCCTGGCGAAAGACCCCCGCTACGGGTTGTTCCGACCAATACGTGGATGCCAGAAGCATTTACAGCTTGCTCTCAAGCTCCGGCAGGATCTCAAACAGATCCCCCACCAGGCCGTAATCCGCCACCTGGAAGATCGGTGCTTCGTCGTCTTTGTTGATCGCGACGATCACCTTGGAGTCCTTCATGCCCGCCAGGTGCTGGATGGCACCGGAAATGCCTACAGCGATATACAGATCCGGGGCAACGATCTTGCCGGTCTGACCGACCTGCATATCGTTGGGTACAAAGCCGGCGTCTACCGCGGCACGGGAAGCACCAATAGCGGCGCCCAGCTTGTCGGCAATGCCGTCGAGTAGCTTGAAGTTTTCGCCGTTGCCCATACCTCGGCCACCGGAGATCACCACCTTAGCACCGCCCAGTTCAGGACGATCCGACTGCGCCAGTTCCTCCTTCACAAAGCTGGACTGGCTGTTGTCCACCACTACGTCGACGGTTTCAATCGTCGCGCTGCCGCTGGTGCCGACCGCATCAAAGCCGGTGGAGCGCACGGTGATCACTTTCAGCGCGTCGTCGCTTTTAACGGTGGCAATGGCATTACCGGCGTAGATCGGGCGCTTGAAGGTATCGGCGCTATCCACAGCGATAACGTCCGACAGCTGGCTAACATCTTTTAGCGCCGCTAAACGCGGCAGGACGTTTTTGCCGGTAGTGGAGGCGCTGGCCAGCACGTGGGTGTAGCCATCGGCCAGTTCGACCAGCAGCGCGCCCATGGGCTCGGCCAGTTGGTGGGCGTAAACGGCGTTATCCGCAACGCGCACTTTGCTTACACCGTCAAGTTTGGCGGCGGCTTCGGCGGCGGCTTGAACGCCTTCACCGGCCACCAGAACGTCAATATCGCCACCGATGGCTTGGGCGGCCGCCACGACGTGGGCGGTGGCGCCGGCCAGCTGGCCTTCGTGTAGATCCGCAAGTACCAGAATGCTCATGGCATCAACTCCTTTCAAAGCTCTTTTCTTAAAGTATGGTTTTCAAAGCACTTATCTTAAAGAGCTTATCTCAAAGAACTTTGGCTTCGTTTTTCAGTTTGTCGATCAGCTCGTCTACCGAGGCGACTTTGACGCCGCCTTTGCGCTCGGCGGGCGACTCGACTTTGAGCAGACTGACCTTGGAGGCGACCTCGACGCCGTAGTCGGCGGGGGTTTTCACATCCAGCGGTTTTTTCTTGGCCTTCATGATGTCAGGCAGCTTGGCGTAGCGCGGCTCATTCAAACGCAGGTCGGTGGTGACAATCGCCGGTAGCGTCAGTGCGATGGTTTGCAGACCACCGTCGATTTCACGGGTCACATGCACCTTGTCACCGTCCACTGCAACTTCCGAGGCAAAAGTGCCTTGGGGCAGACCGGTCAGCGCGGCGAGCATTTGGCCGGTCTGGTTGTTGTCGGTGTCGATAGCCTGCTTACCCAGCACCACCAACCCCGGCTGCTCTTCTTCAACCACTTTGGCCAGCAGCTTGGCCACGGCCAGGGATTCGGCGAGCTCGTCAGTTTCGATATGAATGGCGCGGTCGGCGCCCAGCGCCAGCGCCGTACGCAGCTGCTCTTGGGCGGCTTTGGGCCCTACCGTGACGGCGACGACTTCTGTCGCCACGCCCTTCTCTTTCAGGCGTACCGCCTCTTCCACGGCAATTTCGCAGAAGGGGTTCATGGCCATTTTGACGTTGGTAAGATCCACGTCCGAATGATCCGCCTTAACGCGGATTTTGACGTTATAGTCGATGACGCGTTTCACCGCGACGAGTACTTTCATAAGGCGTGCTCCTGGCGATTAAAAATATTCAACCTAGATGATTTCGCATAGCAGAATTATGTTTCACTTTATAAAAAGAACAATAAAAAAACACTGCACAAAGGTCAAGCGCTTCCTCATTCTTACCCCCCTTTAAAAGGGTGCCCATACAAACCTCGCTGCCAATAGCGGAATCGAGGCGACCAGAAATCTGCCGTTCCAGCGGTAGCCGATACGCGTGGCGGGCACACCGGTAAATCGGGATAAAATCAGCATTGATGCCGTCATCGGCGACGACATTAGCGCCAGCGCCCAACCCACCATCAGCGATGCACCTATCAGTGCGGGTGTTAGTCCCTCGATAGCTAACTGCGGTAGCAGCCCCACCAGCAGCGTTACCGTCACGATAGGATTAACGCCGACCTGGGCCAGCCCCACCACCATCAGCATCGCCAGCACGGCATTGAAGGCGCCCCACTGGTTCAACACGGTTAGTAGCGGCGCCAACTGTTGAGTGTCCACCAGTCCAACGCATAAGTGCCCCAAATAGCCCGCCGCCCCTAGCACCACGATCTCATTGGCACTGGGCGAAAGTAGCCACGGCAACTGACGATGCACCGCGCTAACCGCGGCAGGCAGCCCACCGAAGCCAAGCCTACGCCGCTGCCAGGCAAGCCAAACCAGCGCCCCCGTGGGCGCACCTAACAGCGCGGCAATGGGTAAGCGCAGTTCTAATAGCCAAGCAAGGCTAAACACTAGCGCCACAATCCCTAGCAGCAACACACTGAACTGGGCCAACGGGCGTAATGAAGGGGCAGCTACCAAGGCTTTATTGGCAGGGGGATGTGGCCCGGTGAGAAAATCCACTGCCCAACCCGCCAGAAAAATCAGCACTGCGGCACCCAAAATATACGGCGCAAGCGCCAGCCAGGTAACCTGAGGAAGGCTCGACAGCACCACCGCCACCCCAATGCCCATAGGGGAGATCAGTGGCGCCAGGGAAAACCCACGTAGCAGCGCCAACATCATGCGCCGCTGGCGAGCTTCTCGCACCCAGGCACGCCCTTGGGCCGCGCCTAGGGTGTTACTCTTCTCAATCATGGCAGCAAATAAGTTAAGCACACCGATATTGAGAATAATGCCAAACAGCGCAGAACCGAGCGATAAAATCGGGTAGCGGCGGCTAGGCGGTTGAAGCAGCATGCTCTGCCCACAGCGGCGCACCAGCCGTGAACGGTAGGCAGGCAAACGTAGCATGCTCAACGCCACCACAAAGGTAGCAAAAAACGCAAAACGTCCACTGGCTTCAAACAGCAGTTGGCTTGGGTTTGGTGAACGCCAGAGCGCTAGCAGCGACATTATAAAGGCTACTAGCAGTAACCCTTTGGCCATACGTGTTAGCTTGCCAGCAAGCGTTAATAGATAGAGCGCCAGCGCGGCAATGCCAACGGCTTGCCAAAACAGGCTGCCAACCACCAGATGATACAGCGTTGCCAAGGTGACCAGCAGTAACAGAGAAACCCGCAGGCGGGCTGGGCTCACTCAGCCTTCTCCATGGGTATTTTTTTCCGGGAAGCCTTCAGACGATTCACTGCCACTGCGGCGCCGAAATGAACCTTCACCCATGGCCACTAAATTGCCTTTCTCATCAACGATCTCACCGCTGCTCATATAGGTTTTCTGTCCGCCGCCGCGCACCGTGCCTATTGCCTTCAACACACCTTGCCGGGCGGGGCCCACAAAGGTCGTGGTTAATGAGAGCGTCATTCCCCGGCGTATATTGCCCGGTACGTCGCAGTGCAGACCGGCAAGGCTTAAAGCGCTATCCAGCATTGAAGCCAATACACCGCCGTGAACATTACCGCTGCGGTTTAGATGTTTGGGCTCGATAGTGAGCTCCACCACGGCACGATCTTGCTGCCACTCAACCACCTGCATACCTAGCAACTCGTGATAGCCCATAAGTGCTTGTTGAGGCGTATCTGGCCTGTGTATTTGCGAAGAACTCATGAGGCGCTCTCCTGCTGGGCTAAATCCCGCAGCCGCCCTTTAAGAATTTTGCCGCTGGCAGTGGAAGGTAGCGTATCCATCAATACAATTTGAGTAGGTCGTTTGTAAGGCGCCAACCGTTCGGCGATAAACGCCTTTAGCTCCGCCACATCAACGTCAACGCCTGGCTCACACTGCACAAACGCCACGACTTCTTCATTACCGGCGATTTGACGCCCCACTACGGCGGTAAGCGTTACCGCAGGGTGCTCGTTAATCACCGCTTCCACATCCGGCGGGTAGATATTGAAGCCAGAGCGGATAATCAGCTCTTTGCTACGCCCTACAATATAGAGTTGGTCATGGTGATCGAGTTTGGCGATATCACCGGTATTGAGCCAACCATCTTCGGTTAGGGTGGCGCGGGTAGCTTCCGGCTGGCGGAAGTAACCCTTCATAATATTAGGCCCGCGCACCCATAGTTCACCCACTTCATCTCCAGGCTGCTCGGCAGTTCCGCTGTCGCTAAGCGGTTCCAGGCGGTACTCAAGTAAAGGCAATACCCGGCCAACGGTGCTAGTTGCATGGTGGTCATCGATGCGGGTCTGGCTGATGGTAGGGCTGGCCTCGGTTAAACCGTAGCCGTTATGCAGCGTCAGCCCAAAGGCGGCCTCTACCCGCACTTTGGTGTCGCTATCTAACGGTGAACCTCCTGCTGACATATAAATTAGATCAGGCGCTTCTAACGGGCGCTGTTCACGTTTTAAAAACTCTAACGCCCGGGCATACATCGCCGGCACTCCCTGGAGAACGGTAATGTGCTCCTGCTTTAGCGTCGCCAACATATGGGCGGCATCGAAGCGCGGCACGGTATACAGGCAGGCGCCGTTATAGAGCGACCCCATACATACCGAAGAGAGGCCAAACACATGAGACATGGGCAGCACGCCGTAGACCCGCTGCCCTTCGCTTAAATGACGCATGCCCCCAGAGATTGAGGCAATATACAGAATGCCACGATGGGTCAGCATGACGCCTTTAGGTGTGCCAGTGGTGCCTGAGGTGTAGATCATCGCCGCCACCTGCTCGGCCCCGCTCGCGCAGACCGGCTCGGGCTCACTGTCATACAGCGGCGAAATGGCCAGCCCACCCAACTGAGGGTGTTGGTAGCGGTCAGCCGCGTGGCGCTCGGCGTGCTGGCACGCCTCTGGGGATGCTTCACAGGTATAGAAGACTCGCCGGGGCAGGCAGTTGCCCTGAATCAGGTCAACTTCCTGTGCTGACAGGCGCGAGTTCACAATCGCTACCCAGACATCCAATTCACTGGCGGCCAGCAGCAGCACGACCAGAGCGCGACAGTTTTCACTCACCGTCATAATCCGGTCGCCAGGGCGAATGCCCAATGCGCTTAACCAGCCATAAGCGGCGTGTATTTCTTGACCAAGCTCCGCATAACTCCAGCGCACAGTGCCATCCACTATAGCCGGGTGCTCGCCAAGCAGCTTGGCATTTTCAAGCACGCGGGTACTGAGGCGCTCGGGAAGCTCGGCCACCAGCTCGCTGGCAAGGCGCCCAAAAATAGCCTCGTCCGGCGCTTGGTAGGAAACCGATAAAGCCATTAGGACGCCTCCCGCACCATGTTGCGAGCAATGACGATTTGTTGAATCTGGGTGGTGCCTTCGTAAATACGGAATAGCCGCACATCGCGGTAGAAACGCTCAACCGCGTATTCCGACATGTAACCCGCCCCACCGTGAACCTGCACCGCGCGGTCTGCGACACGGCCCACCATTTCGGCGCAGAACAGTTTGCAGCAGGAGGCCAGTGTCGAAACATTTTCGCCATTGTCTTTACGCCGTGCAGCGTCCATCACCATGGTTTTGCCTGCATAGGCTTCGGTTTTGCTATCCGCCAACATGGCTTGGATCAGCTGATGCTCGGCAAGCGCCGCGCCAAACTGCTTACGCTCCATGGTGTAGCGCAGCGACTCTTCCACTAAGCGCTCGGCCACGCCTACACAGACCGCCGAAATATGCAGCCGCCCACGATCCAGCACCTTCATCGCCGTTTTAAACCCTTGTCCCTCTTTCCCGCCAATAATATTTTCAGCGGGCACCCGGCAGTTGTCGAAAATAATATCGCAGGTATGGGCGCCCTTCTGGCCCATCTTGTTATCCGCAGGGCCGCGTACCAGCCCTGGCGTGTTACCTTCGACGATAAAGGCTGAGATCCCGCCCGCACCTTTATTCTCTGGGTCAGTACGCGCCATCACGGTAAACAGATCGGCTTCTGGGCCGTTGGTGATATAGCGCTTGGTGCCGTTCAAGATATAGTCATCGCCATCCCGCACCGCCGTCGTGCGCAGGCTGGCGGCGTCGGAGCCGGAATCGGGCTCGGTGAGACAAAACGAGCTAAGAATCTCGCCCGTGGCCAAGCGTGGCACATACTTGGCTTTCTGCTCATCAGTACCATCAATCAAAATACCCTGGGCGCCAATGCCATTATTAGTGCCAAACACCGAGCGAAAGGCAGGCGAGGTTTTACCAATCTCCATCGCCACCAGCGCTTCTTCCTCCATCGTCAGGCCTAGGCCGCCGTACTCTTCTGGAATCGATAGCCCGAAAAGCCCCATCTCTTTCATTTCCGCAAGAATTTCCGGGGGCACCGCATCCTCTTCGGCTAGGCGTGCCTCATTAGGAATTAAGCGCTCACGGACAAAGCGGGCGATGGTATCGACAAGCTGGTTAATCAATTCGGGATCGCGAATCATGACGGCTCCTGGTGGCAACGGGTTTTATGGTTAGAGTTATCATTCGAAGTAGCGCTGGGCGTGGACAGTACATGCATTTTGCATAGCAAAACTATTGTCCACTATTCTTGTCAGGCACTTTTGCATAGCCTAGGATGGCAGTCAATAATTGAAACACCATTTTGCAATGCAGAATCACAATGCTAAATATACACCCATTTGCAGAGAGGACTTAGCGTATGGCTAGCGAATCAACACCTTCCCCCTTTACCACGCTTGGCATCGTCGGCACCGGCGCCATGGGGCGTGGCATCGCACAGTTGGCTGCCCAGGCCGGTCTAGACGTCATGCTTTTTGACGTTAAAGAGGGTGCTGCACAAGAAGCGAAAGCCTTTATTAATGGCTTATGGCAGAGAAGTGTCGAAAAGCAGCGCATTAACGCAGAACAGGCGCAGCACTATAGTGAACGGTTGATTGAAGCCAGCGAGCTTGCCGCGCTCGCTCCCTGCGATATTGTGGTGGAAGCCATTGTCGAGAAGCTGGAGGCCAAGCAGGGGCTGTTTAGCGATTTAGAAGCAATCCTCAGCCAGCAGGCTGTGTTGGCGACCAATACCTCTTCACTCTCCGTCACGGCCATTGCCGCCGCCTGCCAGCACCCTGAGCGGGTTATTGGCTTTCACTTCTTTAATCCAGTGCCGCTGATGAAGATTGCCGAGGTCATCCCTGGCTTGCGTACCACCGATGAGGTGACTCAGCGGGTCAATGCTCTAGGACAAGCCATGGGCCACTTTACGGCCCAAACCACCGATACACCTGGGTTTCTGGTTAACCATGCCGGTCGTGCCTTCGGCACTGAAGCGCTGCGACTGCTAGGCGAAAGCGTCGCTGACCCGGCCACTATTGACCGTATTATGGTTGATCAGGGCGGATTCCGGATGGGGCCCTTTACCCTGCTTGATCTTACCGGGCTGGACGTTTCCCACGCCGTGATGGAGTCGGTGTATCACCAGTATTATGAAGAAGCGCGTTTTCGCCCTTCACCGTTAACCCGACAGCGCTTGGCCGCGGGCTTGCTGGGGCGTAAAACCGGCGAAGGCTTTTACCGCTATGTGGAAGGCAAACAGCAGATGCCGGATGAGCCGGTCATCAAGCCTGCCTCACCTTGCCCGGTATGGATTAGCCAGGAAGACCCCGAGAGTGCCAAGGCACTCACCGCGCTGGTGCATGCGGCGGGCTGGCCATTAGAAACTGACCCTCTACCCACTGCCCAAGCGCTATGCCTGCTGACTCCCTTTGGAGAAGATGCCACTAGCTGCGCCCTGCGCCAGGGGCTAGACGCTGAGCAGTGTGTAGCGGTGGATATGCTCGCAGGGCTCGATAAACGCCGCAGCCTCATGGCCACGCCAATCACCCACTCCGCTTTCATTCAAGCAGCGCAAAGCCTGCTCAATCATGACGGCACGCCGGTAAGTACTCTGCAGGACAGCAACGGCTTCGTTCTTCAGCGCATTATTGCCTGCATCGTCAACGTCGGTGCCGACATTGCCCAGCAAGGCGTGGCAGAACCCACGACTATCGACCGAGCGGTTGAGCTGGGTTTGGGCTACCCTTTCGGCCCGCTACGCATGGGCGACCATTACGGAGCCACGCGCATCATGACGATATTGACCAACCTGCTTGAGGCCACCGGCGACCCACGCTATCGGCCTAGCCCCTGGCTGCGCCGCCGCGCCGCGCTGCAAATGTCGTTAACCGCCGCTTAACCCTACCAATAACAAGGAGCATCACCATGCAAGACGCCTATATTTACGACGGTTTACGTACCCCTTTTGGTCGCCACGGTGGCAGCTTAGCGGCTATTCGCCCAGATGAGCTGTTGGGGCTGACGCTTAAAACACTGGTAGCCCGCAACCCATTCGCGCCAGCAAGCTATGAAGAGGTGCTGGCAGGCTGCACCAACCAAGCGGGGGAAGACTCCCGAAACGTAGCCCGTCACGGCGCACTGTTGGCAGGTCTGCCCATCGAAGTGGCAGGGCAAACCGTTAACCGGCTTTGCGGCAGTGGCTTGGCAGCGATGATGGATGCGGCCCGGGCGGCACGGCTAGGTGAAGGCGAGCTGTTTTTAGCAGGCGGCGTTGAGTCCATGTCCCGTGCACCTTATGTGTTGGGTAAAGCGGACTCCCCCTATGCCCGCAACCAGCCGCTGTACGACACGGTGATTGGCTCACGCTTTCCCAACCCCTGGATTGCTAAGGAGTACGGCAGCCACAGCATGCCGGAAACTGCTGATAACATTGCCCACGACCTGAATATTAGCCGCGATGAAAGCGACACCTTTGCCGCCCGCTCTCAGGCCCGCTACGCCCAAGCGCTGGCCTCAGGTTTCTACGACGGCGAGATGTTTGGCGTAGAGGTGCCCCAAGGGCGTAAACAGCCGCCACTGTTGGTGGAAAAAGACGAACACCCCCGCCCACAAAGCAGCGAAGACAAACTGGCCCGACTGGGCTCGCTATTCGAGGGTGGCGTGGTCACCGCCGGAAATGCCTCGGGCCTGAATGACGGCGCCGCTGCCATGATTGTCGGCACCAAGGCCGCCGGTGAACGTGTGGGCCTAGCGCCGCGCGCGCGCATTGTCGCCAGCGCCGTTGCCGGTGTGGCTCCGCGGGTTATGGGGTTAGGGCCAGTACCCGCTTCACAAAAGGCGTTGGCGCGTGCAGGGCTTACCCTTGAGCAGATGGATGTGATTGAAATCAACGAAGCGTTTGCCGTTCAGGTGCTTGGCTGCGTGCAGCAGTTGGGTCTCTCCGTTGATGATCCACGCTTGAACGCCAACGGCGGCGCTATCGCCATTGGTCATCCTCTGGGGGCATCAGGAGCACGCTTGGCGCTTACGGCTCTCCGACAGCTTGAAGCGACCGGTGGGCGCTATGCGTTGGTTACCATGTGCATCGGCGTCGGTCAGGGCATTGCCACGATTATCGAGCGTCTGGACAGCTGATTTAGTGTCAAACAGCCGCTATTTCGTTGAGAGGCATGAACGCTGCGTCTAAGTAGATATGCGATACTGGGCGCCATAAGCCACCTATTGTTGGGATATTGAATGCACCCCACCGACACTGATGCTGACGACCCGCAGTTGCCAGGAAAAGATCGTAACTTTGTGACTGCCCTCGCGCGCGGTTTAGAGTTACTGCGCGCCTTTGGCGCAGGTGAAGAGTATTTAGGCAATGCTGAGCTCTCCAACCGTACGAGTATCCCTCGCCCGACGGTGTCACGTTTAACCTATACCCTGACGCAGTTGGGCTATCTCCAACACAATACCCACCTGGAAAAGTACCGCCTTGGGCCAGGTGTCTTAGCCTTGGGATATCGCTTTCTCGCCAATATGGGCATTCGCGAAATTGCTCGCCCGCATCTGCAGAAATTTGCTGATGCCACCGACTGTAACGTTAGCCTGGGCGGGGCCGACCGCAGTGACATGGTTTATTTGGAAACCTGCCACGGCCATGGCCCGCTAATCATTCGCCTGGACACGGGCTCCCGCCTGCCCATTGCCACTTCCGCCATTGGTCGTGCCTGGCTATGCGGTTTGTCTGACGAACGGCGCCAGCAGGTGCTCCAAGAGTTGGCCAGCGAGTATGGTAGCGACTGGCCGCGTTATGAAGCGGGTATACAACAGAGTTTCAAAGACTATGCACAGTACGGTTTTTGTCTCTCTGAGCAGGATTGGCAGCGCGATATTAGCGCGGTGGCGATGCCGCTAATTTTAGAAGATGGCGCCGAGGTCATGGCGATTAACTGCGGCGGCTCCAGCCTGCGCTTGGATCACGACCGCTTGGTTAATAACTTAGGCCCACGTCTCAAAGAAGTCGCTAATCAGATTAAGCAGGAACTAGCGCCAAGAAACCGCTCGGCAAGGTAAATTCAAGCTAGGGAGACTTTAACTAACGCCCGTTTGAATGCATCATAGACTTCTAAACAAGCGCAGCGATACCAAGAGCGCCGAGGAGTGGGGATGCCAAGCGAGTGGATAGCGCGTCATGATCAAACAGTCACCCTTAAAGGCGAGTGGACACTTGCCAATTACCGCTATATCAAAGCGGCGCTTAATCACAGTGAAACTCGAACCGAACTTGGCAAGCCAACGGGTGCGACGGTTTCGTTAGACGCAATAACTCGCCTTGATACCGCCGGTGCCATACTCATTGTAGAGCTGATTGGCGTTGAGAAAGCACAGGCGGTAGCGGATTGGGCAGCAGAACTGCCGAAAGAACAGCAGGCGCTGCTGGTGCGTATTGCCGAAGCCATGGAAGCGCCGCTTGACGTTGATCCCCCCTCCTATTCGCGTATTAGCCAAGCGCTTGCCAGCGTGGGCCAACACATGGCGGGGCTTTGGTCTCAGCAGCGCCAGCTGCTGGCCTTTATTGGTCTCGTCGTGGCTACCCTATTCCATCTGGCATTGCGGCCACGCCACTGGCGCCTAACGGCCACCGTTGCCCATATTCAGCAGAGCGGTCTTAATGCCGTACCCATCGTCGCGCTACTCACCTTTATGGTGGGTGCCGTTGTGGCTTTCCTTGGCGCTACCGTTTTGCAGGATTTTGGCGCCACGATTTATACCATCGATCTTGTTGCGTTCTCATTCTTACGAGAGTTCGGCGTTCTGCTTGCTGCAATTTTATTAGCGGGACGAACCGCCAGCGCCTTTACTGCCCAGATCGGCGCCATGAAATCCAATGAAGAGATTGATGCCCTGCAGGCCCAAGGGCTAGATCCTATCGAGCTTTTGGTGCTGCCACGGGTAATGGCGATGTTAATTAGCCTGCCCATGCTAGCGTTTGTGGGCATGCTCAGCGGCTTAGCGGGTGGTGCCATGGTCACCTCTTTGTCACTGGATATTTCACTTACCCAGTTCATGGCCACGCTGCAAAAAGACGTATCGGTGACACACTTTTTGGTAGGGCTTAGCAAAGCACCGGTGTTTGCCTTTGTAATCGCCGTTATCGGCTGCCTTGAAGGCTTTAAGGTCAGCGGCAGTGCGCAGTCGGTGGGAGAACACACTACGTCAAGCGTCGTTCAGTCGATTTTTATGGTGATTCTGATTGATGCCGTCGCCGCGCTATTCTTTATGGAGATGGGCTGGTGATCAATTCAGATAAACCGACAGAGCAAAACGACCTCCCGGTCATTAAGGTTCGAGGCTTGGTGAACCACTTTGGCGCTCATGTGGTTCACGAAAATTTAGATCTGACCCTTGAACGCGGGGAAATCCTCGGCGTTGTAGGCGGTTCTGGTACCGGCAAATCAGTGCTGTTACGCAGCATCGTTGGTTTGAAGCGCCCCAATGACGGCACGGTTGAAGTCCTAGGCACAACCCTTAACGAGCTTAACGAGGCACAGCGCAGTCAAATAGAGCGGCGCTTTGGTGTACTGTTTCAACGCGGTGCGCTGTTCAGCTCGTTGAACCTGCAAGAAAATATTGCCCTACCGCTAATTGAACACGCCAGGCTACCCCGTGAAGACGCCGAGCATCTTGCCAGGGTAAAGCTAGCGTTGGTCGGGCTGCCGCCACAGGCCGCGCTGCAGTTTCCTGAGTCGCTGTCTGGCGGCATGGTCAAGCGCGCCGCCCTTGCCCGTGCCTTAGCGCTTGATCCTGACATCCTGTTTCTTGATGAGCCCACGGCGGGGCTTGACCCTATTGGCGCTGCGGCCTTCGATCAGTTGCTGGTCACCCTTCGCGATGCGCTGGGTTTCAGCGTATTCCTGGTCACCCATGACTTGGATACGCTCTACGCCGCCTGCGACCGGGTAGCGGTACTCTCACAAAAACGCGTATTAGTCGTAGATACCATTGATAAAGTGGCGGACACCGACGACGAGTGGATTCAAGACTACTTTCACGGCCCGCGTGGTCGAGCCGCTCAGCGTGCTCATACCGGCTCTTCAAATAATGCAAACGTCCAGGAGTGACTGCACATGGAAACACGGGCGCATCACGTTTTAATCGGTCTCTTCACGCTGGCCACTGCCGCTGGCGCGCTGCTGTTTGCACTTTGGATGAGCTATGCAGCGGGCGAACGTAGCTACCAGCCTTATCGTATTCTATTTGAGCGCAGCGTTAGCGGCTTATCGGTCGGCAGCCGAGTGCAGTATAACGGTATTGAGGTGGGGGACGTCACCGAGCTTAACCTTAATCCTGATGACCCTCGGCAAGTGATTGCCCATATCCGCGTCTACGATGACGCACCGATTAAGACAGACACCCGGGCAAAACTTGCCTTTGCCAGTATCACCGGCAGCATGTCCGTGCAACTTCACGGCGGCACCCCTGAAGCCCCACTGCTAATTGACCAAACCGATATCGAAGCACCGTTTATAAACGCAGACCCTTCGCCCATCGCTACGCTGTTTGATGAGGGCGAAGATATGATCGAAAACATCAATTCAATCCTGCAAAACGTCAACGAACTGTTTGACGATAATAACCGTGACCAGGCAGGCAGTATTTTAACCAACATTGCTCAGATCACCGAAATGATTGCCGCCCAGCAGAACGCCCTAGACCAGAATATGGCGCTTTTCGGCGAAGCCACTCGCCAGGCAACTAACACGCTTAGCAGCATCGACGAACTTAGCCAGGAAGCGACACAGCTACTGCGTCAAGATGGCCGGCTGGTAATGGAGAGCGCTGCCGATGCAAGCCGCGATGTGGCACGTGCGGCACAGCGCATCGAGCAGTTAGTGGAGACTAACGCTGGGGCCATCGAAGGTAGCTTACAGGGTGCGCAAGATATTGCCCCGGCGCTCTCTTCGCTGCGCTCCACGCTCGATACGCTAGATCGTATTACCCGCCAGCTAGAGGAGAGCCCAACGGACTTTTTCCTAGGCCGTGATCAGGTAGAGGAGTTCCGCCCATGACATTACGCTCCACCGCCATCGCTTTAGTTAGCGCTGCGCTGCTACTCAGCAGTGGCTGCTCAATATTGCCCGAAAGTGAGCCAGCGACCCTGTATCGTCTGCCCAGTAGCGATATACAGCCCGTCACATCAGATTCTATGACCACCCGCCAACGCCTGGCGGTGGCGGCCCCACAGGCGGGGCATTTACTGAGTAGCAACCGCATTTTAGTCTACCCGGAGGGCAATATTGTTAATGTCTACGAAGGTGCCCGCTGGCAAGAGAATGCCTCTGCTTTACTCCAATCGCGCTTGATCACTGGGTTACAGCAGAGCCGCCTATTCGCCAGCGTGGGTAGCGATAGCCTGCCTTCCGAGCTATTGCTACTGAGTGAACTACGTCACTTTCAGAGCGACTACGCTACCCGTCCGCCCACGGTGAAGGTTCAGCTCGATGTTCAGCTCGTCAGCACTCAAAACCACGCTTCAATCGCTACTCAGAGCTTTACCACCAGCGCGCAATCTATAAGCACTGATATTCCTGATGTGGTTGATGCATTTGGTGCTGCTAGCGACGAACTTACTGAGCAGTTGGTCAACTGGCTGGCCAATCAACAGGAAGCCACCATTGACTAAGTCAGCATAGTTAAGAAGTGGTTGCCCTGCGGGCATACTCCCGCGGGTCGCGGGGGTAGTAGCGTTCTGGCTGGCTTTCCAGGTGCGCAAAGTAGCGGGTATCCTTGTAGGGCATTTTCATGTAGCCCGAGACGCCTAGGCCCTCGATTTGGTCTACCGAGGCGAGAATGCGCGCCAGCAGCGTGCGGAACTCGTCCTCTCGAGCCGGATCCAGCAGACGATAGTAGCTATGTATTTTGAGGTGTTGTGGCAGCGCTTCAAAAATGATCATGCCGGTATGGTGAATGTCATTGAGCTGCTGCAGCACATGCATAATCGCCTCGGGCAGCACCAATAGCTCTTCTGGGTCGGGGCCATCTTCGAAGTAGCTGTGCTGACGGGTGCGATCTTCAAGCTCCGGTACTGCGCTCAACTCATAGCCTATCGCCATGCTGGGTTCGCTAACGAAGGCTTCATCCACGGAAGTACGTTCTAAGTGCAGTGTTTGGCGGGCATTAAACAAGCAGCTTTTAAACACGCCCTGACGATGAATCGCCCGCGCCAAGTGCACCATATTATTGACCGCTTCAATAAAGGCGGGCTTCAGCGTAGGGTCGTGTAAATTTAACGACGAATCGATATACACACCCTCACGCTCCCAGCGAACCGCCAATCCCCCTACCACCGGATATTTGCCCAGGCGGCTCACCGACGCCAAAAAGGCTTTTTCGGTTTCCCCCATACCCTGCATAAACTGCTTGTAGTAGCGGTCTAACTGCACATCATTGACATCATTCAGGGTTTCCTGTGCATTCGCTTCGCGTAGAAAGGCTTTGCGCGAGCTATATACCACGGTATCGATCTCCTGATGCGCAGGACACGCCCATACCGGTACCAGCGGGACACTGAGCGATGTGGGCAGATCGATCATTACTACCCTGGCCATTCGCGGCATGTTTTTTAAAAAGTAGTCGCCCGCTTTGCGCCGTACCTGAGGGTCGGGGTCGAGCATGCCATCCAGGGTGCGGGCAAACTCCATCGGCAACCCCAGCGAACTGGCGGGAATCGCCCGATGGCCAAATCGACACGACTGCGCCGACGCCAGCGCATACAGGGTACCCGCCGCGCCCTGCTCGTCGAATCGCGGCGATGACAGTGCGCCGTTCAACTGCTCTTCGCCGATAAAGTAAACATCGCCCAGGCGGGCATTGGTTTGCTGCAAATTGTCCGACATCAGCTCCATCACGTTGGCGCCCACAAACTGCAGTTGCGCGTCTAGTTGGGCAAATACCGATGAGCCCCAGTCGATTAACGCAATAGACTCCTGCTCGGCGTCATACACCAAGTTAGAAGGCTTAATATCGCCATGCACCACCGGACGTGCCTGGGACCCTGACTCCCGCCGCAGGGCAAGCAGGATGTCGGCCAACTGCGCCGCAATGCGCACAATCAAGCGTGGAGAGAGGCGCCCCTGCTTAAGCGATACCTGCTCTAAATTCCAGCCGGGGGCACGCTCCATTACCAGAATGGACTGCCCCCGGGAGCGCTGGTAAGCAATAAGACCTGGAATGCGTGGATGGGACACCTGTTCCAGCATAAACGCCTCTTCTTCGAGGCGCTCCTGCAAGTGCACAGGTAGGGTAATGCGGGAGAATTTAAAGACATAATGCGCTTTAGCGCCTTGGTGGACGGTGCTGCCGGCAAATACAAAACCGTAGGCACCCTTGCCAATGAGCTCGATGCCCTGATAGCCCAACTGGGAGAGCTGCGCCTGGCATAGCGCTACCCAGTCTTTAAGCTTACGGGCATCGTGATGGCTCAGCAGATAGACCGACTGCTCTTCAGGTATATAAAACTGCTGAAGCGGTGCCTGGGACATAAGTCACCTTGCTTGCTAGCCTAAGTGAAGCAGCATGGTCTCTGGGGCTTCGAGAAAGCCCTTCCAGGCATTACAGAAACGCGCAATGGTACCGCCGTCGATAAAACGGTGATCGCCCGCCCAGGTGATGGTCATGATCGCCCGGCGCTGTACCGCACCCTGCTCATCAAAGCGTGGTAGCCACTGGGTTTTACCAATCGCCACAATAGCGGCCTCGGGGGCGTTAATGATAGGCGCGGCGTAGGTACCTCCCAACGCCCCAATATTGGAAATACTAATGGTGCCGCCTTTTAGATCCGCCTGATCAACCCGCCCCTCCCGCGCCGAGGTGGTTAGCCGGCCGACTTCCCGGGCAATTTCCAACAGGGTTAAGCGCTCAACGTTTTTGACATTGGGCACCATCAAACCCGCTTTGCTATCCACCGCCATACCGATATTACAATGGGGGTAGTAGTGCAGCTCATCCCCAGCCGCATTTAACTGGGCATTAACGATAGGCTCTTCGGCGACGGCTAGCGCCATGGCTTTCATAAAAAACGGCATTAGCGTCAGCCGTTCGCCCTGAGCCTCGGCTAGCGGCTTTAAGCGCTCCCGCAGCGCCAACAGTGCAGTAACGTCGATCTCTTCACCGTAGTGAAAATGGGGAATGGTGCTGGCTGCCTCGACCATGCGCTTGGCCATGACCGCCCGCACACCGCGGAGGGGCTCCACTCTGGGTGCCTGAGTTTCAGCTTGGTTGTTAACAACGGTTTGGCTAGATGAAGCTGAAGCTTGGAGTGCTTGATCCAGATGCGCCAACACGTCCTCTTTTAGCACCCGACCGTCTTTGCCGCTGCCAGCGATCTCCGCGAGCTGTAGAGAGTGTTCACGCACTAGGCGTCTAACGGCGGGGCTGGCTGGCACCTTGTCATATAAGCGGCCAGCAGCCGGAATACCTGTAGGGTTGGACGATTCTGTCGTCTGTGCCATTGGCTTTTCACTGGCGGCCGATTGCGCACCGTCTGGTTCGGCCTCACTATTATTGTTACTAGCCCCATCCACTTGATAGGCATACAGCGGCGCATGCACTTTGGCAATTTGGCCCTGGGCCACATACAGTTTGGTCACCACACCGGCTTCGGGGGCGGTAATCTCCACCAGCGCCTTGTCGGTCATGACTTCAACGATAGGCTGATCTTCTTCAATTTGATCGCCTTCAGCGACGCGCCATTCGACGACTTCACACTCGACGATGCCTTCGCCAATATCAGGCAATAAAAAATCGCTCATTGTTTTTCTCCCCATGCGTACTTAGGCATTAATAGCCACTAAAAGTTGACGCTTTCGCGAATCGCTTCAAAAATCTTCAGGTGATCAGGCAGATACTCTTTTTCCAGCACCAGTGGAAAAGGCGTATCCAGACCCGTCACCCGGGCAATGGGCGATTCCAGGTAGAGAAAACAACGCTCTTGAATAGTGGCAGCGATTTCACCGGCAAAGCCACCGGTTAACGGGGCTTCATGGCTCACCACCAGTCGGCCGGTTTTTAACACCGATTCAGCCACCGTATCCGCATCCCAGGGCAGCAGTGAGCGCAGGTCGATCACTTCACAGGCGATGCCCTGCTCTTCGGCTAGCTCGACCGCTTTGCCGATCACCTCCATCTGCGCGCCCCAGCCTACCACGGTAATATCCGTGCCCTCCTTGGTGATTTCGGCTTCGCCAATGGGAAGCTGGTAATCCTCTTCGGGCACTTCACCGACTGAAGCACGATAAAGACGCTTAGGCTCCAGAAAAAGCACCGGATCCGGGTCGCGAATAGCGGCAAGCAGTAGCCCTTTAGCCTGGTATGGGTTGCGCGGCACCACCACCTTTAATCCAGGTGTATGGGTGAAATAAGCTTCCGGTGATTGAGAGTGATAAAGGCCACCAGCGATACCGCCACCGTAAGGAGTGCGAATCGTCAAACCACCAACGTTAAACAGATCGCCTGAGCGGTACCGGAACTTGGCGGTTTCGTTAACGATCTGGTCAAACGCCGGAAAGATATAGTCGGCAAACTGTATTTCTGCCACAGGCACCGAGCCCTGGGCCGCCAAGCCATTGGCAAAGCCGATAATGCCCTGTTCGACAAGTGGCGTATTGAAACAGCGCGCTTTGCCGTACTTCTCCTGCAGGTGACTGGTGGCCCGAAATACGCCGCCAAAAATACCCACATCTTCACCAAAGCAGATGACTTTTTCATCCTCTGCCATGGCGATATCCAGTGCATTATTAATTGCCTGGAGCATGTTCATGGTAGCCATGTTACGCCTCTCCCTGAGTATCAGTCTCGGTGCCCACGTCTAAATCCAACGACTGCGCCCCGCGGGGATAAGCCTCTGGGTAGCGACGGATATGGCGTTTTAACTGATCGAATTGGCGCTGCAGCGATGGGGTTATATCGGCATACACATCGCTGATCAGGCTCTCTAGCGGCGGCGATGAGCGCTTCTCAGCCCGCTTCATGGTTTCCAGTACTTCACGGCGCAGGGTTTCCTGCTGGGTAGCCTCCTCCTCTTCGCTCCACCACTGTTTCTTCAAGAGCCATTTTTGCAGCCGCAGCAGTGGGTCTTTGGCGCGCCACACCTCCTCCTCATCTTTCGAGCGATAGCCAGAGGGGTCGTCGGAAGAGGAGTGCGCGGCAAGGCGATAGCTCATGGCCTCGATCAATACCGGCTGATTTTTCTCAACGGCGA
Organism: Vreelandella sp. 2A-K22; assembly: GCF_054065485.1. Taxonomy (NCBI): domain Bacteria; kingdom Pseudomonadati; phylum Pseudomonadota; class Gammaproteobacteria; order Oceanospirillales; family Halomonadaceae; genus Vreelandella; species Vreelandella sp. 2A-K22. The sequence continues at coordinate 47,102 of NZ_JBSUGC010000015.1, read as the reverse complement.
TCTTGCGTGCCTGCCGCGTCGCTTCGTAGACCGCCAGCACATCGTTACCATCTACCCGGATCACGTGCATGTGGTAGCCAAAGGCTCGGGGGGCGATACCGTCGGCGGCAAACTGCTCGACGGCAGGCGTGGAAATGGCATAGCCATTGTTACGGCAGAAGAATATCACCGGCACCTGATGCACTGAGGCCATATTCAGCGCGGCGTGGAAGTCTCCCTCGGAGGCGGCGCCTTCACCAAAAAACGTTAACGTGCAGTGACCGTTACCAGCCAATTTTTGGCCGTAGGCGTAGCCCGTGGCCTGAGGAATCTGAGTCGCTAAGGGGGACGAGATGGTCATGTAGTGCAGCTTGCGCGACCCATAGTGAATCGGCATTTGGCGGCCTTTGCCGTAGTCCAGCTCGTTGCCGAACAGCTGATTCATGAATTCGTCGATCGAGAAGCCGCGATACATTAAAGCGCCCTGCTCGCGGTACTGGGCCATAATCATATCGGCGTCATTTAGCGCAGCAGTGGCGCCCACTACAGCGGCCTCTTCCCCGGTACACTGCATATAAAAGCTCAACCGCCCCTGGCGCTGAGCAGCCATCATACGTTCATCGAGAATACGCGTGGCCAGCATCGCCTGATAGATACGCCGGGCGTGATCACGCTCAAGCGCGGGCTCATCAGCGTCGCTATGCAGCTCACCTTCTGGGTTAAGCAGGCTGAAAGTAGGAATTGAAAATTCGTCGCCGGTCATGAAGTCCGGCTGGTGTACGTACTGTGTCATCATTATTGTCCTTGTTTTGCCCCTTTTGAGGGCAGTGTTGTTGGTATTGACCGTTTATGCCAGTGGATTTATCTGTCATAGGTCAACGCAACATCTATCTACCACAACATTTAGGACAATAACGCAGCGCAAGGACTTTAGGGATGCTACTTAAGATGCAGAGAGGTTAAAACGCAGAAAAATCAGTCATCAGAGATACGCGCACGTAGTTGACGCTGCAACACTTCGAACAAGCTATCAATCGTCAGGGCCAACAATGCAATGGTCAGCGCCCCTTGAACCACATAGGCCATATTGCCGTTCACGATGCCGGAGATAATCGGGTCACCAAGGTTACTTGCTCCCACGGTAGCCCCTAACGCGGCAGTGGCAATATTGATGGTCACCGAGGTTCGGATGCCCGCCAGAATGACCGGTGCTGCCAGAGGGAGCTCAACTTGACACAGGATTTGCGTTGGCTTCATGCCCATCGCGTGAGCCGCCGTTTTAATTTCGCTTTCGACGCCCTGCAGACCGGCAAGGGTATTGCGCACGATAGGCAGCAAACCATAGAGCATCAAAGCGACAATAATCGGTAGGGTGCCAAAACCCAGAACGGGCACCGCCAGCGCCAGGACGGCCACGGGGGGAAACGTTTGCCCCAGCGATGCCAACTGGGCCACCAGTGGTAGAAAATCACTCCCCCACCTGCGGGTAACGGCGATACCCGCCGCGACTCCCACGATAATGGTCACCACCGCTGCAATGCCGACGACAAAGAGGTGGCGGCCTAGCAAAGTGACAAAACCGGCGCGATCGTAGATGACTTGCCGGGCATCGGGCTCAATCCAGCGAAATAGGGGCTCGGCAGCCGACATGGCAAAGACGCTCATCATTAGCAGCGCCCCCCAAAGCAGTGGCCATAGCCATTGTGGGGCTTTTTTGTGGGGCTGGGCGACGCTTAGCGAGTTACTCACGCGGGTTTCCATTGTCCAGTTGAGCCTCCTTGATAATTCTCCGCAACGATAGCTCACCGACCGGCACATCATGTTGGTCAACAACGGTCAACCGGTCGCTATGATCGCGCAGCATCATGGAAAGCGCCTGACGTAGCGAGAAAGTCCCAGGGATGCGCGACTGCGCGGGCAAGGTAGGCCCCATAGAGGTCATATGATCTTTCACACGGGTTAACGCGGCTTGTTTAAGGCCTCTTTCCAGCCCACCTAAAAGCGACTCGACAAAAGGGTCGGCAGGGCTTTGTAATAGCGCCAGCGGTGAACCTTGTTGCACGATTCGACCTTCGCGCATCACCACTAAGTGATCCGCCAGCTTAAGCGCTTCATCCATATCATGGGTCACAAACACTACGGTTTTATGCAGCCGTGCTTGTAGCTTGGCCAGCTCATCCTGTAGCTTTTCACGGGTAATAGGATCAAGCGCGCCGAAGGGTTCATCCATCAACAAAATATCCGGGTCTGCCGCCAGGGCACGCGCAACACCCACTCGCTGCGCCTGCCCCCCTGAAAGCTGATGCGGGTATTTATGCCCAAACTCATCCACTGGCAAACCGAGCAAATGCATTAGCTCGGCCACCCGTGACTGGACGTCCGTTGCTGACCACTTCAATAACCGTGGCACCAGACCGATGTTGCGCGCAACGTTCCAGTGGGGAAACAGCCCGGTGTGCTGTATCACATAGCCAATCCGGCGACGTAGTTTTACAGGGTCATACGCGTCTATCGCCTGCCCATCGAGGATGATGTCGCCTTCGCTGTGCTCAATTAAGCGATTGATCATGCGCAAGGTGGTCGATTTACCACAGCCCGAGGTACCCACTAACGCACAGAATTTACCCTTCGCCACCCGTAGAGAAATATCGTCCACCGCGGTTTCATCCCCAAACCGCTTGGATACGTGGGATAGTTCGATCATCTTGTTCCTCCGGGGCGCAGCGCTTCTGCCAAGGCACCTAAGCCCGCATCCACCACCAGAGCCAGCATTAAAATAGGCAGTGCGCCAAGCAGCACCATATCCATGGCGGCCTGACCTAAGCCTTGAAAAATAAAAGTACCTAACCCGCCCGCACCAATCAGAGCGGCAACGGCGGTAAGCCCAATGGCCTGAACAGTGGTAATTCTCACCCCTTCCAACAGCACCGGCAGCGCCAGCGGTAACCGCACCTGCCAAAAACGCTGCCCGGCACGCATGCCCATGCCTTTGGCGGCTTCTAATGTATCGGGACTGACTTGTTCAAGCGCGGTATAGGTGTTGCGCACAATGGGCAGCAGGCTGTAGCCAATCAGTGCAATTAAGGCGGGCGTAGTGCCAATACCGCTAACGCCAAGCTGGGCTAAAAAAGGCACGTTGGTGGCAAGCCAGGCTAGCGGCGCCAGCAGTAGACCGAATAGCGCCAAACTGGGAATGGTTTGAAGAAAATTGAGCACAGCAAACGCGCCCTTCTGCAGCCGGGCATAGCGGCGCATCAGCATGGCAAGTGCCAGCCCAAGCACAATGCTGACACTGACGGCGATACTGACCAGCTTAATGTGCTGCGCGACGGCGCTTAGAAACTGTTGATCACGGGCTTTAAATTCTTGAACGAGGGCAAGCGTCTCCAGCCCAAAAGCTGCACAGAGCCACCACATCAGCGCGACACCACATAGCAATAGCGTGGGCCATACCCGCGTGAGGTTTAAGCGCAAGCGTAGTTCTACTAAACACAGCAGCAGTACAAACAGAACAACCCAATACGCCGCTCCCATGCCTAAACGCGCTTGAGGCATCTCAGGGTCAATCAGTAAATAGCTGCTCGCCATCAACCCCACTGGCATTAGCGCCATGATCACTATCACCGCCGCTAACAGCGCTCGGTAGTGACGATGGGTTGGCTGGCACGCGAGAATACCGATAAAGGAGAGCAATAGCGTTGCCAATAGCGCACCTGGCCAGCCAAAAGCCTCCAGTGCGCCATGCCCCGTCCCTAACACAATCCGGTTGGGGGCCATGCTGACCACATCAAGTAACCAGAATGCAGCCAGCATAATAAGGCTCAGGCTAACGAGCACAACGTTAGGGTGCCACCCTTCCCAACGAAGCCGCGGGGTGGGCAGTGCATCCATCAACGACATTAATTAGTTATCCCGAGCGTTAGCATTAAATTATAAGATTACCAGGCATTAATTATTAAGCGAATCGAGGTAGTCGCTGGCCACTTGGGATGGAGACAGCCCGTTAACGGCGACATCGGCATTGAGCGTTTGCAGAGTGACCAGATCAAGGCTAGTGAAAACCTCATTGAGCAGCGCTTCTATTTCTGGATAGGCTTCAAGTACGCTTTCACGCACCACGGGGGCAGGCTGATACACCGGTTGCACGCCCTTGGTATCTTCCAGCACGACCAGCCCCAGCGCACTTAAGCCACCGTCCGTGCCATAGGTCATGGCGCCATTAACGCCGCTGGTCTGTTGGGCGGCAGCACGCATGGTAGCAGCGGTATTACCACCAGAGAGCACCAACAGTTGATCATCACTCAACTCAAAACCGTAGGCTTCCTGAAATGCGGGCAGTGCTTGTGAAGACTCGACAAACTCAGCGCTTGCAGCAAATTTGAACTCGCCGCCGTCAGCCAAATAGGCGGCTAGATCTTCTAGACTCACCAGCTCATTTTCCTCGGCAACATCCTCGCGGACGCTCATTGCCCAAGTGTTATTAGCGCTGGCAGGCTGCAGCCATATCAAGCCTTGCTGCGCATCACGCTCGCGCACTGTTTCATAAGCCTGATCTGCATTATTCCATACTGAACTGTCGGTCATATCGAAAAAGAACGCGCCATTACCCGTGTATTCTGGATAAAGGTCAATCTCGCCCGCTTCAAGCGCAGTGCGGACAACGCTAGTGCCGCCCAGCTGTAAGCGGTTTTCGGTCGCAATGTCATTGCGCTCCAGGGTCTGAATAATCAGCTCGCCCAGAACAGAGCCTTCTGTATCGATTTTGGATGACACCACCACAGGCTCGTTAGCGCTGACTTGGGAGAATGCCGCGAGGGATACGGCACAAGCAGCGATTAAGGGCTTAGCAATGAAAGAATTGGCTGAAAAGCGCATCTTTGAATTCCTTTTGAAGTGGGCTTTAAACGACCGAGGCTCTTATAGTCATTATAAGAGCCATCAGCGTTTAAGTTAGCGCATAAGCCACCAACGAGAGATGAAGGTTTTTGGGTTAAGGTGCTTCTAATACCCAAGACGTGCCTTCTCGGGAGTCCTTGAGAATAATCCCTAAAGCGGCAAGCTCATCGCGGATCGCATCCGCTTGGGCGAAGTCTTTATTCGCCTTAGCCTCAATGCGCTGAGCAATTTTCGCTTCGATCTCGCTCTCGCTGAGCGGCATACCCTGCTGCTGCGTGCCTTTTAAGAACGTTTGTGGCTCTTGCTGAAGAAGCCCCAAAACTGACCCAAGCTGCTTTAACTCGCCCGCCAGCTTGGCAGCTTCATTAGGCTGTTCTTGCTTGGCGCGATTGACCTCGCGAGCCAGCTCAAACATCACCGCCAAAGCTTCGGGGGTATTGAAGTCATCATCCATTACCTGAGTAAAGCGCTCACGGTAAGCCGAAGCGTCATCACTATTTGCCGCGCCTAGCTCAAGACCTTCCAGCGCGGTGTACAAGCGCGTTAGCGATTTACGCGCCTCGGTCAGTGAATCAACCGAGTAGTTGATCGGGCTACGGTAGTGACTCGCCACCAGCAGAAAACGCACCACTTCTGGGTCGTGCTCGGCCAGCACGTCGCGAATGGTGAAAAAGTTGCCCAGGGATTTGGACATCTTTTCCTGATTCACCCGCACAGCGCCTGCGTGCATCCAGGTATTGACGTAGGTTTTGCCAGTGGCCGCCTCGGATTGAGCGATCTCATTTTCATGGTGTGGAAAGGTTAAATCCGGCCCGCCGCCATGAATATCGAAAGTGTCACCCAGGCAGCAGGTCGACATCGCCGAGCACTCGATGTGCCAGCCAGGCCGGCCGTTACCCCAGGGCGACGCCCAATGCGCCTCCCCCGGTTTGGCTGCCTTCCAGAGCACGAAATCGAGCGGGTCTTCTTTATGAACATCCACATCAACCCGGCTGCCTGCACGCATATCGTCTAACTGGCGGTTATTGAGCTTGCCGTAATCAGCGAATTTGCGCACCCGATAGTAGACATCACCGTTATCGGCCGCGTAGGCAAAGCCTTTTTCAATCAGCGTTTCAATCATTGCCACGATATCGTCGATATGGCCGGTGGCGCGGGGCTCATGGCTGGGCGGCAATACAAATAGGCGCGCCTCGTCTTCGTGCATGGCATCAATCATGCGCTCTGTCAGCGCAGTGATACTTTCGCCATTTTCGTCCGCGCGCTTGAGGATCTTATCGTCGATATCGGTAATGTTGCGCACGTAGTTAACGTCATAGCCGCGTTCTCGAAGATAGCGGGTGATGACATCAAAGGCGACCATGACGCGAGCGTGCCCTAGGTGGCAGTAGTCATACACCGTCATGCCGCAGACATACATGCTCACTTTACCCGCTTCCAGTGGGGTGAAAGGTTCTTTGCGGCGCGTCAGCGTATTGTAAATATGCATATGGCTATCCATGTTTGTTTTAGCCCTTCTGCTTGATTTTAGCCCAGCTATCTTTCAACCCCACGGTACGGTTAAACACCAAATGCTCTGGCGTAGAGTCGTGACGGTCAGCGCAGAAGTAGCCGACGCGCTCGAACTGGAAGCGTGACTCGGGCGTTGCGAAGGCTAAGCTTGGCTCTCCGATGGCTTGGCAAACGACCAGCGACTCCGGATTAAGATGCTCTAGAAAATCGACATCTTTATCGCGATCAGGCTGCTCAACGGTGAACAGGTTGTCGTAAAGACGCACTTCCATTGGCACGCCGTGTGCAGCGCTGACCCAGTGAATAACGCCTTTGACCTTACGCCCTTCGGGGTTTTTACCCAGCGTATCGAAATCCACCGAACAGTGCAGTTCGCTGATCTCACCGGCGGCGTCTTTGAACACCTCATCACAACGAATCACGTAGCTATTGCGCAGGCGTACTTCTTTACCGGGTGCCAAGCGGAAGAACTTTTTAGGCGCGTCTTCCATAAAGTCGTCTTGGTCGATATACAGCTCGCGACTAAACGGCACCTGACGCACCGTCATATCTTCACGGGCGGGGTGGCCAGGAACCTCGTACACCTCCTGGTGATCTTCCGGCACGTTGGTGAGCACGACTTTCAGCGGCTTTAACACACACATGGCGCGCGGGGCATTGTCCTCAAGATCCGAGCGAATGGCGTGGGTCAACATGGCGATATCCACCAGGCCACCGTCGGCACGGGTGACGCCAATCATCTCGCAGAATTTACGAATTGACGCGGGCGTATAGCCACGGCGACGCATGCCGGAGATCGTCGGCATCCGCGGATCGTCCCAGCCATCGACGATTTGTTCATCCACCAGCAGCTTCAGCTTACGCTTGGAAGTCAGGGTGTAGTCGAGATTCAGCCGTGCAAATTCGATCTGGCGCGGCTTCGCGGGTACTGGCAGATTATTTAAAAACCACTCGTACAGCGGGCGGTGATCTTCAAATTCCAGGGTGCAGATCGAGTGGGTAATACCTTCAATAGCATCCGACTGACCATGGGTGAAGTCGTAAGAGGGATAGATTTTCCACTTGTCGCCAGTCTGGTGATGGCTGGCATGACGAATACGGTAAATAATCGGGTCGCGTAGATTGATATTGGGTGAGGCCATGTCAATCTTGGCGCGCACGACCTTTTCACTTTCGCCAAACTCACCTTCACGCATACGCGCGAGCAAATCCAGGTTCTCCTCGGCGCTGCGTTCGCGATAAGGGCTGGGTTTACCCGGCGCCGTCAGGGTGCCGCGATACTCGCGGATTTCATCCGGCGACAGGTCGTCAACGTAGGCTTTGCCTTCACGCATTAAGTGCTGCGCCCAGGCATAGAGCTGGTCGAAGTAGTCAGACGCAAAACGCACCGGGCCTGCCCATTCAAAGCCTAGCCAGCTGACGTCCTCTTTGATCGCATCGATGTAAGCCTGCTCTTCTTTGGCAGGGTTGGTGTCGTCAAAACGTAGATGACACTCGCCACCCAGTTGCTCCGCCAACCCGAAATTTAGACAGATCGACTTCGCATGGCCGATATGCAGGAAGCCATTGGGCTCCGGGGGGAAGCGCGTCACGATTTTAGTGACCTGGCCGCCCTCGATTTCGTCGCGTACTTGGTTGCGAATGAAGTTCGGCGCTGGGGTGGTCTCGTTGGTCATGATGGTGTTGATAACCTCGTGGTGGATGGCGTGCTGCGCCGTGAGGACATAGGATACTCCTATGGCCCTTCGCGGTGCAGGGCAAAACCGCTATTATAACGTGACGCCGATGCACAGCGCCAAGGCGAACGCCTTTATTGAACAGGAATTTATCTATGATCGTATTACAAACGAACCACGGTGACATCACCATCGCTCTTAACCACGAAAAAGCGCCAATTAGTGCGGCGAATTTTGAACAGTATGTGCGCGACGGGTTTTATGATGGCACCCTGTTCCATCGCGTCATTGACGGCTTCATGGTGCAAGGGGGTGGTTTCGATAAGGAGTTCAACCAAAAGCCGACCCGCGACCCTATCGACAACGAAGCCGACAACGGCTTGAAAAATACCGTTGGCACCCTGGCCATGGCACGCACCCAGGATCCCCACTCTGCCACTGCGCAGTTTTTTATCAATGTGGGCGATAATAGTTTTCTTGATCACAGCGGTAAAAGCCTTCAAGGCTGGGGCTATGCGGTATTTGGCGAAGTCGTTGACGGGATGGATGTGGTCAATGAGATTAAAAACGTAGCCACGTCTCGCCGCGGCATGCACGCCGACGTCCCCTCCGAAGATGTCATTATCGAGCGCGCGTACGTCAAAGACGCGGAATAACGCCGGGAGCCTTATGCGCACACTGCTTGTTGCCGACCTTCATCTAAGTAGCGATACCCCCGAGATCAATCAGGGGTTTTACCGCTACTTAGAGCACACTGCTCCAGGAGCCGACGCGCTTTATATTCTTGGGGATCTTTTCGATGCCTGGATTGGCGATGATCTACTGGACGCCAATACACATCCGCTTAGCGTTGTTGCACATGAAGTAATTCGCCATTTGCGCAGACTTAGCAGCGACGGTACTGCGGTGTACCTAATGCACGGCAACCGAGACTTTCTGCTGGGCGAACGCTTTATAAATGCGTGCCAGGCATTTCTGCTACCGGATATTGAGGAAGTGGAAATCCAAGGCATTCCCGTTTTACTGCTACATGGCGATAGTTTGTGTACTCAGGATGAAGCGTATATGGCTTTCCGCAAGCAGTCGCGCAATCCAGAGTGGCAGGCGCAGATGCTTGCGCTACCTTTGGAACAACGTGTAGCACTTGCGCAAAGCTTGCGTACTCAATCTGGCGAAGCCAATGCTAATAAAGCTGAAGCGATTATGGATGTGACGCCACAAGAAGTCATTGCGCTGATGGAGCACCATGGCTTGACTACCATGATCCACGGTCACACCCACCGCCCCAGAGTACATGACTTGACGGTTGAAGACGTGCCTGCCAAGCGCTATGTACTAGGCGACTGGGATGCCCAGCACGGCTGGGATATTATCATTGAGCGCGCCGACCATACTGCGCCCCGACTACGTCAGTTCTCTTTAACGGAATTACCTGATTCCTGACCGCAATTTACGAGTATAAAAAAGCCGATCATGTGATCGGCTTTTTTGCTCTTGCTGTTTTTAACTTGGGCTTAAGCGACTCTAGCGCTCTATATCGGTATCGCTGCGCAGGTCATCAATCAATCCCTGCAATACCGATTGGGCACGCAACTGCTCGGCCATTTGCGCAACAAATGTCTCCATCTGCTCATCGACCTCACCTACACTGACGCTATCAAGCGCTACCACAGCCACTCCTTGCGGCAGTTCAACCGTGCGATAGACGCTCTCACCCTCTTCAGGGCGCTCCATGCGGAAGGCTTCCTGAACAATCAGCTGAGGCACAGTGCTATCGGCTTGGCGGCTTACGCTGTTGGCTTCTAGCCAATCAACATCTGCCGACTGACCGTCTCGCAAACTTGCAACCAGTGCCTGTGCCTCTTCACGCAGCGCCTCTTGCTGCTGTTCTGCGGCCACTGACATTTCAACGTCCTCGCGCACTTCATCAAGCGGCAGCAGAGTCGCATCACGCTGCTCAGCAACCCGCAGTACCAGGCGACGATCCTGATCCAGCTCAATCACTTCGCTGTTGTAGCCCTCTTCAAATACGTCGTTGCTAAAGGCCGCCGACATTACCCCAGGCTCAGATAGCACTCCGTCAGCCTCATCATCACGAGCAAGCCAATCGCTCTCCTGCAGCGTTAGACCGAGCTCATCGGCAACGCTCTGCAAGTCGTCGGCAGCGAAGCTCTCGTCGATCAGTTGTTGAACCCGCTGGTTAAACTCATCATCAATGTCACGTAGTGCCACTTCCCGCGCTAGCTCATCGCGCTGCTCTTCAAAAGTAGGGCCCTGAATATCCGTCACCTGGATAATGTGGAAAGCGTTATCCAACTCAACAGGCTGGGATACATCACCCTCTTCGAGACCAAAGGCCGCTTCATCAAAGGCCTCACCAAAGAAGCCACGGCTGATCACACCAAGATCACCGCCCTCTTCTGCGCTGGCCGTGTCGTCAGAATAGCGCAAGGCGGTATCTGTAAACGAATCACCGCTGTCCAGTGCTTCCCGAGCGGTCTCGGCTAATTGCTGCGCTTCATCGCGGGTGCGCTCATTACCAAAGGTGATCATGATATGCGACACACGGCGGTCAGCATTGCGATTTTTCTCGCGCCAGGCGTCACGCAGGGCCTCTTCATCCACGTCACGACCCTCTGCCATGGCCTGACGGTCAATCAGCACATACTCAAGACGCACCTGTTCCGGGCGTTCATAGCGCTCCTGGTGGGCATCGTAATATGCTTGGAGATCGTCATCGCTAACGCTGATATCAGCGTCCACATCGTCGCCATCCAAGACTATATAGCGAAAACTACGCTGCTGGCGCTGTAATTCGGCCAGGCGCTCTTGCTCGTTCGGCAGGCTAAAATCACTGAAGGCTAAGCCTTGCTGTAAATGCTGGCGCTGGATATCGACGCGCAACTCTTCACGAAAGGAGATCGGCGTATAGCCAGCACCGGCGAGACGATTTCGGAATACCTCTGCAGAGAAACGGCCATCCTGATCATGAAATTCCGGCAGGCTGACAATTAACTGATCCAACTGCTGTTCAGAAACGGCAAAACCACCCTCTTCTGCATACTGGGACAGCAGTTGCTGCGTGATAAGCTGGTCAAGTATATCGTTGCGCAAGGCACGCTCTTGCTCAGGCGGCACTTGTCCTGAACGCAGCGCGCGCTGAACCTCTAGCTCAACTTGCTGACGCATAATCGGCTGTCCGTTGACGCTCGCCACTTCGTCCGGATCGCTGCCAAAAAGCCCAAACAGTGACTCAATCCCGAAAAGTGCCATGGCCGCGACCATGACACCGATAATAATTTTGGCACCCCAGCTCCTGGAGCCATCTCGAATACTTTGCAGCATGCTAGCCTCAGATAGTCACAGCCAAACAGATCGGCCCGCTCAACCCAAATAAAAAGTGGGCCAGAAAATAACATGGGCGCATCGCCAATGCGATGCGCCCATTAGGTTACAGCAAACGCGGTCAAATTAGTTGACGGCGTCTTTCAGCGCTTTACCTGCTTTGAAGCTGGGTACTTTGGCGGCACTGATCTGGATTGGCTGACCCGTTTGTGGGTTACGGCCAGTACGAGCAGCACGCTCTTTGATCGCGAAGGTACCAAAACCTACCAGAGATACGCTTTCGCCTTTCTTAAGGCTATCGGTGACAGACTCCACCATGGCATCCAATGCGCGGGTTGCCGCTGCTTTCGGAATATCTGCAGACGCGGCAATGGCTTCAATCAGCTCGGACTTATTCACTCTTCACCCCTTGACTGTTTCAAAAAATGGCTCTGAACGGCATGGTCACCGATGGATACGACGATCAAAGCATAGCTGCGTTTTATAGCAATGCCTTGAAACATCTGTCAAGCAACCATGCCGCGAGATACCCGCTACCCAAAGCAGCGGGCACATATTAAGTAAAATTAAAGACCAGCGAGGACTTTAACAGCTTAATGGGTACTAGCAACAACGGTATTACTAAACGATGCTTCGGTACTTTTCAATGGCGCACCGTCTTCTACCTTATCAGCTAGCGCTACGGCTAAGACATCATCTATCCAACGTACCGGACGAATATCCAATGCACCTTTGATATTGTCAGGTACTTCCTTGAGATCACGGCGGTTTTCCTCAGGAATTAGCACTGTCTTTATACCACCGCGGCGGGCTGCCAGCAATTTCTCCTTCAATCCGCCTATCGGTAATACCTCACCGCGCAGATTGACTTCACCGGTCATTGCCACGTCGCAGCGTACCGCACGCTGGGTGTATGCGGAAACAATCGCCGTCACCATGGCAATACCTGCACTGGGCCCATCTTTAGGTGTTGCCCCTTCAGGAACGTGGATATGCAGGTCCTCTTTTTCGAACCGTTCGGGGTCAATGCCATACGCTTCTGCCCTGGCGCGCACTACCGTATGAGCGGCACTCACCGACTCTTTCATTACATCGCCAAGTGAACCGGTCTTGTTAATTCGCCCTTTACCCGGCGTCACGACAGACTCGATGTTGAGTAACTCGCCGCCCACCGATGTCCAGGCAAGGCCTGTCACTCGGCCGATCTGGTCGTCTTGCTCTGCCAAACCGTAACTATAGCGACGTACGCCCGCGTAGTGCTCAATTTGCTCAGCCGTGAAGCTCTGCCCTGTTTGGGCGGCTTGCGGGTCACGCTCTTTCTCAAGCCGCTCACGCAGTACCTTCCGCGACACTTTGGCAATCTGCCGCTCCAGCTCACGCACACCCGCTTCGCGGGTATAGTAGCGAATAAGCTCTAAAAGCGCGCTGTCTTCGAGCGTTAACTCATCGCCTTTTAAACCGTTCGCGGCTAGTTGCTTAGGCAATAAGTAGCGCTTAGCGATCGCCAGCTTCTCATCCTCGGTGTAACCCGGCAGACGAATAATCTCCATACGGTCAAGCAAGGCGCTAGGGATATTCATCGAGTTAGCGGTACAGATGAACAGCGTCTCGGAGAGATCGTAGTCAAGCTCCAGATAGTGATCGCTAAAGCTGTTGTTCTGCTCAGGATCAAGCACTTCGAGCAGCGCAGAGGCAGGGTCACCGCGATGATCCATGCCCAGTTTGTCGACCTCATCCAAAAGAAATAACGGGTTTTTAACCCCTGCTCTGCTCATCCGCTGCATCAACTTGCCTGGCAATGAACCAATATAGGTGCGCCGATGGCCGCGAATTTCCGACTCATCGCGTACCCCACCCAGGGCCAAACGCACATATTTGCGATTGGTGGCACGGGCAATGGACTGGCCAAGCGAGGTCTTGCCCACCCCGGGCGGCCCAACGAGACATAGCACTGGGCCTTTCATCTTGCGCACGCGCTTCTGTACGGCAAGATATTCCAGGATGCGCGCCTTAACCTCCTCCAGGCCGTAATGATCTTCATCGAGCACCTGCTGCGCTTTGACGAGATCATGCTTTACCCGGGTACGCTTTTTCCATGGAACAGCGACTAACCAATCCAGGTAGGAGCGCACTACGGTCGCTTCAGCGGAGTTTGAGGCCATCATTTTAAGCTTATTGAGCTCTTGAGTCGCTTTCTCGGACGCCTCTTTCGGCATACCGGACTCTTTAATCGCCAGCTCATACTTCTCAGCCTCGTTGGGCACATTATCCAGCTCACCCATCTCTTTCTGGATAGCTTTCATCTGCTCATTGAGGTAGTACTCGCGCTGAGTCTTCTCCATCTGCTCTTTGACCCGCGAGCGGATGCGCTTCTCTACTTGCAGTAGGTCGATTTCAGATTCGATCAGCGCCATCAGGTGCTCAATACGATCGCGCACCCGATCCATCTCAAGCAGCTCTTGCTTGTCGCCAATTTTAAGCGACAGGTGGGCACAAATGGTGTCCACCAAGCGGCTTGGATCTTCAATCCCCGACAGCGAATTAAGCACTTCGTTGGGGACTTTTTTGGAGAGTTTGACGTACTGCTCGAACTGATTGAGCAACACGCGTACCAGTGCTTCCTGCTCACGACTGGTCAGCGGTTCACTCTCTCGGGGCGTTAAATACGCCTGGGTGTAGCCTGCGGCATTCTCTTCGACATTGAGAACATCCGCTCGGAAATTCCCCTCAATGAGTACCTTGACCGTGCCATCAGGCAACTTAAGCAGTTGCATGATATCGGCCACGGTGCCCATAGCGTAAAGATCCGCATTGTCAGGCTCATCTTGAGACGCTTCACGCTGAGCCACCAGTAGCACACGTTTATCAGCCTCCATCGCCGCTTCGAGCGCCTGGATAGACTTTTCACGACCTACAAAAAGGGGGATGACCATTTGCGGATAAACAACCACATCGCGCAATGGCAAAAGGGGTAGACATTGTGTCTGTTCGGCGTTCTGCTGCATCGCAGACGTTCCTCGACAAATCGGATGAGTACTTAAAAGAGTACTTAGAAAAGTACTGCACACTTTTCAAAATGCTGGCGTTTAGACGTTAGCATTGAATAGGCTAGGCAGTAACACTTCACGAATTAGGCTTTATAACTCTCTCGCTAGATAACCAGGCTTCACAACACGCTTTATAAGGGCTCTCTACAGCAGAGTCCTAGAACATCTACAACAACAAGGGGTCGCCTTGGCGACCCCTTGATTTAGCGCAAGCGGTTGAAGCTGGGCCGCGATACTCGACTAGCCACTAACCATCAGTGCCGTCGACACGTGCATCTTCCTGCTGAGAGTAGATCAACAGAGGTTCGCTTTCTCCGGCTATCACAGATCCGTCGATGACGACCTTGCTAACACCTTCAAGCGAAGGAATTTCGTACATGGTATCCAACAGTACCGACTCTAGAATAGAGCGCAGTCCGCGAGCACCTGTCTTACGCTCCATGGCTTTTTCAGCCACTGCACGTAACGCTTCATCTCTGAACTCTAGCGTTACATCTTCCATTTCAAACAGCTTGGCGTACTGCTTAACTAGCGAATTCTTCGGTTCTGTAAGAATCTGCACCAGGGCGTCTTCAGTGAGCTCCATCAGTGTTGCGATGATGGGCAAACGACCCACAAACTCTGGAATCAAGCCAAATTTAACCAGATCATCAGGCTCTACGTCGGCCAGCAGTTCACCCACCCCACGGGAAGACTCTTTGCTTTTCACCGCCGCATTGAAGCCGATGCCGCCTTTCTCAGCACGGTCACGGATAACTTTATCCAGCCCTGCAAAAGCACCGCCTACGATAAACAGAATGTTGCCCGTATTGACTTGGACAAACTCCTGCTGGGGGTGTTTGCGTCCGCCTTGAGGCGGCACGGAAGCCGTCGTACCTTCAATAAGCTTCAGCAGTGCTTGCTGAACGCCTTCACCCGAGACATCACGGGTAATAGAAGGGTTATCCGACTTGCGTGAAATCTTGTCGATTTCATCGATGTAAACAATGCCACGCTCGGCTTTCTCGACGTCGTAGTCGCACTTCTGCAACAGCTTCTGGATGATGTTTTCGACATCTTCACCGACATAGCCGGCTTCCGTCAGCGTGGTTGCATCCGCAATGGTAAAAGGTACATTCAGTAACCGTGCCATGGTTTCCGCAAGCAGCGTTTTACCGCTACCGGTGGGGCCAATCAGCAGAATGTTTGATTTACCTAGCTCTACATCGCCGTCGCGTACATCTGTTTTCAAACGCTTGTAGTGGTTATATACCGCTACGGAAAGCACCATCTTGGCGCGATCCTGTCCGATAACGTAGTCATCAAGCGTATGACGTATTTCGCGTGGCGTAGGTAAACGCTCCTCATCGCTCTCGGCATCGGCTTCGAGAACTTCCTCGCGAATGATGTCATTACACAAGTCGACACACTCATCGCAGATATAGACGGATGGGCCCGCAATCAGCTTACGTACTTCGTTTTGGTTTTTGCCGCAAAACGAGCAGTAGAGCAGTTTGCCACCTTCGTCTTTGCCTTTGCCGTCGGCCATTCGCATACCTCTATCACTGCGGCGGCTTTCGCCGCCGGAAAAGCTCGTTAGAAAAGCAGAATCCTATCACGCTATCAGGATGTAGGCCGCTTATCCAGCACTGCATCAATCAGGCCATACTCTTTGGCTTGATTGGCGCTCATGAAATTATCCCGATCAGTATCACGTGAGACAGCTTCAATTTCCTGACCCGTGTGGTGGGCAAGAATTTGGTTCAGTTTCTCGCGAATACCCAGAATCTCACGGGTATGAATTTCAATGTCAGACGCTTGGCCTTGGTAACCACCCAGCGGCTGGTGAATCATGACGCGTGAGTTGGGAAGGCAATAACGCTTGCCAGCAGCACCCGCTGTCAATAACAGCGCACCCATGCTGGCCGCCTGACCAATACACACCGTAGAGACATCTGGTTTCACAAACTGCATAGTGTCATAAATCGACATACCCGCAGTGACCGATCCACCTGGCGAGTTAATATACAGGTGAATATCTTTATCGGGGTTTTCCGATTCCAGGAACAGCAGTTGGGCAACAACCAAATTAGCCATGTAGTCTTCTACAGGGCCTACCAAAAAGATCACACGCTCTTTTAACAGGCGTGAGTAAATGTCGTAGGCTCTTTCCCCTTTGGCGCTCTGCTCAACCACCATGGGCACTAAACCGCCGGCGTTTTGAATATCAAACTCACTCATTCAGGTGATTCCTTGCGTCCGGGAAGGGAAAGGCGCACCGACATATTAGGTGCGCCGCGTTCCAGGGTGTTAGGCGCTCGCTTGCTCGCCCTCTTCAGCACCCTCATCTTGCTCTGCCTGCTGTTGCGCAGCGGCAAGGGCTTGCTGATAAGACATTTCAACGTCTTTAATGTTCGTTTGTTCGAGCAGCTTAGCTACCGCTTTCTCTTCGAGAATGGCAGATTTTACTTGGGTTTTCATCTGCTCGTTACCCATGTAGTAGCTAACCACCTCATCAGGATCTTGGTACTGCTCAGCAAGCTCGGTCACTTTTGCTTTGATAGCATCATCGTCAGCATCGAGTTCGTTAGCTTTGATTACTTCAGCCAGCAACAAGCCGACCTGAACGCGGCCTTTGGCCTGCTCTTCAAAGAGTTCGTTGGGCAACTGGCTGACATCAAAATCTTCGCCTAGACCAAACTGCTGCGCCGCTTGGCGCTTCATGCCGTCAGTCTCTTGCTGAACGAGCGCGCTAGGCACAGGAATTTCGTTAACCTTTTTCAGCGCATCGAGCACTTGCTGCTTAACCCGGTTATCAACGGCTTGCGACGCTTCACGGGTCATGTTCTTCTTGATTTCAGCGCGGAATTTTTCCTGATCGCCGCCTTCAACGCCAAAACGCTCGATAAACTCAGCGTCTACTTCGGGCAACTTCTGGCTGCTGACCTTATGTACGGTTACCTTGAAGGTGGCTTCTTTACCGGCTAAATGCTCGGCCTGGTAATCCTCAGGGAAGGTGACGTTAAGGGTCTTCTCTTCGCCCGCTTTGGCGCCAATTAACTGCTCTTCAAAACCAGGAATAAAGCTATTGGAACCAATGACCAGCGTGTGGCCTTCGGCGCTACCGCCTTCAAACGGCTCATCACCAATATAACCCTGGAAGTCAATAGTGACCTGATCGCCGTCAGCTGCAGCAGCGTCCACTTCTTCCCAGGCTGCATTTTGCTTACGCAGCGTATCGATCATCTCATCGACATCCGCATCACTCACCGAAACCACCGGGCGCTCAATCTCTGTACCTTCGATAGAGTTAAGCTCAACCTGCGGGTAGATCTCCATAACCGCAACGAACTCTAGGTCTTTACCAGACTCATTGACCGATGGCTCAATTTGCGGGAAGCCAGCAGGGTTCAACCCTTCTTCGGTAATAGCGCGCACATAACGCTCACGCATTACTTCGCTGACAACCTCGTTACGTACGTCTTGGCCGTAGCGCTGCTGGACTACTGCCATTGGCACCCGGCCCTGGCGAAAACCATTCAAGCGAACGTTCTTCGCAGTGTCTTTCAAGCGAGCGCTAACGGCCCCGTCAATTTCGGCCGCCGGCACTTGAATGGTAATGCGGCGTTCGATCTGGGAGGTCGTCTCGACAGAAACTTGCATGAATTGTCCTCTAACGGCTGGGCGTTGTGTTGATTGCATATAATAAGTTCAAGGGGGCAATTTTAAGAACCCCAACGCATAGTGGCAAGCGCCATGCTCGCAACATGGGGGCAGTGATTTTAAAAACAAGGCAATAAGCGAGCAATTAACCACTTTAAGGCGTGTTTAGCTTCATTATTCGCCCCACGTTGCGTAATTTTTACCATTCTACTGCTTTGTGCGTCTTGCAGCGACTTTTTCAATCACTACCGCAAAAAAAGCTAACCTGCATGACGCTCACCCGACCACCATAAGCTCAGCGCATGAAGAAGCACCCCAAGCGTAGCACCATGAGAAATGAATACCTGCCAACTGATCCAGTCCGTAAACAGCGCATGCCAGCCACCCATCACCACCATTCCCAGCAGCAGCATAACGACTAACCGTTTACATAGTTGTGGCAGACGACGACGCGCCTCCACGGCCAGTAAGCGCCACTGAACAATAGCCGCAAAAGCCACCAGCGCTAAGGCGAAGATAATCAGCGTCTGGCGGGTTTCATGCCCTCCCGCCATGTAGCGCGGCAAAGTTGCCAGCATAACGACACATAAGCCCAGCGCAACGCTGATGCGCTCAGGCGAGGTGGGGGCTCGCTGCATCGCTCAAGCCACCTCTAATTGCTGGGCAACGATCCACTCTTCCACCCAGGGCACAGCAGCATCGTCGGCCATAAAGGTCTCCATGGCATCGATCTCTAGGCGCTCCCCTAAACGCGTCGCGCCATGATCCGCCAGCAGCTCATCAAGCGCGCGGCCAGCGCCACAAAATGTATCACCATACGAGCTATCACCGAGTGCAATGAGTCCGTAGCGAAGTGTGGTAAGCGCAGGACTTTGGTCACGCAACTGCCGGACAAAGGGCACAAAGCTGCCGGGAAAATCACCACTACCAGTGGTCGATACACAAAAAAGCGCCAAATCGGCGTCACCGCTGACAATATCATCAACAGATGGCTGTTCAATAATCTCCACAGCGTAACCGGCCTGTTCAAATAGGGGTTTCACCTGCTCTGCCACATCAAGGGCACCGCCATACATGGTACCCACCAAAATATTTAGCTTCGGCATCGTCACTCCCCTGTCAAAGTGTCACAGTGCCAACCGTCAAGTCGACAAATACCTGATGAATTTGCTCAAATATTAACATGGCTGGTTAGAATGAGACACATCGCCCAAACGGGTGACCCACACGCAGCGCACAGGAGTGGCTATGCAGCAAACCTTCGAGGCTTGGATCACCCCGCTAATGATTAGCGGCCTGATCATATTTATGTGTTTTATTATCTGGGATTTGGCCAAAAAATCGAACGCAGGCAAATTTGGTACCATCATGCTGTTTGTGGTGCTCGGCGCAGGCATGCTTGGTTACGTCATTAAGGTGGTGATTACCTGGCTAATCGAAGGTGGCGGCATGCAGGGGTAGCAAAAGCCATCACTCCACAGGCGCGCTTATCACTATACTCATCACAACAACGCCCATCATAAAAGAGAAAAGGAGCGCCCGAAGGCACTCCTTTTTTATGAAGGGGAGTCTTGCATGACACGAGAGCAGCTACTGAACTGAGAGTACCAGCATTTCTCAAACCAAAAGACTATTCACCGCCTTCATAGTGTTCAACCTGCTGCTTAAGCTTTTGCCCTGGGCGAAACGTCACGACTCTTCGAGCAGAAATGGGAATTTCTTCACCGGTTTTGGGGTTACGCCCTGGTCGCTCGCGCTTATCTCGCAGATCAAAGTTACCAAAACCCGATAGTTTTACCTGTTCGTTCTCACGAAGGCAGGCTCTAATCTCTTCAAAAAAAGCTTCGACCATAGCCTTCGCTTCTCGTTTGGACAGGGCTAGCTCTGCATGCAAATGTTCGGCTAGCTCTGCTTTGGTCAACGCACCCATAAGGCTTCTCCTTATCCTTGAAGCAAACACAGCAACAAACGCTCTGTACCAAACGTACAGTAGCAAACGCATTGCCAAGAACGTGATAAGCATCGTGGCGTAGCCCAGGCACTCACATAGCTACTTAATTAGCCGCGCAGCTCAGCATCTAACTTGACACGCACTTGTGTCACAATTGAATCAACCAACTGATTGATTTCCTCGTCGTTTAGCGTGCGCGATGGATGCTGCCAGGTCAAGCCCAAAGCAATACTCTTGTGCTCTTCGGCCACACCTTTACCTGAATAGACGTCAAATAGCTTGATATCTTGCAGATACTCACCTGCTTGCTGCTTGGCGCAATCCAACAGCGCCTGCACAGGAGTCGCCTCTTTGAGTATAAACGCCAAATCACGGCGCACCTCAGGAAAGCGTGATAACGGTTCAAAGGCAGGAATACGGCCTTGGCTAAGCGCATCCAGACGCACTTCGAAGAGCACCGCATCCATCTTCAAGCCAAGCGTTGCGCGCACCTGAGGGTGCAGGGTACCGATCCAACCCGCTGGCTCTCCACGATGCAGCAGCTGCGCACACTGCCCCGGATGAAGGGCCGGGTGCTCTGCAGGCTCAAAGCGCCATGCGTCAGCGTCACCGCCCAAGGCCAGGACACTCTCCAAATCGCCCTTTAGATCGTAGAAATCCACCCGCCCTTTCGCATCACTCCAGCCCTCTGCTTCCCGCGCACCACAGACCAGAGCACCAAGCATCGGGACTTGTGACAACTCATCCAGTTCGCCGTTGAAAACCAGCCCGGTTTCAAACAGCCGCACGCGGGTTTGCTGACGGTTAAGATTATACTCCATGGCGCGCACCAAGCCGGGAAACAAACTAGCACGCATCACCGACAAATCAGCCGAGATAGGGTTAGCTAGCGCGGGGCTTACAGCATCGGGCAGCATGGTCGCTTGCAGCTCAGGAGCCACAAAGCTGTAGGTAATCGCCTCTTGGAAGCCGCGGGCAACCATCTGGCGGCGCAGCCGTGCCTGGGTAAGCGTTGCCTCGTCTGCTGAACGGAGCGCCAAGCGTGCCGCCGGCCGGCGCACCGGCAAATTATTGTAGCCATGGATACGCGCTACTTCTTCGATGAGATCCTCTTCGATGGCCAGATCAAAACGCCAACTCGGCGCAGTGACTGCCCAGCCGGCATCCTGCACGCTGACTTCAAGCCCTAGGCGTTGCAAGATATCAGTTACATCATCACTATCGAGAGCCTTGGAAAGCGCTTTTTCTAACCGTTCACTGCGCAAGAAAATAGCGCGCTCAGCAGGCATACGCTCAGCACTTTGCGCTTCAACAAGAGGCCCTGCTTGGCCGCCGCAGATATCAATCAAAAGCTGTGTGGCGCGCTCAACGGCAACTGGTGTCAATTGCGGATCGACGCCGCGCTCAAAACGGTGCGATGCATCTGTGTGTAGCCCGTAGGAGCGCGCCTGCCCCGCAATGGCAAGCGGAGTGAAGAACGCTGATTCAAGGAAAATAGTCTGGGTATTTTCATTAACGCCGGAGTTTTCCCCACCCATCACACCTGCCATGGCTAGCGGGCCTGAGCTGTCGGCAATGATCAACGTTTCGGGGCGCAGCGCCATATCACTACCATCAAGCAGTGTTAGCCGTTCGCCCGGCTTGGCCATGCGAACCACTATGCCCTCTTGCAGGTTGTGGCGGTCAAAGGCGTGCATCGGCTGGCCCAATTCCAGCATGACGTAGTTGGTAATATCCACCACTGGGTCAAT
Source organism: Vreelandella sp. 2A-K22 (assembly GCF_054065485.1). Lineage (NCBI taxonomy): Bacteria > Pseudomonadati > Pseudomonadota > Gammaproteobacteria > Oceanospirillales > Halomonadaceae > Vreelandella > Vreelandella sp. 2A-K22. The sequence goes on along the minus strand of NZ_JBSUGC010000015.1, from coordinate 25,303 downwards.
CGAGCGCACGCCACTGCGACGAAGACGTTCTACCATCCACAGCGGTGTTTCAGCCTTAACATTAACGCCCTTGATTACGCGACCAATATAGCGCGGGCACTGCTCTGGTGCCTCTACGCTCACCGCGAAGCTATCCTCAACCTCCGCGGCCACCGGTGCGATTACGGGCCCGTTAACCGGCAAACGGTTAAGCACGCCGACCTCTCGCGCCATCCCCTTAATACTCAGGCAGTCTCCCCGGTTGGGCGTCAGATCGACCTCAATCGTCATGTCATTAAGATGCATGAACTCTCTGAAATCGCCCCCCACCGGCGCAGATGACGACAGCACCAGGATGCCGGGCGAGGTCTCTTCTTCAAGCCCCAGCTCCGATGCAGAACAAATCATCCCGCGCGATTCAACGCCGCGTAGCTTGGCTTTTTTGATTTTAAAATCACCTGGCAGCACGCCACCCACCTGGGCAAAGGGGATTTTCTGACCAACATCAACATTGGGTGCACCGCAGACAACCTGCACAGGCTCGCCACTACCGTCATCAACGGTGCACACATTGAGCTTATCCGCGTCAGGGTGCTTCTCTTTACTCAGCACCTCAGCCACCACTACACCGCTGAATGCGGCGGCTACCGGCTCAATAGCGTCGACTTCCAAGCCCGCCATGGTGATTTGGTCGGCCATTGCCTGCGTTTCAAGCTGCGGCGAAACCCACTCACGCAGCCACTGTTCTGAAAATTTCATCGTTGATCCTGTATTCGGCGGCGGTCTTAAGCGAATTGACGTAAAAAACGCAGATCGTTTTCAAAGAACAGGCGTAAATCATTCACGCCGTAGCGCAGCATTGCCAAACGCTCGGCTCCCATCCCGAAGGCAAAACCGGTATAGCGCTCGGTATCAATACCCGAGTGACGAAAGACTTCAGGATGCACCATGCCGCATCCCATCACTTCCAGCCAGCCGCTGTGGGAACAGACACGACAACCTGATCCACTACACATCACACACTGAATATCCACTTCGGCGGAAGGCTCAGTGAATGGGAAGTAGGAGGGTCGGAAACGCACCGAAAGATCGTCGCGCTCGAAGAATGCCTGCAGAAAGTCTTCGATGGTACCTTTAAGGTCAGCAAAGCTAACCCCCTCATCGACCAACAGCCCTTCAACCTGATGAAACATCGGCGTGTGGGTCAAATCAGAGTCACTGCGATAGACACGCCCTGGGCAGACGATACGGATGGGCGGCTCGCTACTCTTCATGGTGCGCACTTGCACCGGCGAAGTGTGAGTACGCAGCAAGCGCGTGGCATCAAAATAGAAGGTATCAGCCATACCGCGAGCGGGATGGTGCGCGGGAATGTTGAGGGCTTCGAAGTTGTGATAATCGTCTTCAATTTCAGGCCCTACCGCCACGTCATAACCAATACGTGTGAACAGCCCCTCTATGCGCTCAAGCGTACGCGTGACGGGATGCAACCCACCGCTGGCCTGACCACGCCCTGGCAATGTGACATCGATACTTTCAGCGGCCAAACGGGCATTCAGCGCCTCACTTTCAAGCTGTTCGCGCTTAGCATCAATTTCGTCGGCCAGCGTTTGCTTGGCTTGATTAATACGCTCGCCTGCTGCCGGGCGTTCTTCGGCTGACAGCTTCCCCAGGCCCTTCAGCAAGGCAGTTACCTCACCTTTTTTACCTAAGTAGCGTACTCGTAACTCGTCTAGTGCGGCGACACTCTGCGCAGCCTGAATGGCGTCGCGAGCCTCAGATACCAGAGTAGGAAGGTGATCCATCCGTTTCACTCCGAATTAAGCGGTGTCCATCCGTGAAGATGGCGTGGCACGTTGAAGGTGACAAAAAAACAGGGGAAGAGCGGCTGCTCTTCCCCTGGATGGGTCACTCTGAAATGACCTCAGGCACGTAACACGGGCACAAGCCCTGTGCATATTACCTTATTGGGCAGCCTTGGCTTTTTCCACGATGGCAGCAAATGCAGCCTTCTCGTGTACTGCCAAATCGGCCAATACTTTACGGTCGATTTCGATACCGGCTTTCTTAAGACCGCCAACAAAGCGGCTGTAAGACATACCGTTAACACGCGCACCAGCGTTAATACGCTGGATCCATAGCGCGCGGAACTGGCGCTTACGATTGCGACGGTCACGGTAAGCGTACTGACCTGCTTTGATAACAGCTTGCTTGGCAACACGGAAAACGCGTGAACGGGCACCGTAGTAACCTTTGGCAAGCTTCAATACTTTTTTATGGCGACGACGCGCTACTACGCCACGTTTAACTCGAGTCATAACACACTCCTGACTTTAAGGCTGAGGCAAAAAAATTGTGCACTCAGAAAAACGAAAACCCGACTTATAGATTCGGCAGCATACGCTGGATGAGCGCTTTATCAGACGCGTGGATCTGCTTCATTCCACGCAATTGACGCTTACGCTTGGTCGATTTCTTGGTCAAGATGTGGCTACGGTGAGACTGCTTGTGCTTAAAGCCATTAGCAGTCTTCTTGAAGCGCTTGGCAGCGCCGCTGTTGCTTTTGATTTTCGGCATGAGGAAAACTCCGCTCGATATTTTTTAGAAAACCCAGGGCCGACCACCGGTTTAACGGTGGCCCGTTGACATCGCCGTTGGATCACTTCTTTTTCGGGGCAATAATCATGATCATCTGGCGGCCTTCCATTTTAGGAAAGGCCTCTACCACTCCGATCTCTTCCAGGTCTGCCGCGATCCTTTCCATCAGCTTACGGCCGATATCCTGGTGCGCCATTTCACGACCACGGAAGCGCAGTGTGACTTTGCCCTTGTCACCACCTTCCAAAAAGCGCGTCAGGTTTTTAAGCTTGACCTGATAATCGCCTTCATCGGTGCCAGGACGGAATTTGACTTCCTTAACCTGGATTTGCTTCTGCTTCTTCTTTTGAGCCGCTTTCTGCTTCTTGGTCTCAAAAACGAATTTGCCGTAATCCATAATCTTACAGACGATGGGATCGGCATTCGAAATTTGCACGAGATCTAAGCTTTCAGATTCAGCACGCTCTAGCGCTTCGGTGGTGGGCACAACGCCCAACTGCTCACCGTCGCTACCAATAAGGCGTACTTCTTCTTCGACAATTCGCTCGTTCATTGGTGGGCGTTTGTCTGCTGGACGCCCGCGCTGGTTGCTTCTCTTGATCGTTCCGTCTCCTTAGGCCATTGACGATGTCGCCAGGGCTGCTCTCTCGGCAGTATGGCGTTCAATAAATTCATCGACCGTCATTGTACCGAGGTTTTCGCCGCTGCGTGTTCGCACGGCCACTGAGTCAGCTTCGACTTCCTTATCTCCCACCACAAGGAGATAGGGAACTTTCTGTAATGTATGCTCACGGATTTTAAAGCCGATCTTCTCGTTCCTCAAGTCCGCTTTAACACGCAAGCCACTTTTTTGCAGACGTTTCTCCAATTCGAGCGCATATTCACGCTGCGAATCGGTGATAGTCATGACAACCGCCTGCTGAGGCGCAAGCCATAATGGCATAGCGCCCGCATAATGTTCAATCAAGATGCCAATGAAGCGCTCCATGGAGCCTACAATAGCACGATGCAGCATTACCGGCGACTTACGCTGACCTTCTTCAGTCACATACTGAGCCCCAAGCCGCTCTGGCATCATAAAATCGACCTGCATAGTGCCGACCTGCCATTCACGCCCCAGACAGTCTTTCATATGATATTCAATCTTGGGGCCGTAGAACGCGCCTTCGCCAGGAAGTTCCTGCCACTCGACGCCACAAGTTTTCAATGCGCTACGCAGCGCATCTTCTGCCCGATCCCAAACCTCATCACTTCCAATGCGCTTTTCCGGGCGAAGAGCAATTTTAATAGCTATATCTTCAAAGCCGAAATCACTATACACCTTTAGCGCTTGGCGATGGAAATCAGTCACTTCAGGCTCAACTTGAGCTTCAGTACAGAAAACATGGCCATCATCTTGCGTAAATGCCCGCACACGCATAATGCCGTGTAAAGCACCTGAAGGCTCGTTACGGTGGCATCCACCAAACTCACCAAAACGAACGGGCAATTCGCGATAGCTACGCAAACCAGAATTAAACACCTGAACATGTCCAGGGCAGTTCATCGGCTTAAGAGCATACTCACGCTTTTCGGATTCAGTAAAGAACATGCCGTCCGCGTAGTTATCCCAGTGCCCTGATTTTTTCCAAAGCGATACGTCCATAATCTGAGGACAGCGTATTTCTTGATAACCACCCTCTTTATAGACGCCCCGCATATATTGTTCGATCTGCTGCCATAGCGCCCAGCCGTTTGGATGCCAGAATATCATCCCCGGCGCCTCTTCCTGCATGTGGAAGAGATCCAACCGACGCGCCAACTTACGGTGATCGCGTTTCTCCGCCTCTTCGAGACGTTTGACGTAAGCCTTCAGCTGTTTTTTATCACCCCACGCGGTGCCGTAGATACGCGTCAACATAGTATTTGCAGAGTCACCGCGCCAATAAGCACCGGCCAACTTGGTCAACTTAAAGGCTTTTAAGTGGCGGGTATTTGGCACATGAGGCCCGCGGCACATATCGGTGTATTCTTCGTGATGATAAAGCCGGATGGTCGCGTCATCGGGAATATCGCGAACAATTTCCTGCTTATAAGGTTCATCGCGGTGTAAAAAAGTCAGCATTGCCTGGTCACGATCAACATACTCGCGTACCACATCGTACTCACGCTCTATCAGTGACTGCATACGCGCTTCGATGGCTTCCAGGTCTTCCGGTGTGACAGATTGACCAAACTCAATATCGTAGTAGAAACCATCTTCAATAACTGGCCCGATGGCCATTTTGGCCTCGGGGTACATCTGCTTAACCGCATGACCAATGAGGTGAGCGCAGGAGTGGCGAATAATTTCCAGCCCTTCAGCGTCACGGGCAGTAATTATCGCCACCGTTGCGTCTTGCTCGATCAGGTCAGCGGCATCTACCAGCACACCATCGATCTTTCCAGCGATACAGGCCTTAGCCAAACCAGGGCCAATGGATTCTGCGAGCTGCATAATGGTTAGCGGTGCTTCAAACGTCTTTTGACTGCCGTCAGGCAGAGTAACAATAGGCATTCAGATTCCTTGAGCGCAGTGGTGATCCATACCAAGGATCACATATCGCTATCAATGGTCTTGGGAGAGGTGTAAATGTACCAACATAAAACAGCAGCAAGACTAGCAGACTTGCCGACCGCTTAAAATAAAAACGGGAGGCATAAGCCTCCCGTTTCTTTACCTGTGGATTGCCGCTAGCACTTTATAACCAAACCGCAAACCTCAGATGATAAGTGAACTTAGTTCCACTCATCCAGTTCAACGCGACGGTTCTGGAAGCGACCTTCTTCAGTCTCGTTAGAGGCGACCGGACGCTCTTCACCGTAACCTACCGCACGCATGCGGTTAGCTTCTACGCCACGGCTCGCCAAGTAGTTAGCAACAGATTGAGCACGCTCTTGTGACAAGTTTTTGTTGTACTCGTCAGAACCGCGTGAATCAGTGTGGCCTTCGATGCTTACGCGAACATCAGGGTTGCTGACCAAGCGCTCTGCAACACCGTTAAGCACGCTCTGAGCGTTAGAGGTTAACTGAGCAGAATCAAACTCGAAGTTAACATCTTCCAGAACTACGCTATCCGGGCAACCCAGGGCGTTCACTTCTACACCAGCAGGAGTGTTCGGGCACTGATCACGGTAATCGGGCACACCGTCGTTATCGGAGTCAAGCGGGCAACCGTTGGCATTAACTTCAACGCCAGCGGGAGTGCCTGGGCACTGATCGCGGTAGTCCGGCACGCCATCACCGTCAGAATCTAACGGGCATCCCTCGGCGTCAACTGCGACACCAGCAGGCACTTCGCCATAGCTCGGGCACTGAGGTGCAACCGGCTCAGGCGTACGATCAGCACATAGCAGACCGCCGATAGCAGCACCAGCTGCGGCACCAGTAGCAGCACCGCTCTCTTCATCAGAACTACTGCTGGTGGCGTAGCCAATGCTGCCACCGATAACGCCGCCTGCCAGACCACATACCGCAGGGTGCTGGTACCAGCTGCGGTCGCTGCTAGCGCTTGCTTGGCCGGAAGACTGTGAGGCCGAGCTGGCACAGCCAGATAGACCTACTACCAGTGCGGAACCGATGAGCAAGCCAGTCGTTGATTTTTTCATGCAAGACTCCTTCTTGATCCAATGCTGAAATGGCCATAAGTAACCAAATCTATCCAATGCTTCTTATTGCGAGAGCATCCATTTTTCGCCTGCTCCATATCGCTGTTGATAGTATCAAGCTCCCAGTACCAATAATCACGTACTAATTACTCAACACCCAGTCGATATAGAGCGATGTGCCTATCATTCACGCTTAAGCGCAGGAAGGCAACAATGCCAAGATATCAACTTCTTGCCAATACCGACATCCTTCAGCATAGCAAAATTGCCGCAATGGGCACTAAAAATTAGCTTGCTATGCTTTTGGGCGGTTTAAACCGCTCAAAACCTGTCATTAATGCAGCGCTTTTCTGCCTTGGGCACGCCATTTCAGCACTGCCCGAGCTGCCTCCAATACGGCATCGCGCATATCATTTTCTACCATCAGCCGCTCTTTGTCTTCCTGCATACGCTCTCGGGGGGACAACTGTTGACGAGCGGTATGGGTATTCAGGTGTTGAGTGCGGCTGTAGTGCTCGGCAAATGCCTTAAATTCAGTTCGTTCCGTTAAACTAGGATCAATGATTTCCAGTAACACCTTGCACCGCCAGGCGCCTTCGGTAATATCGACCTGCTCCTGAACCAGTGCGCTTGCTACATAATCGAGGTTTTCTAAGCTATTTTGTTGGGCGCGAGCGTCTTCATCGCGACGATAAGCTTCTCGACGACTCACCTCTTTGCGTAACAACCATGCGTAGAAACACAACCCTACAATGACTGCAATCGCCACGGCGAGTAATACCAGCGCTACCGTTGAGCTCATGAAACTCCTCATTCAGCGGATAAATTGCTTGACGAAAATTGTACACCCTTATACCACTATTCTGCCAATAGCATCTAGGCTTGCTTCTCTTCTGACTGCATAGCTGTCCAACTCTTGTTTGGATCACCAAGCAAGCGCCGCAGCGTAGTGATCAAGTAATAGCGCCCCAAAAACACCTAATAAATAGCGAATTGAGAACCAGAATGCGCCGATAGGAGCAGCAGTATCCTGACCACGCCACACTCGCCAATTCCACACCATGAAGCGCGCATTCAGGCACAGCACGACCACTAGGTAGAGCGCGCCGCTCATGCCTATCATCACCGGCAGTAAGGTGGCTAACACCGTTAACCACCCATACAGCCAAATTTGCAGCCGCGTAAAAGGAATGCCGTGGGTAACGGGCAGCATGGGGATACCAGCCCGGGCATAATCATCGCGCTTGTGAATGGCCAACGCCCAAAAATGGGGCGGCGTCCAGGCAAAAATAATCAGCATTAAAAGCAAAGGCTCGGGGGTAATTTGCCCAGTAATAGCGACCCACCCCAGCAGTGGCGGCGCAGCGCCAGCAACGCCTCCAATGACGATATTTTGTGGTGTCGCCCGCTTTAAAAAAGCGGTATAAATCAGCGCATAACCAATTAGGGAGGCAAAGGTTAGCGCAGCCGTTAAATGGTTAACCTGCCACACCAATAGCGCAACACCTGCGACTGAAAGCAAGCACGCCCAACCTAGAGCGATTGCCACGGGTAGACGTTTACTTGCCAAAGGACGACGAGACGTTCGTGTCATTACCGCGTCCAAGTGGCGGTCGATGACATGGTTAAAAGCCGCCGCACCGCAAGAGGCCAAGCCGATACCGGCTAGCCCAAGGACTACGTTCGTCAATGGTGGTAGGCCCGGGGTTGCTAACGCCATTCCTACGGCAGCACACACCAACATAACGGCAACAACTTTCATCTTGCACAGACCAAGGAGCTCTTTCCAGCCCCACACCATAGAAGGCACTGCCGTGGGTAGCGTCATTGTTATATTTCGCATGGCATGCTTCCCTTTTATTGAACGATAACGTTGTTATAAGGTGAATGAGTCGTCGTTGAGTAAACGCCAGCCTCATGATAGCGCCAACGCCACCAGGCCCAAACGAGCCCAACGGCCAACGCAATGGCGCCCGCTGTGTGCAGTAGCGCCAGCCAAAGCGGCAACCAAAGCACCACATTGGCCACCCCCAATGCAGCCTGCAGCACATACAAACCGACGACAATCGCTAGCGGCCTTACCACATTCTGCCACTGTCGATAACGCCACCAGAGCACTATTAGCCCGACACCAAGCAACAATGCCCCCAGGCGATGTACCACTTGAATCGCGGTACGTGCATCGGCATGTAAATGCCCATGTAGGTAATTGGGCCCCACGGTCTGGGTAAGATGGAAGCCCTCGCTGATATCCATCGCGGGCATCCACTGGCCATTACAAGTAGGAAAACCTTGGCAGGCAATACCGGCATAATTGCTGGACACCCACCCACCTAGAGCCAATTGCACTACCAGCAAACATGCCGCAATACCCCACCACGCATTCACTCGCCGAGGCTCACTTGTTGGCTTTGGCGCCACAGCGAGGCGTAAGCGAAGATGCAGCCAAAAGAGCAGCAGCAGCACACTCAACCCGCCCAGGAGGTGAAGGGTAACGACTTGAGGCCATAACTTGAGCGTAACGGTGAAGGCACCAAAGGCGCCCTGGAGCAAAATAACCACCAGCAGCATCAAGCTTAGGTGCCATGGGTAATCGCGACGATGACGCAACGGCCAGCCCAAGGCTACAACGCTAACGATCACCAATCCCAGCAGCGTCGCGATATAGCGATGTACCATTTCTACCCACGCTTTAAAGGGCTCCAACGGGACATCGGGATGATGAAGCGTGGCAAGATCATTATCAGGAACTAATAGCTTGCCGTAGCAACCCGGCCAGTCAGGGCAGCCTAAACCAGCATCGACTAAACGCGTCCAGGCGCCTACCAGCATCACTACGGCAGTAAATAGAGTACCTACCAGCGTTAATCGCACTAACCAGCGCAAGCGGCGCTCAAATGAATCGTGCATGGCGTTTCCTTAACAGCAGAGGCTAGCGCGCTTTATTGAGGATTCACTTTAAGTAGATGCTGGATATCCTCGAGCACATCCTCAGTGGCTACGTTGGCCTCAAAGGCCAGTGCTGGTCGCCCCATTGGATCAAGCAGCCAAGCCGAGTTGGCTTGACGCCACGGAGGTAAGTGCTGCCATTCGCTGGTCATTTCTCCTGGCAGCGATTCGGGATCCCCACCAATCCGTAAGCGAGTTAACCTCGGCGCTTCGCGCCCTAAAGCACGGTGTAAACGCCAAAACTCATCCTTACGCTGCTCACACTGCTGAGAGCAGTCAAAGGCCAAGACCCACTCCTCTTGGCTATTGACCGCAGCTATTGTTAAAGGCCACTCGTCAAGCATGGGCAATTCCAGCTCCACATTTCCGTGAGCAGTATGGCGATCGGGAATACCGATGCGTAACTCGACCATTCCCCAAGCAGCGACCATGGGCGCCGCAAAAACGACAAAAATAAGGATTAACTTGAGCCGCTGACGGCGAATATGTCTGGCGTCCTGCATACTTTTCACCTCTGTTTATTTTTATTAACTAAAGCTTTTTTATCAGCGCCATCGCGACGCAGTTTATATCCGCCAATAAACATCACCATCAAGGCCGCCAGTGCCAGCCCCCACCATTGAAAGGCATAGCCCATATGCCGACTGGGCGGCATCACATTGGCTTCCCACCATGGGATTAAGACCCCATCGCCTTCGCTGGCGTGCAACCAGCCTGGGTAACTAAACGCGCCTAGCGAAGCGTGCCAGGGTTCAAGGCTAAGCTGCTGCAGCCTTGCCCCTTCTCTATTTTCCCCATATAGCGGCCCGCCAGACTGTACCTCCTGCCACTCGCCAATCACTTCGACCGTACCGCTGGGTGTGGTTGTCTGCGGCGTTTCGCGACGCGGCCCGGTGGCTAAAAAGCCACGCTGTACCAGCCAAAGCTGCCCGAAACTATCACGCAGCGGGGTTAGTACGGCCACCCCCACTCTTCCGTCTACAACGCGATTATCCAAATAGAGCGTTTGCTCCGCCAAATACTGCCCACGCAACGTTACCTGGGCGCCTTGCGCTGGCTGCTCGGTAGGCTGCACTAAGGTAGGGGCTGCATCGCGAACGGCGATGGCCAACCGCTTGTCATCTGCCCGTTCCCACTGCCATAGTCCTAAACTAATACCTAACGCCACCAGCAAACTCCAAAACAGACACCAACTATAAAAACGCCATTGCCGAGAGGGATTCATCATGTGGTTACAACTACTCATTGCCGCCGTGTTTATTGCGATGGTTATCAGCTTGGCCATGGGCGCCGTTTTCCTGATTCGAGATAACGCCTCTTCCCGCCGCCTACTACTCTCTCTCAAATGGAGAATTGGATTAGCCTGTCTGCTCATGGCCCTTATTATTTTCGGTTATTGGTCGGGCCAGTTAGGCTAATGTGGCTATAAGACGTAGACAAAAATAAACAGCCCAACCCACACCACATCAACAAAGTGCCAATACCAGCAAGAGGCTTCAAAACCAAAATGGTTTTCGCCGCCAAAGTGGCCCTTGATAATGCGTACCAGCATGGCGGCTAAAATCAGCGTGCCAATAATCACGTGCACACCATGAAAGCCGGTCAAAATAAAGAATGTTGCCCCGAAAATTCCGGCTTCCAAGGTAATGCCATAATGGGCGTAGGCCTCGTAGTATTCGACACCCTGGATCATGATAAAGCAGCAACCCAATAGCACCGTTCCCGTTAGCCAGTTGCGGCAAGTCTTCCGGTCACCCACTTTTAAAGCTTCGTGAGCAACGGTGAGCGTGATGCTGGAAGTTATCAAAATCAGCGTGTTGACGAGAGGCAGTTGCCACGGGCTAAAGACTTGTTCAGGGCCGGCAATGGATGAGTCCGGTGGATTCAACAACGGCCAAGTGGCGACAAAGTCAGGCCATAGTAATGCGGAAACACCTTTTGCCCCCTCTCCCCCTAACCATGGAATAGCAAACATGCGTACGTAAAACAGCGCGCCAAAAAAGGCGGCAAAAAACATTACTTCCGAAAAAATGAACCAGCCCATCCCCCAACGAAATGAGCGATCCATCTGCTCATCATAAAGCCCTCCCCGAGACTCACTAATGACGTCACGGAACCAGAGCCCCATCACCGCAAGAATGCCTACCACACCGATTAACACCAGCGGTAACCCGGTGTCATAAACGAGTTTAATGCCCGTGCCGACCATCATGGCGCCTAGGGCAACCGAGCCGAGAACAGGCCATCGGCTACTCGCCGGAACATAATAGCTACCACTGCTCATATCGCTTCTCCCGCCGCTTTATTGTTTTTAGGCGTGTTACTGAGATTGTTTATAGGGTCGTTTATAAGCTCGTTGTTAGCGCTGCTCTTAAGCGTATTATCCAATGCAGCATTTTGAATCACATGCTCTATCGGGTAGAGGGTATACACCAGCGTAATAGTATTAATATCGTCGGGCAGATCACGCGCTAGCTGGAATACCAACGGTATGGTTAACCGCTCATTACCCTGCAACTGCTGCTCCTGAAAGCAGAAACAGCTGATTTTACGTAGATGCGTCGTGGCAGTAGAGGGAGACACACTGGGCACTGCTCTCCCCCAGCTTTCGCTACTGCTATTATTGGTGAAGGTAAAATCGACTTCCGCCATTTGCCCGGGGTGCACACTCATCTGGCGCATTTCAACGCTCATTTGCCACGGCAGGCCGGGGCTGCCGCGGGTGATAAATTGCACATTTATATAGCGCGACTCATCGACTTCTTCGTGCACGACGCTCTTCGCAGTGGCGTCCACCTTGCCGTTAATACCAGTAATGCTACAAAAAACGTCATAAAGCGGCACTAGTGCAAAGGCAAAGCCAAACATGCCTATCAATACGGCGATTGTTCTAATAACCGTGCGGCGCACACCTACCCTTGCCTGCTCTTGGCTATCCATAACACCTCTTAGGCCAGTGACCCATGTGCTTTATGTCATTGCTAGTGGGACGTACGATGAAACACTGGCGGCGTTTCAAACGTATGCAGTGGTGCTGGACTAGGCACCGTCCATTCTAAATCCTCGGCCCCCTCCCAGGCTTTTGCTGGCGCTTTTTTGCCACCGCGCACGCACAGTATGACGCCCAATACAAAGAGCAGTTGAGATGCGCCAAAGAAGAAGGCACCGATGCTTGAGAGTAAATTAAAGTCCGCAAACTGAAGGGCGTAGTCAGGGATCCGCCGCGGCATTCCCGCCAAGCCTGCGAAGTGCATGGGGAAGAAGGTTAGATTGACACCAATAATCGAGAACCAGAAGTGCCACTGGGCCAGCTTCTCATTAGGGTAATGCCCGGTCCATTTAGGCAGCCAGTAATAGACCCCCGCCATAATCGCAAAGATCGCCCCCGGGACTAACACATAGTGGAAGTGGGCAACGACAAAGTAGGTATCGTGATACTGAAAATCTGCCGGTGCGATTGCCAGCATAAGTCCTGAAAAACCACCAATGGTAAACAGCACCACGAAGGCCAGAGCAAATAGCATCGGCGATTCAAAACTAATCGAGCCACGAAACAGTGTGGTTACCCAGTTAAATACCTTCACGCCGGTTGGCACAGCGATCAGCATGGTGGAGTACATAAAGAACAGCTCTGCCACCAAAGGCAGGCCCACTATAAACATATGGTGAGCCCAGACTAAAAATGACAGCAGCGCAATGGCCGCCGTGGCGTACACCATGGAGGCGTAACCAAACAGAGGCTTACGCGCGAAGGTGGGGATGATCGCTGAGACAATCCCAAAGGCGGGCAGTATCATGATGTATACTTCGGGATGCCCAAAGAACCAGAATAGATGCTGGAACAACACTGGATCCCCACCGCCTGCTGCGTCAAAGAAGCTGGTGCCAAAGTTGATATCCATCAACATCATCGTGATAACACCCGCTAGCACCGGCATTACCGCAATTAATAGGAAAGCGGTAATTAGCCATGTCCATACGAATAGCGGCATATCCATTAAACGCATACCAGGCGCACGCATATTTAAAATGGTCGCGATGATGTTGATGGCACCGAGAATGGAACTAATACCGGCAATATGTAGCGCAAGAATAAAGAAGGTTGTCGAAGGTGGAGCAAAATTCGTTGACAGCGGTGCATAAAACGTCCAACCAAAATTAGGGCCGCCGCCGGGCATGAATAGCGTTGAAAGTAGCAGTGTGAATGAAACAGGAAGAAGCCAAAAACTGAAGTTATTCAACCGAGGTAACGCCATATCTGGCGCGCCAATCTGTAGCGGTATCATCCAGTTGGCTAAGCCGGTAAAAGCAGGCATTACCGCACCAAACACCATGATCAAGCCATGCATGGTGGTCATCTGGTTGAAAAATTCAGGTTCAACCAGTTGCAGCCCGGGCTGGAAAAGTTCCGCCCTAACCACGAGGGCGAATATCCCCCCGATGAAAAACATCGTCAGCGAAAAAATCAAATAAAGGGAGCCAATCTCTTTATGATTAGTGGTCAGTAGCCAGCGAAAAATGCCTTTCGGCGGTGCAGCATGACCATGAGACTGCCCATCGGCGACGGCCGTGGTGCTATGTTGCAGCGGTGGCTGAGGAGGTAGTTTGGGCGCCATGTGTCTCTCCTAAATATTGTTGTTGTCTGATTGAGTGGCAAACCAACATCACTGGGCAATTAACTCAGCTACTGCTGAGGGCTGCACGACATCACCCGTATCATTACCCCAAGCGTTACGCGTATAGGTGACCACAGCCGCTATCTCAACAGGGTTTAAGGTGCTGCGGAAAGCAGGCATAGCGGCACCCGATACACCGTTGACCACCTTATTTAGATGCCAATCCACATCATTGATGAGCTGTTCGTTATTTGCCAAGGCGGGAAAGGCGGGTGGAGAACCTTGGCCTTCGGCCTGGTGACAAGAGGAGCAGATCGATTGATACACCGATTCGCCGCGCTCCACTAGTTCATCCATTGCCCATTCACGGTCAACCCCCATGGCTTCCTGCTCAGCAGCCTCTTTACGCTCAGCCAGCCAGCCATCAAACTCTTCTTCCTCCACAGCATGCACCACCACAGGCATAAAGCCGTGGTTGATACCACACAGTTCAGCGCACTGCCCGCGGTAAATACCCGGCTCATTGATCTTCACCCAGTTCTCATTAATAAAGCCGGGAATCGTATCTTGCTTAACCGCTAAATCCGGCACCCACCAAGAGTGAATAACGTCATCAGAGGTCATAAGAAAGCGTACTTTACGGTTTATCGGCAGCACCAGCGGCTCATCAACCTCTAATAGGTAGTGCTCTCCGCGAGTTTCTTCTCCGCTGATTTGCGTTCTCGGCGTACTCATATTGGAGGTGAATGCCACATCTTCCCCCAGGTATTCATAGCGCCAACGCCACTGCTGGCCGGTAATCATTACATCCAGCTCTGCGTCTGATGAGTCATACATGTTTTTTAAAGTTGCGGTGGCGGGCACCGCCATACCTACCAGGATCAAGATAGGGATAGCTGTCCATAACACTTCCACACTAGTGTGCTCATGAAAGTGGGCGGCCTTTGCACCTTTGGAATGGCGATAGCGAAACAGGGAGTAGAACATTGCCCCAAATACCACCAATCCAATCACGACACATATCCAGAATATGGTCATGTGCAGGCCGTAAATATCGCTACTCACATCGGTAACGCCGACAGGCATGTTCCAACCGTTCGTTTGAGCCTGCGATCCACTTGCAGCAAGGGATACGGCCATTAGCCACCACCGTGAACGCATAGAGACCTCCAGTTTTATTGTTGTTATTTCTTATCGTTAGATTAGGGTAGGATGAAATTAGATATTAGCAGTATAGAAAATATGTGCGATTCGTCACGCTTTGCTTATTTAACGCTATCAACGCTTTTCAGCGGGCCGCAAACATGGCCAAAAAAACAAGCATCAAAACGAACAGTAGCGTGATCACCACCCCCGTAACGAGGTAGGCTGCGGGCCTGCCACTGCTAAAGTCCTCTTCCCGCTTTTGATTACTTTGAACGCCTAGTAGGGCTGCTAACACTGACTTGACTACAGACCACATACCACCTCCGGTTTTCTTTGGCTCTCGTATCAGTCTAAGGCTGAAGGGTTAGCCACTATTATCATAGACCTACATAAGCATTTACAGCCACGTAAATGACCACTTATAGTTTCTCAATGTGAGATACTCAGCCAATTCTCAGGATCAGCGCCACCCAATGGAGTGCCTTATGCTCAAGCGCCACCTCGCCTTACCCATCACACTGTTTTTGATCATTCCACTGCTGCTGGCAGGCTGCACGACTTACACTTGGCCGGATGGGTCTAAGGAAACCGTCATCGGCGTAGTGCCTGAAGAAGAGAATCAACGCTATGAGGAAGAACGCGTAGATGGCGTGCGCTATCGCATTCCCGATGAAATCCCGGAAAAGCGCAGCGAGTAATTATCGGAGTCGAAGCAGCGAAACCGGTCACGCCTTTCGCTTGGTATGCGCAGTGGCGGGTGCTGTCAGTGGGTCTTCAGGCCAGGGATGCTTTGGATAGCGACCGCGCATCTCTTTGCGTACTTCAGGATAACCCTTCTGCCAAAAGCTAACCAAGTCCTGGGTGACTTGCAACGGCCGACGCGCGGGAGAAAGCAGGTGAATCATTACGGCAACGGCACCATCGACAACGGTGGGCGTTACCCGCCAGCCAAAGGCCTCTTGCAGTTTCAACGCTAACACAGGCGGCCGCTGGGAGAGACACGGCAGGTAGTCTAAGCCAACCTGCTTGCCGCTAGGAACCTCAAGCGCTAATGGGACTAACTGCGCAAATTCACGTTGTGCTTCCCAGTTCAGTGAATTGAGCAAATAGCGCTCTAGCGGCAATTTCTCAATTTGGCTCAACCGTTTAATACCGATTAGGTAAGGGGCTAGCCAGCTCTCTAATGAGGCTAATAGCGTTGGCTCGGACCAGTCGGGCCACTCGTCCCCCTGGTACTTGCGAAGTAGCGCCATTCGCCCGCGCAACTGCTGTAAATTATCGCCAAATAACTGCTCGGGCCGCTGGCGTAGTGCATTCAATAGCGCCCCTTTCACCGCCTCCTCGGGTAAGTGTGCTAAAGGTCGTTTGGCAATGACGAGGCTGCCGTGTGCTTGTACCTCTTCACCGATTAAACGGCCCTGTTCTTGCGACCACGCCACTCGTGGCTGCCATTGGCGAATATCAGGATATAGCGAAAGCAGCGACTCAAGTGATAGCGGTTCGCCTGAGATGATCCGCGCCTGATCACCAGCCGCACTATTTAATGCGACAGCAACAACGTAGGCTTGATGCGCCAACGTATCGTTTAACGGCAGCGTAGCGGTTTTGCCATTGGCAAGCCGAAACTTACCCGGCTCAATTGACTGGCCAAGGCGCTCAGGGTACGCCAGCGCTAAGAGTGGCCCAAGCGGCACTAGCACGGCGTCATTAAGCGCCACTCCTGCTCGTTTAGCCAGCCTAAGTGCTTCACGCTGCCAACTGGGGAAGCGTTTAGGCTGACGCAGACGCAGTGCTAACGCATCGTGCAGGGATCGCTCGTTGCTGTCGCGCTCTTCAAG
Source organism: Vreelandella sp. 2A-K22 (assembly GCF_054065485.1). NCBI lineage: Bacteria > Pseudomonadati > Pseudomonadota > Gammaproteobacteria > Oceanospirillales > Halomonadaceae > Vreelandella > Vreelandella sp. 2A-K22. Next base: position 8,550 of record NZ_JBSUGC010000015.1, on the reverse strand, counting down.
GAGCGCCGCTACCCCACAGGCTAGAGACATAGCATTGAAGTCTGAAGCCCGCTCTAGCATCACGGCAATTCTCGGTTCAACTGGCCACTTGGCACAGCGGCTACCTAGAGGGGTAAGCCTGTGCTCGTGATCTAACACGCCTAATTGCTCGAGCAGCGATTGGCCACTGCGCCAGGCACCCTCCGGCGGCGATGTTACCCAGCTTAGCGCTTGGGGTGATGCGACGCCCCAGCACGCCAGTTCGAGCACTAGTGATGAGAGATCCGCTTGCTGAATTTCAGGCTCACCATAAGGCGCCAACGGCTGCTCCTGGGCCCAGAGCCGAAAACAACGGCCTTCCCGCTGACGCCCTGCACGCCCCCGACGCTGATCGGCACTGGCGCGATTGATCCGCCGGGTCGTTAAACGGGTTAGCCCGGTACGCGGCTGAAAAAGTGGCACCCGCTCCAGGCCACCGTCAATCACCACATTCACACCATCCACGGTAATGCTCGATTCGGTGATGGCGGTGGAGACGATAATGCGCTGTTTCGATGTATTCGCCGCCAAGGCTGCCTGCTGTTCAGCAATACTCATTCTGCCGTGCAGCGGCCGAATCGCCAGATGGGGCAGCGTTTTTTCCAGCGCCTGAACCAAGCGATTAATTTCGGCGACACCGGGCAAGATTACCAGTATGCCTTGCGTACCAGGCAGTGAGAGCGCTTCCTCGACCACCCGAATTGCGTGGCTAATGCTCTCCTCACCACTCAGGGAAGGACGATAAGCCGTCGCCACAGGATACTGACGCCCATGGCACTCAATAACAGGTACTTGCTCGCCCAACACCCGCTTGAGCGCTTCGACATCCAAGGTTGCCGACATCACCAGTAGGCGCAAATCATCGCGAATACTGGTCTGCACATCCAGCGTTAGCGCCAATCCCACATCAGATTCTAAACTGCGTTCATGGAACTCATCAAAAATGATCCCGGCAACGCCTTCTAACAGCGGGTCATCTTGCAGCATGCGAGTGAGTACGCCCTGGGTGACTACTTCCAAGCGGGTTTGCGCGCTCACACAGCTATCACCGCGCATGCGATACCCCACCGTTTGGCCAACGTCTTCACCCAATTGCCGGGCCATAAAGCTGGCTGCCAAACGCGCAGCTACACGACGAGGCTCAAGTAACAGTAGTTTTTGCCCTTTGACCCACTCTTCTTCAAGTAAACAGAGCGGCACACGGGTGGTTTTACCCGCCCCCGGCTGGGCAATCAGCATCAGCCGATTATGGGTAGTCAAGATAGTTTTAAGCGGATCAAGATACTGATCAATAGGTAAAGCGCTCATGTGAAGATCACTTTTCCACACTGTGAGCGTCTGCACTGCTTTTAGGTGCAGAATTATTGGGCGCGGGTGAAGTAACGCCGCAGCCTTTTAGAATAACGTGCTCAAGAAAGCTGGAGATGGATTCAAGGTCATCCTCGGTTAACGCATCGCGGCCTAGAATACCGCTGACCTGGGCACTATATTCAGTGTAGTGCTGGGTGGCAGACCAAATCAGGAAAATAAGCCAGCGCGGATCGACAGCATCCATTTTTCCCTGGGCTGACCACTGGCGAATGATCGCGGCACGAGAGGAGACCCAATCGCGTAACTCGCCGCCCAGATAATCACTTAAGAAGGGAGCACCGGCTAAAATTTCCGCCGCAAAAAGTTTTGAGCCTTCGGGATAGCGCTGCCCCAGCACCATTTTAGTGCGAATAAAGTCACTGAGTACCGTCGCGGGATCACTATCAGGAGTAATGTCTTCAAGCACTTCGTTCCAGCGGCGCATCATGCGGTTAAGCAGTCGCACATAAAGCGCTTGCTTACTGCCCATGTAGTACAAAATATTGGCTTTGGGGAGACCGACTCGATCAGCGATCATTTGCAAGCTCGCCCCGCGGTAGCCGTGCTGAGAGAACACCTCCTCAGCGGCCACCAGAATACTTGTTTCTATTCTTTCCCGGCTAGGGCTTTCATGAGTGGCAGAGACGGCGGTCATTAACAGTATTCCCCAATAGCGTGAGTGATTGTTAGCTTGAATGTTTAATTACACATGAATGCTTAGCTGGGTGAGAAGATAGACTGGACTGCCCCAAAAGTTAGCATTTCACACCAGCTTGCCCCACTCCTGTGCAGTGAGCAAATACTTGCAAGGTAGGGCGTTTTGTCCCAAGCTCAACCTATATTGACCGATCGGTCAAAAAAATTCCGGTCTATACAATAACAGTGGAGTTCGGCATGGCAACGATGACGTTCCTGCTCAATGGTACCCCTCAGCGGTGTAACGTTTCACCCGACGCCAGTATTTTAACGCTACTGCGCGAGCATTTGGCCCTAACGGGCACCAAAGAGGGCTGCGCTTCCGGTGACTGTGGCGCCTGCACCGTGGCGATTGGCGAGTCAACGGCTGGTAGCCAAAAGTTTACCAGCGCTAACGCCTGTATTACGCCCGCTCACCAGCTACAGGGCAGGCACTTGGTCACCGTTGAAGGGTTATCGGAAAAAGGTCGCCTACACCCAGCCCAGGAAGCGATGATCGAATGCCATGGCAGTCAGTGTGGTTTTTGTACGCCAGGTATAGTTATGTCACTTTTCACCTTGCATAGCGATCTTACTCAACGCCCTACTCCCCTTTTACAAGAACTATCACCTGAACGCCTAGAAGCCGCTCTGGGCGGTAATTTGTGCCGCTGCACCGGCTATCGTCCTATCCGCGATGCGGCGCTGCGTATGAATGATACGCCCTATGAGCGCCCTCAGTGGTTCGACGCGACGTTGCCAGCGTCAGAAAGCGACACTCAGACCGCCGATTCGGCAGGAACTGCGCCATTTTTTGCTCAGCCAGCGTCTTTGGAAGAGCTAACGCAATTGCGTCGCGCAACTCCCCAGGCGCGCTTGGTGGCAGGCGGTACTGATCTTTGGTTGGAGATCACTCAGCGCTTGGCGCCGCTTGATCAGTTGATTGACGTTTCCCGGGTTGCCGAGCTATTGACGGTTGAAGAGGCTACCCATGGACATCAAACCGGCTGGTGGATAGGCGCCGGGGTTACCTATACCCAGCTCGAACCGCTATTTGAAAAGCACTTTCCTGCGTTTGCTCACCTGCTGCACCGGCTTGGCTCCCAGCAAATTCGTAATCGGGGAACGCTGGGTGGCAATATCGCCAATGCCTCACCTATTGGTGATACGCCACCCGTGCTACTTGCCTTGGGAGCTCAGGTGGAACTTGCCAGCACAAACGGCAAGCGTTGCTTAGCGCTGGAGGATTTCTTCCTCGATTACAAAAAGACCGCTTTAGCGGCTGATGAAGTCGTTTCGCGGATTTTCATTCCGCAGCCGGTTGAGGACAGTCAATTACGCGTTTGGAAGTTATCCAAGCGTCGCGAAGATGATATCTCTGCGCTACTCGGTGCCTTTAGCTACCGCATTGAACAAGGCACCTTGCACGATGTACGCATCGCTTTTGGGGGAATGGCCGCTATTCCCAAGCGCGCACAAGCTGCCGAAGCTGCGCTGGAAGGGTGCACCATCAGCGTGGAAGCTTTTCGCGCCGCTCAGCAGGCACTTGATGACGACTTCCAGCCCATGAGTGATGTGCGGGGCAGTCAGCATTATCGCCGGCAAGCTGCCAAGAACCTGCTTGAACGTCTCTATCTTTCTCTCTTAGCGCCCGACCACGAGGTGATGCTCCATGCGTACGCTCACTAAACTGGACGGCGATAGCAGCCGTGCTCGCCGTGAACTACACGACCACATCCAAGGCTCAGGGCCCTTGGCACGTCATACGGTGGACAGTAATGACCAGCGACAGGCGGGAAGCGCAAGTTTTCACGAAAGTGCTGAAAAGCACGTCACCGGCAAGGCCGCTTATATTGACGACTTGGTACTCCCCGCAGATGCCCTGCATGTGGCGCTTGGCCTATCGCCCGTCGCCCACGGCACCTTAACGCAGCTTGATCTCAGCAAGGTGAAAGAGGCACCAGGGGTAGTCGATGTGATTACCTTTCATGAAGTTCCAGGGCATACCGATATCGGGCCGGTCTTTCCGGGCGATCCCATTTTTGTCGATCAAGCGATCAGCTACGCAGGCCAATGCCTCTTCGCCGTTGCCGCAACGTCGCTGCAGGCCGCACGTCGTGCCGTCAAGCTAGCCGCCATTAGCATAGACGAGCAACCTGCCAGTTTAGATCCGGTGGCCGCAACGGAGCGTGAGGAGTTTGTGCGCCCGACTCATGTGCAGACCCGTGGTGATTGGCAGCAGGCGCTTGATCAAGCGGAACAACTGATTGAGGGTGAGCTATTCGTCGGTGGCCAAGAGCACTTCTATCTGGAAGGCCAGGCCTGCGTGGTTCACCCCACCGAGGATGAGGGCGTTGTCGTCCATACCTCCAACCAGCACCCCAGCGAAACCCAGAAGCTGGTGGCGGAGGTGCTCGATATTCCTTTTCATGCCGTGACCGTAGAAGTGCGCCGTATGGGTGGTGGCTTTGGTGGCAAAGAGACTCAGGCCTCCCCCTGGGCGTGTATAGCCGCGATTATTGCCCACCGCACAGGCAAGACGGTGCGACTCCGCTTACCGCGCAGTGAAGATATGCGCGCCACGGGTAAACGCCACCCTTTCCATAACCGCTATCGACTCGCCATTGATGCTGAGGGCGTTATTCAGGGTGGTGAGATTACGGTGATCGGTGACTGCGGCTACTCGCCGGATCTTTCCGACGCTATCGTTGATCGCGCTATGTTCCACGCCGACAACGCCTACTCGCTGGGGGACGCTCAGGTAGTCGGTCATCGAGCAAAAACCCATACCGCCTCTAATACCGCATTCCGGGGCTTCGGTGGCCCCCAAGGGATGATGATTATCGAAGCGGCCATGGATGATATTGCCCGCCAGATTGGCGAAGATCCACTGACCGTACGTAAGCGCAACTTCTACCGCGATGGCCGCGAGGTGACCCATTACGGCCAGCAGGTCGACCAGCGACAACTCCTACATACGCTCGTTGAAACCCTCGAAAGCGACAGCGATTACTGGACACGGCGCAAAGCGGTCAGTGACTTCAACGCCACCAGCCCTATCATTAAAAAAGGACTGGCACTTACCCCGGTTAAATTTGGCATTTCGTTTACCGCCCAGCACCTTAATCAGGCGGGTGCTCTTCTGCATGTTTACACTGACGGCAGCGTGATGATCAATCACGGCGGTACCGAGATGGGCCAAGGGCTACATACTAAAATTTGTCAGGTAGTGGCTCGGGAGCTGGGCCTGGATCTGGAGAAGGTACGCATTACCGCTACGCGAACCGATAAAGTCCCCAATACCTCCCCTACCGCTGCCTCTAGCGGTGCTGACTTAAACGGTATGGCCGCGCGGGATGCCGCCAGTAAACTGCGAGAACGCCTGTTTGATTTTGCCGCCGAGCACTATTCAGAGGGCTTGGATCGCGAAGGGATGCGCCTGGAAGATGGCATGCTAGTGGCCGGGTTCAGCGAAAGCGAGCGCCGCATACCTTGGGGTGAGTTGGTGCAAACAGCCTACCTCAATCGCATATCGCTATCTGAAAAAGGCTTCTACGCCACACCGCTTATTCACTATGATCGTTCAGTTGGTCAAGGTCGGCCCTTCTACTACTACGCATTTGGCGCGGCAGTGGCAGAAGTAAGCGTGGATACCTTGAGTGGGGAGTATCAGGTCGATCGTGTCGATATCTTGCACGACGTGGGAGACTCACTAAACCCAGCCATTGATATTGGTCAGGTGGAGGGCGGTTTTATTCAAGGAATGGGCTGGTTGACCAGTGAAGAGCTTAAGTGGAACGACAAAGGCGTGCTTGTCAGCGATGGCCCGGCGACCTATAAAATCCCTACCTTTGGCGACCTACCGCCCGTCTTCAATGTCGCGCTAATGGAAGGCCATCCCAACTCCATGGCCAGTCTCTACCGTTCAAAAGCAGTCGGTGAGCCCCCTTTAATGCTCGGTATCAGTGTGTGGTCAGCGCTACGCGATGCGCTATCGAGCCTTACTGGTTACGCCATCTCTCCTCACTTAGATACACCGGCCACACCAGAGCGGGTCGTGCTGGCAGCCAACGCTATCAGGAAGAAAGTGCTGTGAGTTCTAGTCAAAACCCAGAAAGCTGGCATGCGGCGCTACACCGCTTACAGCGCGACGGCATACCGCATGTATTAGCCACTCAGGTAACCAGCGCAGGCTCCACTCCCCGGGAGCCTGGCGCACGCATGGTGATCACCGACGATGCGATCTTCGATACGCTAGGCGGGGGTACCTTTGAGTGGCAAACCATTACCGCTGCACGTGCCTGTTTGACAGAAAAACGCTATGGCCTCAGTTTGGAAGCCTTCTCTTTGGGCGGACGAAGCGGCCAGTGCTGTGGTGGGTTCGTTAATATCCTATTGGAAGCCTTTCCAGGCACTACAACGCACATAGCGATCTTTGGTGCAGGGCACGTAGGGCAGCAACTGGTAAAGCTAAGTGCGCCGCTTCCCTGGCAATTACACTGGTACGATAGCCGAAGCGATGCGTTTGCCGAGCAGTACCACCAGCATCAGCAGCAGCCGCGACTTAGCTGTTATTCACTCCAAGATGCACAGCAAAGTGTTGCCGCCTTACCTGCTGATAGCCACGCACTGGTATTGACGCACAACCATGACGAAGACTATGCGCTGATCAAAGCGCTGATCGCGCGCGATGACATCGCGTCGATTGGGCTAATTGGTTCTGACAGCAAATGGGCAAGCTTTGAAGGACGCCTTAAGCGCGATGGTTACTCCGCCGATCAAATTGCGCAGGTGCGATGCCCCATCGGCCACATCCACGCCACTAAGCTGAGTAATAAAACGCCCTATGCGATTGCTTTAACGGTGGTGGCTGAACTGCTTTGGCTAACGGACACGCCCTCTTTGCAAGAAAACCGTGGCCTTGCCCCCCAGGCAGTGCGAACGCTAATGACCGATTCTCCGACGACCCCGAGTTGACATGACTTCTTCTACCGATACGTTCATTCGTGCTGAATTGATTAGTTTTGCCCGTGACCCTGGCGATGGCAATACACCTGAACCGGGCAGCTTAGAGCATTACGGCGACGGACTGCTCTGGTTGAAAGGCCAGCATATTCATGCCATCGGCCATTTCACCGAACTCTCACCTTTGCTACCCAAAGGGGCTGACGTTCTTGATTATCGTGACAAGCTGATTATGCCGGGGTTTATCGATACCCATGTGCACTATGTGCAGCTGGATATCATGGCTTCTTATGGCCGCCAACTGCTTGACTGGCTAAACGACTACACCTTTCCTGAAGAGTGTCGCTTTGCTAATCATGTCCATGCTGAAGCGCTGTCTAATGCTTTTTTGGATGAAATGCTACGTGCGGGCACTACCACTGCCCAGGTATTCGGCTCTAGCCACCCCGGCTCCGTAGATGCATTTTTCACCGCCTGCCAAAAACGCCAGCTGCGCATGCTGGTGGGTAAGGTATTGATGGATCGTAAAGCGCCAGAGGCGCTGATGGACGGTGCATCTGGCATTGCTGACAGCGAGCGACTGATTGAAGACTGGCACGGCAATGACCGCCTGGGCTATAGCGTCACACCGCGTTTTGCGCCGACTTCAACTAAGACGCAAATGGACGCTGCCGGCGCTCTCTTACGTAATGATCCTAGCCTTTGGTTACAGACCCACTTGGCTGAAAACAGTGGCGAGTTAGACTGGGTAGCCGAACTTTTCCCTGGTAGCCGCGACTACTTGGCTGTGTATGAGGAGGCAGGCTTAGTCGGGCCCCGCAGCACCTTCGCTCATGGTATTCACCTCGATAACGGCATGCGCAAACGCTTGGCGGATCGAGGAGCCAATATTGCCTTTTGCCCCAGCTCCAATCTTTTTCTGGGTAGCGGGTTATTCGACCGCGAAGCAGCCAAACAGACGGGCATGGCATATACGTTTGCCAGCGATATCGGCGCAGGCACTGATTTATCAGGATTTGGAACGCTTAAAGCGGCCTATCAAGTGGGTCAACTAGGCGGACAGCCCCTTACCGCATGGCAGGGCTTTTATGGCTTAACCATGGGTAATGCAAAAGCTCTCTCGTTGGATAGCCACATCGGTCAGTTGGCGCCTACCCTTGAGGCTGACTTTGTGGTGATTGACACCCAGGCAACATCGCTACTCTCTCGACGAATCAATCACTGCACCACGCTTGGTGAGCGGCTGTTTGCACTCATGATGCTGGCGGACGACCGCGCTATTTATGAAACCTGGGCAGGCGGGCAGTGCCAGCATCGAAGGGATGTATAAAAGTGAGGTGTGAGGTGTGAGGTGTGAGGTGTGAGGTGTATCATTTTCTACTCACGATTTACGCCTCACGCTTCACCTCTCACGCAAAAAAAAATCCCCCAAGGCATCAGCCCTGGGGGATTTTTCATAATAAGTGCCTGACGATGACCTACTCTCGCATGGGGAGACCCCACACTACCATCGGCGCTAAGCGGTTTCACTTCTGAGTTCGG
>NZ_JBSUGC010000014.1:0-186921 GCF_054065485.1 Vreelandella sp. 2A-K22 | reverse complement strand
CCAAAGGACGAATCCTTTAAAACCTTATTGCTTGAGTCGCTTGCCTTGATATTTGGTGATTTGTCACCAACATCAGCAAGCGCCCACATGAATTACCTGATCAAATTGTTAAAGAGCTGTTTCGCTGCTTGGTTACTGTGAAAGTAACCGGCTGCCGTTGATCTGGCTTGCCTCAGCGAGGAAGGCGTATTCTACGCATTTCCTGGTGGTTGTCAAGGGCGTTGTTTTCGATGTAACACTGACCACATCCAAAACCGCTAACTCATTGACAAACCGAAGCTTTTACACTTCATTCACCGCTGGTAACGCTTGGCGTCCCCGGCAGCGGATGCGTACTTTACGGATTCGCTGACGGGTTGGCAAGGGCTTTTTGACAGAAAGTTCAAATAAGCGTCACACGAGCGTAACGTTTCTTACCAGCTTGAATAACATAGCTCTTACCTGTCGCCAGCATAGTGTCTTTGGCAACGACGTCGCCGTCGACTTTAACTCGGCCATTACCCAGCATGTCTTTGGCTTGGGCACTGTTATTCGCAAGCTCAGCTCTATTAAGCACTGCTGCAATAGGTGCTTGCTCACTGCCCTCAAAATCGACCGTGACTTCCGGTAGATCTTCTGGCAGCTCGCCATCAGCCAGTTGATTACCCGCTGACTTGTGCGCACTGGCGGCTGCTTCATCGCCGTGGTAGCGGGCAATTAGCTCACGGGCCAGCTCCATTTTGATATCCCGCGGGTTCGCGCCCTGCTCAACGCTCTGCTTGAGCGCGTCAATCTCTTCGTTCGATTTCAAAGAGAGCAGCTCAAAATAGCGCCACATCAAGCTATCCGGCATGGAGACCAGCTTATTGAACATGGAGCCCGGCGCTTCATCGACACCAATGTAGTTGCCCAGGGACTTCGACATCTTCTGCACGCCGTCTAACCCTTCCAACAGCGGCATGGTAATGACCACCTGGGGCTCCTGGCCGAAGTGTTTTTGAATTTCGCGCCCCATCAGCAGGTTGAACTTCTGGTCAGTGCCGCCCAGCTCCACGTCCGCCTCAAGCGCTACCGAGTCGTAGCCCTGTACCAGCGGGTAGAGAAATTCGTGAATGGCAATGGACTGATTGGCTTTATAGCGCTTTTCAAAGTCATCCCGTTCCAGCATACGGGCGACGGTGCTTTGGGCAGCCAGCTCAATCATTTTGGCAGCGGAGAGCTCGCCAAACCATTCGGCGTTAAAACGTACCTCGGTCTTTTCAGGGTCGAGGATTTTAAACACTTGCTCTTTATAGGTTTCGGCGTTGGCTTTCACATCCTCTTCAGTGAGCGGTTTGCGCGTCACGTTCTTACCGGTAGGGTCACCAATACGCCCGGTAAAGTCACCGATCAAAAAGATAACCGTGTGCCCCAAATCCTGAAACTGGCGCATTTTGGTCAGCAATACGCTGTGCCCCAGGTGTAAGTCAGGGGCCGTGGGATCAAAACCCGCTTTGATACGCAGTTTGCGGCCTGAAGCCAGCTTCTGTTTTAGCTCATCCTCTACCAGGATTTCATGCGTACCCCGCGACAGCAGCGCTAAAGCCTGATCCACCTCACTCATTGCCTCTCTCCACTATAAAGAACCGCCCTTACCGGGCTCAGGTGATAAATAGCCGACGATGTTACCATGCTCGCTCGCCTTGGTTGAGCCTTGGTTTCGCTCTCACCCTGGTTTAGTCTCAGCCCAGCTTTGTACGAGTTCGCTTATGAAAACGCCTACCGCTACGCCGCTTTACTATATTGGCCTGATGTCCGGCACTAGTCTGGACGGTATCGATGCAGCACTTATCGCCATCGAAGGTGATTCGCCGCCGCACCTGTTGGCAACCCATGCCGAACCGATGCCGGACGAGCTTCATCGCCTACTGTTTAAGCTGTGCCATGCAGAGCAGGTCAGTTTTGCGCAGCTCGCAGCAGCGGAACACGCGTTCTGCCAATGCCAGGCCCAAGCCGTGCAGCACTTATTAGCACCCCTTTCAGTGGGTATAGAACAGATCAGTGCTATCGGCAGTCACGGCCAAACCATTGAGCATGCCCCCGCAGGCCACGGCGACGGCCCGGCGTATACACTGCAGTTGGATAATCCAAGCTTGCTGGCAGAACTCACCGGCTGCACGGTGGTCGCCGATTTTCGTCGCAGAGACTTAGCCGCAGGCGGTCAAGCGGCACCGCTGGCACCGGCCTTTCATCAGGCACTATTTGGGCGAGCAGACGCGCATCAGCTGGTACTTAATTTAGGCGGCTTTGCCAACCTCACCTGGCTTTCTAGCCAGCCGACCGATCCAGTGATCGGATTTGATACCGGCCCCGCGAATGTTTTACTGGATGGCTGGTTTGCCTTGCACCAGGGCGGCCGCTTTGACCAGGACGGCGACTGGGCCGCTAGTGGAAAGATAGATGAAGCGCTGTTAGCTCGGTTGTTATCAGAACCGTTTTTCCAGCAACCACCGCCGAGAAGCACAGGGCGTGAGCTGTTTCATCTGGATTGGCTACGAAAACATCTTAGCGGCCAGGAAGCCGCCGCCGATGTTCAGGCGACGCTGGCTGAACTCACCGCCGTCAGTGTCGCTCACGGCATTGAACAACTGCGGATCGGTAGTGGCCCGCTGACGCTGATCACCGCTGGCGGCGGCGCCCACAACGCCTATTTGATGCAGCGCCTTGCCTATCATCTCCCTCGCGCCACGCTCACTTCGCCAGCGGCGTACGGCTGGCCTGAAGACTGGATTGAAGCGGGCGCCTTTGCCTGGTTGGCGCACCAGCGTCTGCACCACCTGCCAGGCAACTTGCCCTCAGTCACCGGCGCGCAGGGCCCCCGGGTATTGGGCGGAATCTATGCCCCCTAACACTCATTGTTTGAATACGCCCCTAGACCTCAAAGAAAAGCAGTGGGTACGTCACAAGGCTTAGGCTTTTATACGAAAAGTCGGCGAGCGAAGGTCAGGCAAGGCAAAAAAACGGCGAAAAAGCGGAGTTTACGGAGTGTAAATGAGCATTTTGATCGGACTCGCGCACGAGCCGTTATTTAACACAGTATGGCCGAGCGCAGGCAGTTTTCGTACAAAGCCTAAATTATTCATCTTTTGCAGCGAGAGTGCCTTTAGCCTGAGCCTGGGCTTCCTCTATGCTTACAACGCCCTCATTGACTAACCGAGACAGCGCGGCATCCAGCGTTTGCATACCCAGGCTACCACCGGTTTGAATGGCTGAGTACATCTGTGCCACTTTGTCTTCGCGGATCAAGTTGCGCACTGCAGAAGTGGCCATGAGGATTTCGTGGGCCGCTACGCGCCCGCCGCCCTGACGTTTAAGCAGCGATTGCGACACCACTGCCTGGAGCGATTCCGAAAGCATGGAGCGCACCATGGCTTTCTCTTCGCTGGGAAAAACATCGATGATCCGGTCGATTGTCTTGACGGCAGAGGTGGTATGCAGCGTTCCCAGCACCAGATGACCGGTTTCAGCAGCGGTCAGTGCTAAGCGGATAGTCTCCAGATCACGCAGCTCGCCGACCAGAATCACATCCGGGTCTTCACGCAGCGCGCTACGCAACGCATCGGCAAAGCTATGGGTGTCGCGATGCACTTCGCGTTGGTTAATCAAACAGCGCTTGCTAACGTGGACAAACTCGACGGGGTCTTCAATGGTGAGAATGTGCTCGTAACGATGATCGTTAATGTAATCGATCATGGCGGCCAGCGTGGTGCTTTTGCCCGACCCCGTTGGCCCAGTCACCAGCACCAGGCCCCGCGGTAACATCGCCAGGCGCTCGAACACCTCACCGAGCCCAAGGGTTTGTATGGAAAGTACTTGATTGGGAATGGTGCGAAACACCGCCCCCGCCCCGCGAGCTTGCGTAAAGGCGTTAACACGAAAGCGGGCGATCCCCGGCACTTCAAAGGAAAAATCAATTTCCAGGTGCTCTTCGTAGTCGCGCCGCTGACGATCATTCATGATGGCGTAGATCAATTTACGCACATCGTTATTATCGATAGCGGGCACATTGAGCCGACGAATATCGCCATCAACACGTATCATGGGCGGCAAACCGGCCGAAAGGTGCAAGTCAGAGGCATTCTGCTTTGCCGAGAATGCTAGCAGTTCGGTAATATCCATCTCTCTTCCCAGCTGCGGTAAGGTGCTTGAGTATGACAGACATCGCGCTTAACGAGTCACTCGGCCATTCATACGCTCAGGCGCTTGAACGCCTGCATAATGCATTAGAAAACGCGGGGCGCGCCCAGGGTGCAGCCAAGCTACTGGCCGTCAGCAAAACCAAGCCTGCGGCGATGATTCGTCAGGTTTGGCAGTTGGGTCAGCGTGAATTTGGTGAAAACTATTTGCAAGAAGCGCTGGAAAAGCAGGCCGAACTTACTGATCTTGACGGCATTGTATGGCATTTCATTGGCCCCCTGCAGTCCAACAAAACCCGCTCTGTGGCCGAGCACTTTGACTGGGTACACAGCGTCGATCGGCTAAAAATTGCCAAACGCCTTAACGAGCAGCGCCCAACGCACCTTGCGCCGCTCAATATCTGCCTGCAGATTAATATCAGCCGAGAAGAGAGCAAAGCTGGTGTGCTGCCCGAGGAGTTAGAGGAATTGGCCAAAGAAGTCGCCACGCTGCCTAATCTGCGCCTGCGCGGTTTAATGGCGATCCCCGCTCCAACAGAGGATATAAGTGCTCAGCGCCAGCCTTTGGCAGCACTACGCGAAGCTTTTACCGCCTTACAAAGCAGCTTGCCAGCCGCGCCCCTTGATACGCTCTCGATGGGCATGAGCGACGATTTAGAAGCAGCGGTGCTGGAAGGCGCCACGCTGGTGCGTTTGGGCACTGCAATTTTCGGCGCTCGCCCATCGGCTTAGACGAAAAGTAGCCCACTTTTTTACGTAGAACACTTTTACTTAAGGGACACCTACCATGGCGAATAAGATTACCTTCATTGGGGCCGGCAATATGGCCAGCGCCATTATCGGCGGCCTAATCGACAGCGGCGTCGCGCCTTCTACTATTACCGCCACCGCGCCGAATGACAGCGAACTGACATCGATTAAACAACGCTTAGGCATCAATACAGACACCGACAACAATGCGGCGGTGGCTGAGGCCGATGTGGTGGTACTCGCGGTGAAGCCACAAATCATGCGCAACGTATGCGAAGCGTTGCGCGACAGCGTTCAGCGCCAGCAGCCGTTGATTATCTCGATTGCTGCCGGCCTGGATGCCGGCACGATCGACCAGTGGCTAGGCGGCCAGAATGCCATGGTACGCTGCATGCCCAATACGCCCTCGTTGGTCGGTTATGGCGCCAGCGGCCTTTACGCCAATGCCAACGTCAGCGATGCCCAGCGTGACGTGGCCACCCAGTTAATGGAAGCGGTCGGCATTGTGGAGTGGGTGGAAGAAGAAGCCCTGTTAGACGCAGTCACCGCTGTTTCTGGTAGCGCCCCGGCCTACTTCTTTCTGATGTTCGAAGCCATGGAAGAAGCCGCAGTTAAACTCGGTCTACCTGCCGCCACCGCGCGCCGTCTGGCTATTCAAACCGCGCTGGGTGCCGCCACCATGGCACAGCAGAGCGATAAAGACCCCGCCACGCTGAAACAGAACGTCATGTCGCCGGGCGGCACCACCGAACGTGCCATTCAACATATGGAAGAGGCACAATTGCGCACCACGATTGCCGACGCCATGCAGGCCTGCGCCGACCGCGCCCAGGCAATGGCCAAGGAACTAAGCGGCAGCTAATGCAGCCATTCGGCTAATCACAGCCTAAGCTACCGGATCATCAAGGAGACATAATAATGGGCAATGAATTGGGCAGTGCAGGGTTAATGCTGGTAAATACCCTCATCAATATTTACCTCTTTTTACTCATGCTGCGCTTCCTGCTGCAAGCGTCGCGGGCAGATTACTACAACCCGTTAAGCCAATCGGTGGTCAAAATCACCCAGCCGGTAGTGGGGCTATTTCAAGGCTTTTTAGGCCCTGTGGCTGGCCGCTTCGACCTCGCCACCTTAGCAGCAGGCTTTGTATTGAAAGTGGCTAGCATCATCGCCATTTTTATGGTGATTGGCGTTGGCATGCCGCCCATTGCTGGACTGCTGATTGCCGGTGCGGCCGCCTTGGCGAATGCAATTTTAAAAATCTACTTCTTCGCCCTGATTGTGATGATTATTTTGAGCTGGGTAGCGCCCAACGCCAGCCATCCAGGTGCGCTGCTGGTTATGCAGTTGGTAGAGCCGATTATGGCCCCGGTACGCAAAGTGATTCCTCCGCTGGGCATGATTGACCTATCGCCTATCGTGGTGTTTATCGCCATTAACCTGATCGATGGTTTGGTGGTCGGCGCCCTGATTCGTGCGGCGGGCATTTCCGGCGCGCTGGTCGGGCTGTGATGGCAACTGCCATCTTCGTATTCTTAGCAAGGAAGCCTCTGATTAACGTAATGAGTGCAGGCCAGACAAGGCAAAAATCAACGAAAAAGCGGAATTTACAGGTTGTAAATGAGCATTTTGAGGCGATTTTTAACGCCGTATGGGCAAGCGCAATAGTTAATCAGAGGTTTACAGGATCTACTTCAGTCGCCCTCTTTCAGCAGGACTAGCGCCTTCAATGCCTGACTCAGATACGCTTGCATTTGCAGACCGACCGGCGGGCTCCGTCGGAGTGGTCACCCCGCACGTGGCACGCTTCGACACGCCGCTAGCTCTCGCCTGCGGCAAAGTGCTGCCTGCCTACGAGCTGATTTACGAAACCTACGGCACATTGAATGCCGATCGCAGTAACGCGGTACTGATTTGCCACGCGCTCTCGGGTCACCACCACGCCGCGGGCTACCACAGCGAAGAAGACCGCAAGCCCGGCTGGTGGGATGCCCATATTGGCCCCGGCAAAGCGATCGACACCAACCGCTTTTTTGTTGTGTCGCTTAATAACCTGGGGGGCTGCCATGGTAGCACCGGGCCGGTCAGTCATAACCCCGACACCGGCCGCCAGTGGGGGCCTGAGTTCCCCATGGTCACGGTGAGCGATTGGGTGGCCAGCCAAGCGCGGCTTGCCGACCACCTGGGGATTGAGCGCTGGGCCGCCGCGGTGGGCGGCAGCCTGGGGGGCATGCAGGTGATGCAATGGACAATGACCTACCCAGAGCGGGTGGCTAATGCGGTGGTGATTGCCGCCACGCCACGGCTCTCGGCGCAAAATATCGCTTTCAACGAAGTAGCCCGTCAGGCGATTCGCTCTGATCCGGAGTTTTTTGACGGCTGGTATGCCGAGCACGACACCGTACCCAAACGCGGGCTTAAGCTCGCGCGCATGGTGGGCCATATCACCTATCTGTCCGAAGACGCCATGGGCAGCAAGTTTGGCCGCGATTTGCGTAGCGACGACCTTAACTTCGGCTTTGACGTTGAGTTTCAGGTGGAGTCCTACTTGCGCTATCAGGGCGACACTTTCTCCACCGCCTTTGATGCCAATACTTACCTGCTGATGACCAAAGCGCTGGACTACTTTGACCCATCCGCGACCCAAGGGGGCGACTTAGCCAAAGCCCTGGCCCCAGCGCAGTGCCCGTTTTTGATTGTTAGCTTTACCACCGACTGGCGCTTTCCCCCCTCGCGCTCCCGCGAGCTGGTCGATGCGCTCATTCGTGCGGGCAAAGCGGTTAGCTACGCCAACATCGACTCGCCCCATGGGCACGATGCTTTCTTACTCTCAGAGCCGCGCTACGACGCCATCTTCAGCGCTTTTATGAACCGCGCTGCCGGCGAGCTTAACCTCGCCGAAGTGGGTAAAGATGAAGCAAGCGAAGATGCAACGAGCTCAGAGGAGACGCCATGATGCGCGCCGATCTTGAACTGATTTATGACTGGGTGCCCGAAGGGGCGCACGTGCTCGACCTCGCCTGTGGCGACGGCGAGCTGCTTGAGACCCTGGCGAACAATAAAGGCGTGACTGGCTATGGCTTAGAGATCGATCATGACGGCATTAATGCCTGCGTCGCCCGGGGCGTCAGCGTGATTGAGCACAACCTGGATGACGGTTTAAGCAGCTTCTGCGATAACAGTTATGACCAGGTAATCATGACCCAGGCGCTTCAGGCGCTGCGCCGTCCGGACAAGATGCTCGATGAAATGCTGCGTGTCGCCGAAGAGGGCATCATCACTTTCCCCAACTTCGCCTACTGGCGCCACCGTGTGCATTTGGGTCTGCGCGGCTATATGCCGGTATCCAAATCGCTGCCCCACGCCTGGTACGACACGCCCAACATCCATCTCTCTACGTTCAACGACTTTGAGCATCTGTGCCGCGAGAAGGGCTTGATGATTGTTGATCGCGCGGTGGGTGTAGGGGATCATCAAGGCCACTGGAAATCGCGGCTATGGCCCAATCTATTTGGTGAAATTGCCATTTTCCGCGTTCGTCGCCGCTAGATATTCATCGCGCTTAAACTCAATCCGAGGAGCCACGCCATGTTACGCAGATTAATGATGAGTGCCGCCCTTGTCGGCATGCTCTTCGCCGCCGCTGGGGCCCTCGCTGAGCAGTTCGTCAGCGTGGGCGATTACGAGATTCACTACAGCGCGGTGAACAGCAGCTTTTTGACTCCGGAAGTGGCCCAAGCGAACAACCTCCAGCGCAGCGCCAACCGCGGTCTGGTTAATGTAAGCGTTCGCGAGCGCCAGGAGGATGGCAGTACCCGCCCCGTTAACGCCAGCGTACAGGGCCACGTTAGCGGCTTGACGGGCGCTCAGGAGTCACTCAGCTTTCGCACCGTGCATGACGGCGATGCGACCTACCACCTGGCGCCTTTTACCATGCGCGAAGATGAAAGCATGCGCTTTGAGCTAAGCGTGCGCTACGACCGCAACGCCGCCCCCGAGCCGGTTAACTTTATTCAGCGTTTTTATATTGATCGTTAAACCGTACAGGCAGGCTGCGGGTTAACCGCACTCCAATGGGGCGCTCTTGCTCCCGCACCACCTCAATACCATAGGCCAGCACTTCCACTCCGCTGGCCGAGGCCTCCGCTAGGGCTGCCGCGTAAGTCGCGTCAATATGGGCTGCGGCGGCCACGTCAGCTATGCCTTCGTGGGCGACACAAAACAGCAGCACCGCCCGTTCGCCCTGCTCTGTCAGCACTCGCAGCGAATGCAGATGCTTGGTACCGCGCACGCTCACCGAGTCCGGAAAGTAGCCGTGGCCGTCCTGCTCTTTGAGGGTGACCTGCTTCACCTCGATATACGCCCGCCCCCGCTCTGGGTCATCCAGCCTAAAATCGAGGCGGGCGTCGGCCACTTTCACCTCCCGGCGCAGAGTGGCGTAGCCTGCCAACGGTGCCAAAGCCCCCGCCTCCAGCGCCGCTTCCACGATGCGGTTAGCGCGGCCGGTATGCACCGAGGCGAGCGCCACCTGCCCATCTGCCTGGGGCAGCTCGATAAACTCCCACGTCCAGGCAAGCTTGCGCTTGGGGTTATCGCTGGGTGACAACCACACTCGGCACCCTGGCACGTTCACCGCCTTCATCGAGCCGGTATTGGGGCAGTGGGCGACGACTTCGCGACCATCATCCAAACGCACATCGGCGAGAAAGCGCTTATAACGCTTGATCAGCGTGCCCGGCACCAGCGCCGGATAAGTCAGCATCACAGCCTGCCCACAAAGCGTGTAATCCGCGCCACCGCCTCTTCCAGCCGGGCCACATCATTGGTGAACGCAATGCGCACATGGTGTTCGCCGCCACGTACAGCAAAATCAATACCCGGGGTAATCGCCACGTTTTCTTCCTGCAGCAGGCGCTCGCAGAAGGCCTGGCTATCGCGGCTGTAGCGGGAGATATCCAGCCACAAATAAAACGCCCCCTGGGGCGGGAGATCCGGTGCCAGCCCCAAGCCTGCAAGGCCCTCTAGCAGCACTTGGCGGCGCTCTTTCAGGGTTTCACGGCGCTGTTCAAGAACACCACGACACTCGGGCGTAAACGCCGCCAGGGCGGCATGCTGCGAAGGCGTCGGCGCGGCCAGAAACATGTTCTGCGCCAGCCGCGTTAATGGCTCCACTGCATGCTCTGGCGCCACCAGCCAGCCCAAGCGCCAGCCGGTCATGCCAAAATATTTTGAAAAGCTGTTGACCACAAAGGCGTTGGCGGAGAGCGAGGTCGCTGAGAGCGGTGCATCGTCGTAATTGAGGCCCTGGTAAATCTCATCGACGATGACCTCGCCTTCGCGCTCAGCGACCGCTGCCAGCACTGCTGAGAGCTGTTGCGCACTCAACGTGTGGCCGGTAGGGTTAGAGGGCGACGCCAACATCGCCAGGCTTGTGTCCTCACGCCAATGCTGGGCGACCAGGGCAGCGTCCAACTGCCAGCCGCTATCTCGCCCCACGGATACCGCATCAATCTCAGCGCCAGCTAGCGCCATAAAGTGACGATTGCAAGGGTAGTTCGGATCAGCCATCAGCACCCGCGAGCCGGTTTCGACTAATAGCTGGCTTGCCAGCAGCAGTGCCCCTGACGCCCCGGGCGTTACCAAGATACGTGCAGGATCAACCGTAGCGTTAAAGTGCTCTGCATAGTGCCCGGCGATCGCCTCACGCAGCGCGGGCAGCCCAGCTGCTGGGGTGTAGCGGGTATGGCCACTGGCCAACGCCTGCTGCCCGGCAGCGATAATTGGCTCGGGGGTAGCAAAATCCGGCTCGCCTACTTCCAGGTGAATCACATCGTGGCCGGCGGCTTCCCGCGCCTGGGCCATTTCCAGCAAATGCATGACCCGAAAAGGGGCAACGTGATCGACACGCGAATTCCAGGCCATAACGGCTCCTTCATCTAATCATTTTTGAAACTGGACAAATATTGAAAAACTAACTAAAACATGGCGCTAGTCATATTCAAGGCCAAACATTCATCGAAAGCTCACCATTATGCTTGCAACCCAGTCATTTTTCAGCTAAACAAGCATCCCTTTGGCGTGAGATCGTGACAATCGCTCATGGTCGATCAGTAGTCACATATGTAAGGGGCAGTCCCATGCCAGTAGCAGAAAAGAAACCGGAAGCGTCCAAGTCCTTCACACCGTATGAGCCAGCGCCGGGTGAAGAGTATATGAACGAGCAGCAGCTAGCGCACTTCCGTCAGCTGCTGCTGGATTGGAAACAGGATCTCATGGAAGAGGTGGATCGTACCGTACGCCACCTGCAGGAAGATGCGAACAACTACGCCGACCCCGCCGACCGTGCTACCCAGGAAGAGGGCTTTAGCCTGGAACTGCGTACCCGGGATCGCGAGCGTAAGCTGCTCAAGAAAATTAACGAGACGCTAGATAACATCGATGATGATGATTATGGCTTCTGCGAAGCCTGCGGCGTTGAAATCGGCATTCGTCGTTTAGAAGCTCGCCCCACCGCCACCCTTTGTGTGGATTGCAAAACCCTGGCGGAACTCAAAGAGAAACAGCTAGGCGGCTGAGCACTAAAAGACCGTGCTACTCGAACGCGGGCACCTTAGGGTGCCCGTTTTTGTGAATGGCTTTTTGTGAACAATCAGCCCCTTTCAACAACGACGCTAATATGAATGACTTTGCTCGCTACCGCGGTCGCTTTGCCCCTACGCCCTCTGGCCCGCTGCACTTTGGCTCTTTGGTCGCCGCCTTAGGCAGCTATTTAGATGCCCGCGCGGCCGATGGGCAGTGGCTGGTGCGCATTGAAGATATCGACCCACCGCGCTGCCCTGAAGGTGCGGCGAGCACTATCCTTCGCCAGCTGGAAACCTTCGGGCTGGAGTGGGACGAAGCGGTAATGTGGCAGCACACTCGCGGCGATGCTTACCAACAGGCGCTTGACCAGCTTGTCCAACTCGGCCTGGCCTATCCCTGCAGCTGTTCGCGCAAGCAGTGGCAGGCGTTTGTTATCTACCCCGGCTGGTGCCGCGATGGCGTTTGCGATGCGAATAAACCGGTGGCCTGGCGGCTGCGCAGCGACCGTGGCGAACGCCCTATCCGCTGGCAAGACCGGCTGTTCGGCGAGCAGCAGTTTGACCCGGCTGAACTAGGCGATGTGGTATTAAAGCGCAAAGATGACCTATGGGCGTATCAGCTCGCCGTGGTAGTGGATGACGCCGAGCAGCAGATTACCGATGTGGTACGCGGGCTTGATTTGCTCGATAACACCCCTTGGCAGCGCCAATTGCAGAGCGCACTTCAGCTACCGCAGCCGCGTTACCTGCATCTGCCACTCATTGTGACCGCTGAAGGGCAAAAGCTCTCCAAGCAAAACCTGGCCCCGGCCCTGGCAGAAGACGAGCAGAAAGTGCGCCAGCAGCTCTTTCAGGCGCTGGAAGCGCTTGATCAAGCGCCGCCACAAGAACTGGCCTCAGAGCCCCCCGCGACTCAGCTACACTGGGCGGTAGCGAACTGGTCGTTGGCACGTTTAAACCCAACGGCACACCGTTTAAATCCCTCTTCACCTCCAGTAGGAGATTGATATGTATGTCTATCGCATCATGCTGTTTTTGGTGTTTGGCGGCTACCTGCTCTCTCCGCTGCTGATGAATGGCTGGAGCGACCCTGAGGCCGCCTGGTACCGGCCGTTTGCGATTTGGGGTGGGTTGATTGCGTTAACCCTCTGGCTGGAGCAGAAGAGAAAGCTTGATGAACGTTGAGATGCACGTTGAGATAGTCGGCGTCCTACTGCTTGGGCTAGGCTACCTGGCACTGCTGTTTGGCTGCGGTTTTGCGGTAGAGCGCGGCTGGGTGCCGGTGCGTATTACCCGCCACCCGATTGTTTACACCCTTGCCCTGGGTGTTTATGCCAGCGCCTGGGCGATTTACGGCAGCGTGGAAATGGCTGCCCACGCGGGGTTTGGCTTCCTCGCCTACTACCTGGGCGCAGCGGGCGCCTTCTTGCTCGCCCCTGTGCTACTGGTGCCCATCCAGCGCATCACCCGCACCTATCAACTAACGTCATTGGCGGATCTGTTTGCCTTTCGCTTTCGCTCTCGTTGGGCGGGTACGCTGGTCACCATCGTCAGTCTACTGGCGGTGCTGCCACTGCTCGGCATTCAAGTCCAAACCCTGGGCGAAGCCATCAATATCATCACCGCCAGCCAAGCGGGAGGTAGCGTTGCGCTACTTTTTTGCGCCGTGATTGCCGCCTTTGCGGTTATTTTCGGTGCGCGCCACAGTCAGTCTCACGGCCGCCACGACACTCTGCTTAGCGCCATTGCGTTTGAATCCATTGTTAAACTGCTAGCCATGCTGGGGCTCGGCGTGGTGGCGTTATGGATGGTGTTTGACGGCCCAGGCGACCTGCAGCTGTGGCTGGAAGGCCCTGGCGCTCTCCTCCAACAACAGACACCCAAGCTTGACCCGGCCCAGTGGCGAACCCTTCTGCTGCTGTTTTTTGCGGCGGCGTTTATGATGCCGCATCTGTTTCATATCAGTTTTTCAGAAAGTCTATCCCGGCATACCCTGCTACAAGCGAGCTGGGCGCTGCCGCTTTTCCTGCTATTAATGGCGCTACCCGTGCCGTTGATTTGGTGGGCCGCGCAGTCGGTCAATCCCGACATACCCATCGCCGCCTATGCCGCCTACCTAATGACCGAGCACTGGTGGGTAGGGGCACTGGCGTTTATCGGCGGGCTAGCCGCCGCCAGCGGCACCATGATTATGATTGCCCTGGCGCTTTCCGGCATGGTGCTTAATCATATTGTACTGGTAGCGAGGCCCCCGGAAGCGCGCAGTGATCTCTACGGCTGGCTGCTGTGGCTGCGCCGAGGGCTAGTGGTCGCTGTGATTATCAGCGGCTGGGTGTTTTACCAGTGGGTAGGTCGCCATCATGGGCTTATCGGTTTGGGATTAGCCGCATTTGTGGGGATGGCCCAGTGCCTGCCGGGCATGCTGGCGCTGCTCTACTGGCCGGGCGCTAACCGTAAAGGCATGATTATTGGCCTCATCGCAGGCGTCGGCGTATGGCTATGGGGGCTATGGCTGCCGCTCATGTTCTCGCTACCCGTACCGACGCTACCCTTTACCCCGCTTACCGACACTGGTGCGCCGGTTTGGTACAACGTCACGCTGCTCTCGTTAGCGGTCAATATCCTGCTGTTGATTGTGATATCGCTGTTTACGCGTATTTCTGAAGGTGAGCAGTCCGCCGCGGAAGCGTGCTCCGTCGATGCCGTTATCCGCTCCAAGCGCTTTCCACTGGAAGCCGCCACGGCGAGCGATTTTTCGACTCACTTAGCCCATGCCCTCGGCGATGAGGCGGCTAGCCGTGAAGTGAAGCGGGCATTGCAAGCACTCAATTTAACGCCCCAGGAGCGCCGGCCCTACGCGCTGCGTCGCTTGCGTGACCGTATTCAGGCCAATCTCTCGGGCCTAATGGGCCCATCGGTGGCACGGGATATTGTTGATCGCTATCTACCCTACCGCCACGACGACACCCCTGAAACCGACGATATTCATTTTGTCGAGAGCCGCTTGGAAGCCTACCGGTCACGCCTGACAGGGTTAGCCCGTGAACTCGACGGTTTGCGCCGCCATCATCGCCAAACCCTGGCGTATTTACCGGTGGGGCTGTGTGTTCTGGGCGATGATGATGAGCTGCTAATGTGGAATCAGGCGCTCTCTCAACTCTCGGGTATTAGCGGTGAAAGCGTGATCGGTTCACGTCGCGACAGCCTGCCTGCCCCCTGGCCCAGCCTACTCGGCGGCGTGCTGGAAACCACGTCAACACCGCTCTACAAACAGGCGGTCACGCTGCACGGTAAAGACTATTTTTTGACCCTGCACAAAGCGATTCTCAGCGGTAGTGACAGCCGTGGCGGCAGCGTTATTCTGATTGAAGACCATACCGAAATGAAGTGGTTAGAAGATGAGTTGGTGCATGCAGCACGCCTTGCCTCCATCGGCCAGTTAGCCGCTGGGGTCGCCCACGAAATTGGCAACCCGATTACCGGCATCTCGTCGCTGGCGCAAAACCTCCGCTACGACACCAACGATCCCGCCCTGCTGGAGACCGCCGACCAAATCCAGCAGCTAACCCAGCGGGTCACCAAAATCGTTAACTCACTGGTTGGTTTTGCCCATGGGGGACGCCAATCGGTACCGCTCCCTGCCTCACCTGTGGCACTTGCATCCATTAGCGAAGATGCACTGCACTTGATCCACCTCGCCCGCTCGGGAGAGGATGTTACCTTAACCAATGAAACGCCTGACGACGTGGTGGTGCGCGGCGATGCCCAGCGATTAACGCAAGTGATGGTCAACCTGCTGAGCAATGCCCGGGATGCCTGCGGCCAAGGGGGAGAAGTTCACATGACCGCAGGGCGCCACGAGCAGCTTGCATGGTGGCGGATAACCGATAACGGTCAGGGCATCGACCCACGAGTGCGCGAGCACCTATTCGAGCCCTTTACCACCACCAAACCCGCCGGCGAGGGCACCGGTCTGGGCCTTTCATTGGCCTACCAGATTATCAATGAGCACCAGGGTAAAATAGACGTGGCTTCGCCACCCCCCGGACAGCCTCGCGGCACGGCCATTACGTTATGGCTGCCGCTTTACCAACAGGATGATCAGCCAACCCATGCCCAGGATTCTGATTGTTGAAGATGAAGCGATTATTCGCAGCGCGCTAAAGCGCCTTCTGGAACGCCACGACTATACGGTCAGCGAAGCAGGCAGCGCTGAGGAGGCCAGCCAGCTTGAGCTCGCAGGGTTCGACCTCATCATCAGCGACCTGCGTCTGCCGGGCGAACCGGGCACCTCGCTGATCACCGCCGCAGCCCCCGTGCCGGTATTGATCATGACCAGCTACGCCAGCATGCGCTCTGCGGTGGAAGCGCTCAAACAGGGGGCCGTGGACTACGTTGCCAAGCCCTTTGACCACGCGGAGCTATTGGAGACCGTTGAGCGGATCCTGCACAAGCAGTCGATGCAGCAGAGTCCGCCCCCGGATATCACCGATGCAGGCGGCAGCCGGCAAACCATGATCGGCAACTGCGTTGCCATGCAGCAGGTCTACACCCGCATTAGTAAAACCGCCCCGGCCGATGTCACCGTATTGATTCTTGGCGAGTCAGGTACCGGCAAGGAGCTGGTGGCACGCGCCATTCACCAGCAGAGCAAGCGCGCCAAGGCACCATTGATCTGCGTCAACTGCGCGGCGATTCCTGAAACGCTGATCGAATCAGAGCTGTTTGGCCATGAGAAAGGCGCTTTTACCGGCGCCAGCGCTGCGCGCACCGGGTTAGTCGAAGCCGCTGATGGCGGTACGCTATTTTTGGATGAGATTGGTGAACTACCGCTGGATGCCCAGGCGCGTCTGCTGCGCGTTCTTCAAGAGGGTGAAATCCGTAAAATTGGCTCGGTGGAAACCCGCCACGTCAATGTCCGCCTGATTGCAGCCACCCATCGTGACCTGCGAGCACTGTCAAAAACCGGCGAGTTCCGCCTTGATCTTTACTACCGACTGAACGTGATGCAGATCGAGCTGCCGCCGCTGCGCGAGCGCGAGGATGACGTGCTTGAGATCGCCGACATTCTGCTCGACAAGGCGTGTAAGCGCCACGAACGCACGGGCCTGCGTTTGTCCCGCGCAGCCCGCCAGGATCTGCGCGACTACCCTTGGCCGGGTAACGTTCGCGAGCTGGAGAATGCCCTTGAGCGCGGAGTGATTCTTGCCGAGGGGCATCTGATCCATCCGGATGACCTGGGTCTAGCGCCGACCACCCCACGCCCCCATCCGTCCTCTGGCTCGTCCAGCACACCTGCTGCCAGTGGTGGCGGTGATAAAAGTGCTGAAGAGAATGAAGATGATCTCTCTTTAGAAGATTATTTTCAGCACTTTGTCCTCGAACACCAAGACCAAATGAGTGAAACCGAATTGGCACAAAAACTGGGCATTAGCCGTAAAAACCTTTGGGAACGACGCCAGCGGCTTGGCATACCGCGCAAAAAAACCGCCCGGCGCCCAGGTTAAGCACCTGGGCATTCCCATTCCCTCCTGTCTCCACACCACCCCTACGACCATCGTCTAATATACTGATTTAAATAAGAAATATTCTGCCTTTCGCTACCCTGACACTGTTACCTTCCCACACAACGCCGCGCACAAACGGGCGCGAAAGGGGTAACACTTCTCGCGCCGTAAAGTTCCGCAGCGACTTAAAAAACTCCAACCTTCTGAAATTTATAATTTATTAAATAGGTGGCACAGGGTCTGCAGTATTACTGGGTAAGAAAAACAAACTGGGCATAGCGCCAGGTCACCAACAAAAACAACATGACCTCGCCACAACCTGAGCCACAACAAAAACAACAGGGTCAGGTAGAGATAACGGTACTAACAAGAACAACAGGCTTGAATCTCATTACTTGCTTGCGCAGGCAACACAGGCGCAGCGAACAACAACAAAAGTTAGCAAGTGGCCCGAAAGGACGCGACGTACAATGTGACTTGGCATCCTAACAACAACAATAGCTGTCAGTGTGTACACCCCGGCGCCAATAATAATACCCTGGGGGGAGAAAAGTTCGCGGTTGGATTATTGTTTTGAATACGAGGCGGTCGGAACCATCGTGATCCTTACGCCTACCGACTGCGGTGCGTATTCAGGGCGATGTGCCATCATGAAGAAAAATAGCAGCACGGACGCTGATTAATTGCTTGATAGGGGAGGCTCTTTTAGCCTCCCCTTTCCGTGTTTGGAGCCTGGGTTTAAAACCTGTGTTAGCCCCCGCCAGCGTCAAGTGCTTTGCAAGCCGCTACTTTGCAAGCCGCTCTTTGCAAGCCATGAAGGGTCGGCTACACTCAGCCACTCGTGGTTTATGTTCAGTACTCGTTTGAAGTGTTTTCTAACGACTATTTTTACGACCATTTTTTCGTACCTGCGAGTTGAAATCGTCGCATGTTTAAAGGATTTACCCGTTTCCTACACAGCCCGGGGGAGCAATTGAAAACCTTGCTTGATCCCCAAGAGAGCACCACCAGCGCCCTCACTCCGCGCAACATCCCTCGGTCAGAGCACCCTGTTTCTCGCCAGCATATTAGCGATGCCGCGTTAAAAGTGCTTTATCGCCTTAGCGGCGCGGGTTTCGACGCCTATTTGGTGGGCGGCTGCATTCGTGATGCGCTGCTGGGCAAGATGCCCAAAGATTTTGATGTCGCCACCAACGCCACGCCAGAGCAGGTTCGCGATCTATTTCGTAACTCGCGCCTGATCGGCCGCCGTTTTCGGATTGTCCATGTTCGCTTTGGCCGCGAGGTCATTGAGGTCACCACCTTCCGTGGCAAACCCCAAGACGAGCATGGCGACCACATTGCCCATCAGTCCGATGAAGGGTTACTGCTACGCGACAATGTATGGGGCAATATCGAAGAAGACGCGCTGCGCCGCGACTTTACCGTTAATGCGCTCTACTACAATATCGCCGACTTCAGCATCACCGATTTTGCCAATGGTGCCGAGGACATTAAGACCCGCACCCTGCGCCTGATTGGCGACCCGGCGACACGCTACCGCGAAGACCCGGTACGGATGCTGCGGGCGGTGCGTTTTGCGGCTAAGCTGGATTTCACGCTAGACCCCGCCACTGAAGCGCCGATGTACGATCAGGCGCCGCTGCTGCTGCAGATTCCCCCAGCGCGGCTATTCGATGAAGTGCTCAAGCTGTTTATGTCGGGCCACGGCTTGGTTACCTTCCGGCTGCTCAGCCACTACGGCCTGTTCGGTATGCTGTTCCCCGAGGCCGAAGAAGCCATGGCCGATGCCGCCTGGGCCGAAGAGCTGATTGAGCAGGCGCTGACCAATACCGATAAACGTATCGCCGAAGAGCGCCCCGTCACCCCCGCGTTTCTGCTGGCTGCGTTTTTATGGGCACCGGTCAAACATCGTCAGGAAGCGTTGGAGCAAGAAGGCATGCCGCCTATTCCCGCGCTTCAAGCAGCCGCCCAACAGGTGGTATCTCGTCAGTTAGAGTTCACATCGATTCCCAAGCGCTTTGGCATCCCGATGCGGGAAATTTGGGAATTACAGCAGCGCCTACCCCAGCGGCGCGGTAAAAAAGCCTTTCAAACCCGCGAACATTCGCGTTTCAGAGCTGGCTATGACCTGCTGCTGCTGCGCGAACAGGCGGGCGAGATACCGAGTGGTTTAGGCGAATGGTGGACGGCGTTTCAGCGCGGCGATGAGCACGAACAGCGTCGCCTGCTGCAAAAAGTTGGCGGCGACCCCGCCAGCCAGGGCGATCGTCGTCGCAAACGGCGCCGTAAGCCGAGCGCGCCAGAGTAGTGGGTGCTCCTCCCCAGCTCGCCTATATTGGCTTGGGTAGCAATCTAGAGTCACCTATCGTGCAGGTTCGCGAGGCCCTCAACGAGCTGGCAATGCTACCGCTAAGTCGATTAGTGGCAGCATCATCGCTTTACGCCAGCCACCCGGTGGGGCCGCAGGATCAGCCGGACTTTATCAACGCGGTGGCCGCGCTGGAGACACGGCTCTCCCCGCTGGCGCTACTCGACCAGCTTCAGGCGTTAGAGCAGCAGCATCGCCGCCGCCGCCAGCGCCACTGGGGGCCCCGCACGCTCGATCTTGACCTGCTGCTCTACGCTGATGACCATATCAACTCCCCGCGTTTACGAGTACCGCACCCGCAAATGACTGCCCGGGCCTTTGTACTGCTCCCCCTCGCAGAGATCGCCCCCTCTCTAGACCTTCTCCAACAGCCGCTATCCACCTGGCTTGAAGGTGTTGAGTCACAAGACTTGCTCAGGGTTTAGTGCGCTTATCCCATCTGACACTTAGAGCTTGAGGTTACTGCTTTCAGTACCTAGCCAGCGTTTCAAACTCATGACTGTAGAAGTGCAACTAAAGTGCGAAAAGGCACGTTTTCAGCCCTATGTTTAGGCTTATAGAACCTTTGCCCTTAGGTTCATCGCAGGCTAAGCTTACTTAAAGTAGCTGTGATTAATTTAGCGGGCTCTAGAGCTTGCTTAAACACCTCATGCTCACTAACTCATTAGCTACTTGATTTTCCAGAACAAATCAATTCATGAGGCATCAAGAAATGAGTGTATCAGGCATTAACAGCCAACTGTCATACGCGGTAACTGGAAACGTTAATTCATTCAAGGAGATGACACCCCACGCAAGAAAAATGACGGAATCTGAGATGGCGGAGATGAAGAATCTTCCTTCTATACATGAACACGCTGCTCAACAAGCTGGGCGTCCCGACAATTCGCCAGAGAATTTATTTGCTGAAATAACGGTTCACGGCAAGGTGGTAGCCAAAGTATGGGATACCGGATTGGCGCAAACGCCCAGAGACCTACAGCTAAATATGGATGGCGGGGGTTTGTCATTTGCTCAGGAACGTGCCGAGGAAATAGCAAAAAAGCTAGGTGGTGAGATAAATTACGCCACAAAGGCAAGTTCTGACACTACGCAGCCAAACTCTTATAGCTTTTCGGATTCACTAGCTCGCATTCTTAACAGCTACCGTTGAGAGATAAAAATCTTCACCCACAGATAACCGTGCATCACCTCTACTATGCTGGCATCGCTGGCAGAGTTTACACTCTCTAGCTCGTGGCCAGCATTCGCTGTCATTTGACGACAGACTAAAATACCCTCCCCAGACACCGAGTGTGCGGCTAACGCTACCATTTGACACAAATCTCGACACCGACACCCCATTCAGGTAACAATTGCCGGTTACGCCACTTCGCGTATGCAGGGATGCAGCATCAATAATGGTCGGCTGCCTATGTCGCAGCGGCCTCACGTAAAACATGAGAGCACGCCATGAAAACAGTCACCCTAAGCACGCTGCAGGCCTATAAGCAGGCTGGCGAGACGTTCAGTTGCCTAACCGCTTACGACGCCTCCTTTGCCCATGCGGCAAGCCAGGCAGGCATTGATGTCCTGCTCGTCGGTGATTCGCTGGGCATGGTGCTACAGGGCCATAACAGCACCCTACCCGTCACCATTGACGATATCGTTTACCACACCCGCTGCGCGGCGCGTGGTAAAGGCCATAGCCTGCTGATGGTAGACCTCCCCTTTATGAGCAACGCCACCACCGAGCGCCTGTTGGAAGATGCCGGTGCCGTGATGCGCGCGGGCGCGGAGCTGGTCAAACTGGAAGGCGAAGCGTGGATGGCCGATGGCATTCGTGAACTTACCCGCCGCGGCGTACCGGTATGTGCCCACCTGGGCTTAACCCCGCAAACTGTGCACCAGCTAGGTGGCTATAAAGTTCAAGGGCGCGACGCCGCTCAAGCGGAACGCATCATTAACGACGCAAAAGTACTTGTCGAGGCGGGCGCTTCGGTGATTCTGCTTGAGTGCGTCCCTGCCAGCCTGGGCAAAGCGGTCACCGCAGCGCTGGATGTGCCGGTGATTGGCATTGGCGCAGGACCGGATACCGATGGCCAGATTCTGGTGATGCACGATGTGCTGGGCGTCACCCACGGACGCACACCGCGCTTTGTGAAAAACTTTATGGTTGAGGCGGACAGTATTCAAACTGCGTTTCAGCGCTACCATGAAGCGGTCAAAACACGCACTTTCCCAGCCCAAGAGCACTGCTTTTAAAGATGACGGTTAAGACATCTAGTCTATCGACCACCTTTTGTCACTAATACGAAACGACTATGCGCACTTTGCGAGACATTGATCAGCTACGCAGCACGCTGCGAGATTACCGCCAACGCGGCCAGCGTATTGCCCTGGTACCCACCATGGGCAACCTACATGCCGGGCACCTAGCGCTGGTCGCCTGCGCGCGCCAGCACGCCGATATCGTGGTCGCAAGCCTGTTTGTCAATCCGATGCAGTTTGGCCCAGGCGAAGATTTAGACGGTTACCCGCGTACCTTTGATGCCGACCAAGCGCAGCTTATCGAGGCTGGCTGCGACGTGCTGTTCGCCCCGGCGGTGAGCTCGCTCTACCCCAACGGCTTGGACGCCCAGACCCGCGTGCATGTGCCCGTGGTGGGTGAGGGTCTGTGTGGTGGCTCACGCCCCGGCCATTTTGACGGTGTCTCCACCGTGGTTAGCATGCTGTTTAATTTGGTGCAGCCCGACGTCGCCTGCTTTGGGGAGAAGGATTACCAACAGCTTGCGGTGATTCGTAAGCTGGTGTGCGATCTGCACATGCCGATCGAGATTATCGGCGTGCCCATCGTGCGCGCAGAAGATGGCCTGGCACTGTCATCACGCAATGGCTATTTAAGTAGCGAGGAGCGTGCAATCGCCCCTGCGCTTTACCGCACGCTGTGTACGCTTCGCGATGCGCTAGAGCGCGGAGAACCTATCGAAAAGGTACTACACCAGGGCAACACCGCGCTGTATGATGCGGGCTTTACGCTGGACTATTTGGAACTGCGCGATGTCACGCTAGGCCCCATTAACCTAGCGACCCGCCATGCGGTACTGCTGGCCGCCGCCAAGCTGGGCCCGGCGCGATTAATCGACAACCTCACTGTTCAACTCCCGGCCAGCGCTGCCACTACTGGCAGAGAATAAACAAACAACGGGTAAAAATAGGAACTCACATGCATACTATTATGCTCAAAGCCAAGCTGCACATGGCTCGCGTCACTCACGCGGTGCTTAACTACGAAGGCTCCTGCGCCATCGACGGCGACCTGCTGGATATGGCGGGTATTCGTGAAAATGAGCAGATCCAGATTTACAACGTCGAGAATGGCGAACGCTTTACCACTTACGCCATTCGCGGTGAGGAAGGCTCCAAGCTCATTTCGATCAACGGCGCTGCGGCCCACCTCGCCGCCCCTGGCCACCGGATCATTATCTGCAGCTATGCCCACTACTCCGAAGCCGAACTGGAAAACCACCAGCCTGCTCTGGTGTATCTCCAGGAAGGCAACCACGTCAGCCACACCAGCAATATTATCCCGGTACAGTTGGCCTGA
This sequence comes from Vreelandella sp. 2A-K22, assembly GCF_054065485.1. Classification (NCBI taxonomy): domain Bacteria; kingdom Pseudomonadati; phylum Pseudomonadota; class Gammaproteobacteria; order Oceanospirillales; family Halomonadaceae; genus Vreelandella; species Vreelandella sp. 2A-K22. The sequence continues at coordinate 163,972 of NZ_JBSUGC010000014.1, read as the reverse complement.
TCACAACTGGCCTAATCTTAGCGCCTCTAATGCTTTCTTCTGACGGGCCACATGTTGGCCCGTTTTTATTTGCCCATAAAGGTTTATTGCCGCAACGCACCACCTTCCCCTATGCTGAAGAGACGGCTGACAGAGTACGAATAAAAGAGTACGGCTGACAGAGCACGCCTATCGGGCATCTGGTATCAGACTGTCTGTTAATTACTCCAGGAGTCATCTTATGCAAGAAGTAGTCATTGTTGCGGCACGCCGCACCGCTGTGGGCGCTTTCGGCGGCTCCCTCGCAGGTATTCCAGCGAGCGACCTAGGCGCTTTGGTGATCAAGGATATCCTTGCCTCAACCGGCGTTTCTCCCGATCAGGTTGACGAAGTACTGCTGGGCCAGGTGCTCACCGCGGGCGTTGGTCAAAACCCGGCGCGCCAAGCGGCTATCAAAGGCGGCCTACCGGACTCGGTACCGGCCATGACCATCAACAAAGTGTGTGGCTCAGGCCTTAAGGCACTGCATCTCGCTACGCAGGCCATTCGCTGCGGCGATGCCGAGCTGATTCTGGCCGGCGGCCAGGAGAATATGTCCGCTTCCCCCCATGTACTGCCCAATTCTCGCAACGGCCAGCGCATGGGCGATTGGAAGGCAATTGATTCCATGGTGCACGACGGCCTGTGGGATGCGTTCAACAACTACCATATGGGCATTACCGCCGAGAATTTAGCCGAGAAGTACGGCATCACTCGCGAAGCGATGGATGAGTTCGCCGCAGCCTCGCAGCAGAAAGCAGCTGCCGCCATCAAAGAAGGTAAGTTCAAAGGCCAAATCGTGCCGGTGGAAATTCCCCAGCGCAAAGGCGACCCGGTGGTGTTTGATACCGACGAGAATCCACGGGAAGTGACCGCGGAGAAGCTTGGCGGCATGCGCCCTGCGTTTAAGAAAGACGGCACCGTTACCGCCGGTAACGCCTCGGCGCTCAACGACGGCGCGGCGGTGGTTATGCTCTGCTCCGCCGAAAAAGCTAAGCAGTTGGGGCTAGAGCCACTGGCACGCATAGCGGCTTACTCCAACGCAGGCGTTGACCCTGCCATTATGGGTATCGGCCCCGCACCGGCCACTCGCCGCTGCTTGGAAAAAGCCGGCTGGAGCCTGGACGACCTGGACTTGGTCGAAGCCAACGAAGCGTTTGCCGCCCAGGCGCTATCCGTCAACAAAGAGCTCGGCTGGGATACGTCTAAAGTGAACGTCAACGGTGGTGCGATTGCCCTAGGCCACCCCATCGGTGCCTCCGGCTGCCGCGTACTGGTCACGCTGCTTCACGAAATGATCGCCCGCGACGCCAAGAAAGGCCTCGCGACGCTGTGTATCGGCGGCGGTCAGGGCGTAGCCTTGGCTATCGAGCGGCCTTAAAAACCTACCCTTCGCTCGCTTAGCTAAGAACTAATATAAGCCCTTGTCAATTGATGAGGGCTTTTTCCGTTCGGGATGCACAAACCTCTTTATCTTGTTCTACTAACATCATCATTACCGAGCTAAATGGCACTAGTCGCCATTGGCCTCTGACGCGACAAGAGAAAATCGTTGTTGAGTCACCCATCTCCCCTCAGTATTCACGATCAACGCAAAACTGTTGCAGTAACACTGAATCGCCCTCTGTTTCGCCATCAACAAACGCACCTCATCTTCTATTCGTTCGAGTGCCTCTGGCCCACTCTCTCTGGCGACGGTGAGGTGAGGTATGCTGCCCGTATGGAGACCACCGTAGGGTGGGTAGTCTGGGAAGGCATCGACGAATGCTTTAATCAGCGAGATAAAAGGAGCGCTAGGGCTTGGCTGAAGATACACCGTGTCCGTGAATCGTCCCACACCCGATAGCCAAAACTCAAAAGCCGTGGTTTGTTTAGCAATCGCTTTAAGCTTGCGAAGATCTTTCTCGACAATCTCGTTAGGTGATACAAAGGGATAAAGTAGCGTTATGTGCGCGGGCACGCCTATAGCCGCTGTGGCATCATAGCGCTGACGAAGCTCGCCAACCACGGGTTCGGCTTCGCGAACAGGAACGATCAAGGCCGCTTGCAGTGCCACTCGGGTCATGACTGCATCGTCCAGTTCGGCGCATCCGTGCCAGGTGGCATCGAGGGCCGTGCGTAGCCTGCTGGCGTGCGCAGCAGTTGCGCGCTGGGACGCACCGCGCGTAACAGGCCGAAGCCAGAAATATCACTTGTCAGCCAGGGCGCAAAGTCGGGCCTAGCAGAGTCAAGACCTCCCTCGACGCGCCCCAACCCGCGCAGCCAGTGACCAGTCTGCGCCAACGAAACCTGCACATGCCAGCTCCCCCCTTCGTGCTGCTGATGCCACAGGGCGGCAGCTACCCCGAAGGCCATCAGGAAGCCACTGGCCTGGTCGAGAATCTGCATCGGCAACGCGCGTGGCTTGCCGTCATCGGCCGCTTCACCCTCAGCATGATTGAATCCCATCGCCGTCTGCACCAGCGAGTCAAAACCGCGGCGATTGGCCCAGGGGCCCTGAGTACCGTAGGCGGTGAGCGACACGCTGACAATGCCGGGCCTACGAGCAGCCAGGGCCTCAGGAGAAAAACCGAGTGCGGCCAGCCCGCCAGGGCGGTAGCCCTGAGAGAATACCTGGGCATCCTCAATGAGCCGCCATAGTAACTTTCGCCCGGCAGCGGTGCGTAAATCGATATGCGCCGAGCGTTTGCCCCGGCTGGTCTCGGCGATGGCAGCGATATTGGGAAGGTTAGGTGAGTTCACCAGCATCACATCCGCACCCAATGAAGCTAACGCCCGCCCTCCCACCGGCCCAGCCAGGATGCGAGTGAGGTCGAGCACCCGCACTCCTGTGAGCGGACGGGCGTTATTTGCCAGAGTTGGCAGCGCGCGAGGCGGCGCATCGCCGATGCGGGTGATCGTCATCAGGGGCTGCGATGCGATGGCCTGGCCCTGGGGCGTTACATCCCACTCATCGAAGCGACGCAGCGCCGTGGCCACTAGGCCACGCTCAGTGCTCGCCTGCTCGAACGCCAGCGCCTGCCAGCTCAACAGTGCTTGCGCTGCATCTTCGCGTGTCGCCGATCTCTTATCCAGGCCCAGTAATCGGAGCGCGCCATCGCGATGGTGACGAAAGTTGGTGTGTACACGAACGTGCCCGTCGGCGCAGCGATATAAGCCGGAGAACGGATCCCAGAGGCTGGGTTCCTGGTCATCCAGGCTGAACCACCCCAAGCACTCAGCGGCAGCGTGCGCCATCTCCACCGCGACTGGCTGGCGGGAAGCCCCGCGTGAATGCCCCAGCTCGCAGGCGGCAAGCGCCGCGGCAGCGATCGTCGTTTGCGCGGCGGCGCCAACGGCAAACGACGATGGGAAAACGGGATCATGGCCGGTCAACGTGATCTTGTCCAAAGCCTCCGCCGGCAAACCACCCAGTGACCAGAGCGCAGTCAGTGCATCGCGTGCTGTCATCGTATGAAAACTCATGCTAATGCCTCCAACAACGCCCACCCCTGAGGCCACTCCCCCAACTGACTTGCGGCGTTGATATGCCCGCAGGCGCCCACGTCAACAAAGTCGGCTTGCCATGTCGCAGCCTGCTGCCGGGCATAGTCCGTCGTCGCATAGGGGTCGTCACTGCTGGCTACAACCAGCGCTGGAAATGGCAGAGGCCGAGCAGGAGCGTTGCGGAAATCGCTCGCTTCGGGTGGGAAAGCCTTTGCGCCAGGGTCAGGTACTGCCACCAGCAACGCGCCGCTTACCTGCGCCAATCGATGAGCTCTTTCATCGCTGCTATTGGCCTCCTGTACCCAGTGCGCCACCAGCAGGCACGCAAGACTGTGAGCAACGAGCAACACCGGTGCCTCAGCTTCATCAATGGCGGTATCCAATGCCTGCAGCCAATCGTTGAGATTCGGCTCATCCCAGGAGCCAGGCTGAAAACGGAGACTATTAGGCCGCTTTAGCCCCCATAGTGACTGCCAGTGGTCGGCATCAGAATTGCCGAGACCGGGCAGAAATAGCAGCTGGGTCGCTGGCTTGTTAGTTGTCATTGCAGGTCTCCTTACGCGGTCGATAGCGCAGCTCGCCAGGAAAAGTCGTGGGCGGATTACCGGTGCGCAGCCACTCCATGGCAAGTGGCCAGAGCACGTCGCGAAAGCGCTTATGGAAAAAAGCGAAATGACCGATGCTTGGCTGGCCCACCGCAGTTGGCGCTAGCCGCAGGTGATAGCGTTCGCTACTACTGTAATACTCTAGAAGGCGATCAAGCGCGGGACGAGTGCCGAAAGGGTCATCATCGATGCCCAGCGCCAAAATCGGTGCCTGCACACGCGTGAAGCCCCGCACCAGCATCTCAGCTTCGGGCTCACCCTCAGGTGTTTCACGTTTACGCCGCACGTTGTGCTCAAAGCGCGGCCCCATTCGCGCCCAATCCAGTGCTACGCCTTTGGGTGTATCTTCCATCCACCCCAGACGCTTGGCGGGTACGTAGCCGACCAAAAGTGCCAACAGTGGCATCGCTAGATGCCAACGCAAGAACATAGATCGCCGAGCCTCGGGTGCGTAGTCCCGCCAGTAGGCATACTGTGCGCCCATGGTGAAGATGCGACGCACGCGATGGGCGGACTGGGCAAAGCCAATCACGAAACCGCCCGCAGAGTGACCCACCACATCGACAGGCTGACCAGGAAAACGTCTGGCGACGTAGCGTAGAACGCCTTCAAAATCATGCTGCCCCCAGTCGATCCAGTCGGCCTTGAGTTTGCGCAGCGAATGGTGGCGCGAATCGCCGATTCCCCGGTAGTCGTAGGTCACTACGTCCCACCCTTGCTGATACAAATAATCAGCAAAGGGCATGTAATAGCGGCAGCGCACCGAGGTGGCGGTGTTAATGATCACCACGGGGCCAGGGTGAGACGACGAAACACAAGGTCGGCGCCATACCCACCCGCGCAGCGCATAACTATCCGCCGCGCTGATATAGACGGGCTCAGGCATCAATGTTCTGTCGCCTTGCAGCTATACCGTTCTTAGCCCCAGTGACCGTAGCATGAAAGTCCGCAATCAGTTGCTGGGTGACAGGGCCCACGGGCCATTCGGTCTTCGCCTTATCTTCCACCAATGCCACCACCGGCTGAAGCTCGACCGAGGTGCCGGCAGTCAACACTTCGGTTGCAGCACGCAGCTCCTCGAGTGTAACCGCTCGCTCCTCTACCGACAGGCCTCTCTGACGTGCCAAACCCAACACATGGCGCTTGGTGATGCCATCAAGAAAACAGGTCGGCAGTGGGGTTACCAGTACGCCATCACTGACCAAAAGCAGATTAGTGGCTGTCGTTTCAGCGACTAAGCCGTCGCTATCGAGCAGTAACGCATCATCACAGCCTACTGCCAAGGCCGCATGGCGGGCTAGCGTGCCGATCATATACAGTCCAGAACACTTAGAGGCAGTAGGCGCCGTATTAGGGGGCGGGCGTCGCCAGTTGGCCAACTGCAGCCGAATACCTACCTCTGCCCGCCCCTGGGACGCCGCCGTAGGCCAATCCCAAGCGGCAATCGCCACATGGACACGTGCTTGAGGCGCCGCGATAGACACACTATCCGCGCCACGCCAGGCGATAGGGCGGATATACGCATCGGTTAGCTGATTGGCCCATAGCACCGCGTCAATCGCTTGGCTGAGCTCGCGGTGCGACCAGGGCAGCCGATAGTCCAGTAGTGCGGCGGAACGCTCTAAACGCTCCAAATGCGCGTCACCCAGAAAAACACGCCGCCCGTAGGCACGCATGCCTTCGAATACCGCTCCCCCCATGTGTAACGCATGACTAAGCACGTGCAGGCGCGCCTCACGCCAAGGAAGCAGCTCACCATCGAGCCAGATCAACCCATCTCGGTCATCAAGAGCGTTTAGCATGGCACCCACCCAGTAGCAGATTATCGATATCGTCAGTCTGTCCTCTATATGTTTTAAAAACGAGTGAGTAAATCTCAAACTGGGCTGAATTTTGCTCAGCGATTTTTACAGCGTGGTCAGCGCGGCTTCTTGTATGATCTGTTTATCAACCTTCGAGGGTGGGGGTAGCGATTATGCGGATTCCTGTGCCATTAAATGCTCTACGCGCTTTTGAGGCGACGGCGCGGCATCTTTCAATCAAGGAAGCGGCCATGGAGCTTTCGGTCACTCCTTCGGCCGTCAGTCACCAACTGCGCATACTGGAGGAGTTGTTTGGCGTCGTGCTTCTGCGCCGAACAGGAACGCGTCTTGAGCTTACCGACGCGGGACACAAGCTAACACCTTACCTGCAACAAGGCTTTACGCAGATTGCCAAAGGGGTTGACTCACTTCGCCAAAAACGCCGTGACGGGCCGCTACGTCTCAACATGTTGCCTACTTTTGCAACCAACTGGCTGTCGCCACGGTTAAGCCTGTATCCCTTCGAGCGGCGTGGATTCTCGCTTGAGATATCCACTACGCAGGATGAGGTAGACCTTGCCGCGGGGGTGGCCGATGTGGGCATCTGGTACGGCAACGGGCATTGGCCGGAATTACAGGCCGATCTCCTCTTTGAAGCAACCATCGACCTTTATGCCCGTCCAGGCTTTGCTACCGGCTCCCATCGCGATCGCCTTGACCGTGTCAGCCAGGCCAATCTGTTTGTCTCCCGCCACTGCCTGACATGGCAACGCTGGATGGAGAGCCTTCCCGACGGCCCCTTCAAACCCGCTGTGGTCACGCAGGTGGATTCCGGAGGATTAACCCTGCAGGCCGCCGCCGATGGGGTGGGTGTATCGATAGTGGTCTGCGAGCTGGCCGATAGCGCCGTGCGATTGGGGCGGCTAACGTCGGTATTCGAACATCCAGTCAACGCAGACGTTGGTTTCTGGTTAGTCTACCCAGATGCACTGCGCGAGGATCGCCGTTTGGATAATTTGCGTAGTTGGCTGCGCGAGCAGCCAACATAGCCAGATACTTGCGCATTATTTATCGCTTACTTAACGACGCTTCTCCCCCACGATGCGTGACGGTGTTCGCCAGACCAACAGCGCCCCCAACAGGAATAATCCGGATGCGGCCCACATGGCAATGGGAAGGCTAGTGCCATCGACGATACGCCCACCCAACATGGCACCCAAACCAATCGACATATTGAAGGTAAACGCCATCAACGCTGTGGCGGCTTCGGTGTTGGGTGCTGTGCGTATAATCCAAGTTTGAATGCTGACTGATACGCTGCCAAACACCGCGCCCCACATCATAAGCAACATGACACCGCTGCTCGGCTGAACACCCAGCAGCGGGAACACGGCGACGACGATAAGCAACAGGCTGGGAATCGCCAGCACAGCGCGGTAGGGGTGGCGCCCGGCAAACATGCCTGCCGCAATATTGCCCACAATGCCTGCCGCCCCGTAAAGCAGCAGCAGACTGCTCACATGGCGCTGGGAAATACCGCTGATCTCTTGCAGGATGGGGCTAATAAAGGTGTAGGCGGCAAAGTGGCCAACCACTACAAAGGCGGTGGTTAACACCGCGACTCGCACACCGCGATTGCTAAACTGCTGCGCCAATACCCGCAAACGCACAGGTTCTCGCGGTGGTAGCGGCGGTAGCCAAAACCACAGCGCAGCTGCCGTTAACAGGCTTAGCCCTCCCAGCGCCCCAAAGGCGACCCGCCAGTTGCTTAGATCCCCCAGCAGCGTGCCCAGTGGCACACCCAGCACCGAGGCCGCCGCGACACCACCAAAAATCATCGTCATCGCTTTTGGCACCTGAGCCTCTGGCACTAGGCGTGGGGCAATGCTGCCCGCCACCGCCCAAAAGCCACCAATACTAAGCCCCACAAGCACGCGGGCGGCAAGCAACAGGATAAAGCTGCTGGCCAATGCCGATAGCACACTCCCGGCCACCATTACGGCCATCAATGCCGTGAGCATAATGCGCCTGTCCAAGCGCCCCACCGCTACCGGCAGCAGCGGGGCTGAAAAGGCAGCGACCACGCCGGGCACGGTGACCATTAAGCCCGCCATGCCGGGGGTAACGCCCATGCTAGATGCCACCTGGGAAAGCAACCCAATCGGCAGCTGCTCTGCGGTCACCAGTAAAAAAATGCCGATCATCACGGCCACCACCGCCCACCAGCGCGGCGTTTGTTCCAGCTCCATCTGCAGCTCCTTGATTTTCTCTAAATCCCGGCTAACAAATCTATATCTGATACAAAGCCGATACCCCGCAAAAACAACGCCCCCGTAGCCAGAGGCTACGAGGGCGTTCTCAGAAACCTAGCTAGCGATTTAAATCGCCGCTTCAGTTTCCGCTGCTTCCGCGGTAAAAGCGGCTTTCTCTTCTTCGCTGATCTCTTTCATCGACAGCTTCACGCGGTTGCGGTTGTCGATATCCAGCACCTTAACGACCACGTCATCGCCTTCGTTCAAGAAGTCGCGCACGTTGTTAACCCGCTCGGCAACGATTTGCGAGATGTGAACCAGGCCATCGGTGCCGGGCATGATGTTAACGAACGCACCGAAGTCAGCAATACGCACGACCTTGCCGTGATACAGCTTGCCGATTTCCGCTTCAGCGGTAATCGCCAGTACGGTGTCGATGGCGCGCTTGGCGGCGGCTTTATCTTCCGCGTAAATACGCACGGTGCCATCGTCGTCGAGATCAATAGAGGCGCCGGTGTCTTCGCAGATTTTGCGAATGGTTGCGCCACCTTTACCGATAACGTCACGGATCTTGTCCGGATCGATTTTGATCGTTGCCATGGACGGCGCGTTGTCGGAGACATCGCTACGGCTCTGGCTGATCACGACATTCATTTGCTCGAGAATACTCAGTCGCGCGGTCAGTGCTTGCTGCAGCGCGAGCTCCATAATCTCTTCGTTGATGCCTTCGATCTTGATGTCCATCTGCAGGGCGGTGACGCCCTCTTCGGAACCGGCAACTTTAAAGTCCATATCGCCAAGGTGATCTTCGTCACCCAGAATATCGGTCAATACCGCAAAACCGTCCGGGTCTTTTACCAAGCCCATGGCAATACCGGCGACCGGTGCTTTTAACGGCACGCCTGCGTCCATCAGGGCCAGCGAAGAGCCACATACAGAGGCCATGGAGCTGGAGCCGTTAGACTCGGTAATTTCAGACACCACACGAATGGTGTAGGGGAAGACGTCTTCTGACGGCAGCATTGCCTGCACACCACGACGCGCTAAGCGGCCATGGCCGATTTCGCGACGCTTCGGGCCACCCATAAAGCCAGCTTCACCCACCGAGTAGGGAGGGAAGTTGTAGTGCAGCATAAAGCGGTCTTTACGCTCACCTTCCAGTGATTCGATTAGCTGTGAATCACGCAGCGTGCCCAGTGTTGCTACGGCAATCGCCTGGGTCTCACCACGCGTAAAGATGGCAGAACCATGAGCTTTCGGCAGCACACCGACTTCAATCGCCAGCGGGCGAACGGTTTGATTGTCACGACCGTCAATACGCGGTTCACCTTTTACCACCCGTGAACGCACAACGCGTTTTTCCAGGCTAGCAAAGGCACCTTTGACGTCATCTTTACTGAACTTGTCGTTAACCGGTTCGCCTTCATCGGCTGCCAGTTGTTCAATCGCTTGGTCTTTCAACTCAGCCAATGCATCCTGACGCTGCATTTTGTCGGTGATGCGGTAAGCATCGCCCACTTTAGCTTCAAACGCATCGGCCATGGCGGCTTTGAGCGCCTGGTTCTCTTCGGCGGCCTGCCACTCCCAGCGCGGCTTGCCCGCTTCAGCAACCAGTTCGTTAATGGCACTGATCGCGACCTGCATTTCCTGGTGACCGAACAGAACGGCTCCCAGCATTTCGTCTTCGAGCAGCTCTTTGGCTTCAGACTCAACCATCAGCACGGCTTTTTCAGTACCGGCGACGACCATGTCGAGCTCAGAGGTGGCCAGTTCTTCAACCGTTGGGTTGAGGAAGTAGCCTTTCTCTTCGTTAAAACCAACGCGGGCTGCGCCAATCGGGCCACTAAACGGCACGCCAGAGATGCTCAGCGCTGCGGAAGTACCCAGCAGTGCGGCAATATCCGGATCGTGGTTACGGTCGGTGGAGAGAACGGTACAGACGACCTGCACTTCGTTCATAAAGCCTTTAGGGAACAGCGGACGGATTGGGCGATCAATCAGACGCGAGGTCAGCGTCTCTTTTTCAGTGGGACGACCTTCGCGCTTGAAGAAGCCGCCAGGAATCTTGCCCACTGCGTAGGTTTTCTCTTGGTAGTGTACCGAGAGAGGGAAAAAGGGTTGGCTCGGGTTTGCCTCTTTGCGAGCGACAACGGTACACAGCACGACGGTGTCATCCATGGTAACCATGACAGCGCCGGTAGCTTGGCGAGCAATACGCCCGGTTTCGAGCGTGACGGTGCTACGACCGTACTGGAACGTTTTCTTTACCGGATTCACAGCGACTTCCTTCAGCATTATCAATATCTACTTGTCTATTCGTTTAGGTCGTTTTGACTCGTTACCATTCTAGGCGCTGGAGCGCGATAGGGCTACCAGTTCCCTACTTGCCGTAAACACGAAACATAAAAAAACGGGCAGCTCACAAGGAGCTGCCCGTTTCTAATCGTTGTCGTTAACGTTTAACGACGCAGACCCAGACGCTGAATCAGGGACTGATAGCGTTCGAAATCTTTACGCTTTAGGTAGTCCAGCAGCTTACGACGCTGGTTAACCATGCGGATCAGACCACGACGCGAGTGGTGATCCTGTTTGTTGGTCTTGAAGTGATCCTGCAGGCCATTAATGTTGGCGCTCAGCAGTGCAACCTGCACTTCAGGGGAACCGGTATCGTTATCGCCGCGGCCGTATTCAGTGACGATCTCGGCCTTCTTCTCAGCGGTTAAAGCCATCTGTCTCTCCAGTAAGCAATATGCCTAAAAATGAATGGGTGAGACCACGCATATTTGCAGTCTCAAGCTACTGTTTTCTACGTACACGTTTCGACGTGTACGTCGGATCTTGCAATTTTCACGTAGACGGTCGCCTCCTTGCAACGCTGTTTACGAGATAGCGACAGTACTTAACAGTCGCTTAGGCGCCACTTCCTGAGCACCTTTCACTACGCCAAGGCCGATAAACGTCTCGGCGTAATAAAGTCGGGCTACTTCGTCCGCGGCTAATGCGCCGGTTTCGAGAGCAGCGGGCTGGCCATGGGCCAAACGAGAATGCGCGGTGTCGTCTACCGTCAGTAACGGTAAATGGTCCACCAACACATCCACGGGCATGAGCTCAGCTTCCAGTGCCGCTTGGTCGGCCAATGCTTCCAAGGCCTCTAGCGTCCACATCGCGTCGGCTAAAAAGGGCCCCGTTTTGAGCCTCCTTAGTTGACTGATGTGCGCACCACAGCCAAGCGCTTGGCCAATATCTTCGGCTAACGTGCGGATGTAAGTGCCTTTACTGCAGCTTACTTCCAGCTCAAAAGCAGTGCCTTCAAACGATAGCAGGCGCGCATCATACACGCTTACGCGCCGGGCTGCACGCTCTACCTGCTTGCCTTCACGGGCCAACTCGTAAAGTTTTTTGCCCTGATGCTTGAGGGCCGAATACATCGGCGGCACTTGGTCGATCTCACCGCGAAAACAGGTGAGCACAGCTTCCACGTCATCGACGCTTAGGCTGGGAACCTCATGCTGCTCAATAATCGTGCCTTCTGCATCGCCGGTATCGGTGATCACCCCTAGCTCTACCCGGGTGCGATACACCTTGTCGGCTTCCAGCAAGTGCGATGAAAACTTGGTCGCTTCACCTAGGCAAATCGGCAATAAGCCGGTTGCCATCGGGTCTAGCGTGCCGGTGTGCCCGGCTTTTTGAGCCTGGAACAGCCGACGTACACGCTGCAGCGCATGGTTGCTGGAAACGCCCTTGGGCTTATCCAGCAGCAGTACGCCATTAACCGGTAAACCGCGACGTTGACGCGCCACTAGCGAGTTTCCTCACTTTGCTGGGCGTCGCCGTCTGGGTCACTGTCTTGGCCAGCGTCTTGATAATCGTCATCATCGTTTTGATAGCGTGCACGATCCGTCGTCACCGCTTCATCAATCAATGAAGAAAGCTGCTGACCGCGCACCACGCTCTCATCGAAATGAAAACGCAGCTCCGGTACGTGACGTAGCTTGATGCGCTTGGCAATCTGGCTTCTTAGAAAACCAGCAGCACGCTTAAGCACCTGCAGATTCTCTTTAATACGCTCGGGCTCTTGCTCACCCAACAGAGTGACGTAGACGTCGGAGTAGCCAAGGTCACGGCTAACGGTGACACCGCTAACCGTGACCATGCCCAAACGCGGGTCTTTCACTTCTCGTTGGATCAGCACCGCCAGCTCCTTTTGGAGCTGGTCGGCTACCCGGTCGGTACGCTTAAATTCGCGCATGTTTAGCTCCTCGCAGCCTTACAGGCTACGCTCGACCTTCACTTGGTCGAAGACTTCGATCTTATCGCCGACTTGGACATCGTTGTAGTTCTTCACGCCGATGCCACACTCCATGCCGTTGCGCACTTCCTGCACATCGTCTTTGAAGCGGCGCAGCGATTCGAGCTCACCTTCGTAGATCACCACGTCATCACGCAACACGCGGATCTTCTTATTACGATGCACGCTGCCTTCAACCACCATACAGCCGGCGATGGCACCAATCTTCGGCGCACGGAAGACATCGCGCACTTCGGCAATACCGACGATTTCTTCTTTCCACTCAGGTGCGAGCATACCGCTCATCGCCTGTTTGACCTCGTCGATCAGCTGGTAAATAACGCTGTAGTAACGCAGATCCAAGCCTTCGCGCTCAACGATCTCGCGGGCAGCGGCGTCAGCACGGACGTTAAAGCCGACTACGATGGCTTCCGACGCAAGCGCCAGGTTGGCATCGGTACCGGTGATACCACCGACACCCGAAGAGACCACGGCGACTTCAACTTCACCGGTGGAGAGCTCTTCCAGGGCGCCTTTGATCGCTTCCAGAGAACCTTGAACGTCGGCTTTGAGGACGATGTTGACCTTGGCCACTTCGTCTTGGCCCATCTGGCTGAACATGTTCTCCAGCTTGGCCTTCTGCTGACGCGCCAGGCGCACTTCGCGGTATTTGCCTTGACGGAAGTTAGCCACTTCGCGGGCTTTCTTCTCGTCTGCAACGACCATAAAGTCATCACCGGCATCCGGCGTGCCGCCCAAGCCTTGAATCTCTACCGGCATGGCCGGGCCAACCGCATCGACTTGCTGGGCAAGTTCGTTGGTCAGCGCACGTACACGACCGTAGTGCAGACCAGCCAGGACGATATCGCCCTTTTTCAGCGTACCGTTCTGAACCAGTACGGTAGCGACTGGACCACGACCTTTATCAAGGCGCGATTCAACCACCACGCCTTTACCCGGCGCAGAAGGAACGGCTTTAAGCTCAAGCACTTCAGAGACCAGTTGGATTGCTTCCAACAGTTCTTCAATACCTTCACCGGTCTTGGCGGAAACGTGAACAAACTGAGTATCACCGCCCCATTCTTCGGAGATCACGCCGTGCTGCGAAAGCTCATTCTTGATGCGATCAAGATCGATACCATCTTTATCGATCTTGTTGACCGCTACCACCATGGGCACTTCAGCGGCTTTGGAATGTTCAATCGCCTCAATCGTCTGAGGCATCACGCCATCGTCGGCAGCCACAACCAGAATAACCACATCTGTCGCCTTGGCACCACGGGCACGCATGGCGGTAAACGCCGCGTGGCCTGGGGTATCCAGGAAGGTCACGCCACCGTGGTTATCTTCCACGTGGTAGGCACCGATATGCTGGGTAATACCACCGGCTTCACCGGTCGCCACTTTCGCTTTACGGATGTAATCCAGCAGCGAGGTTTTACCGTGGTCAACGTGGCCCATAACCGTAACAACGGGTGAACGCGTGATCTCTTCGCCTTCATAGGAGATGCCTTCTAGCATTTCCGTTTCCAGCGCGTCATCTTTAACCAGCTTCGGTGTATGGCCCATCTCTTCCACCACGATCGCAGCCGTATCCTGATCGATGGTTTGGTTGATGGTAACCGCCGCGCCCATGTTAAACATGGCCTTGATCACTTCATTGGCCTTGATCGACATCTTGTCGGCCAATTCCGCCACGCTGATCGATTCAGGGATCGATACTTCACGCACGATCGGCTGAGTCGGCTTCTGGAAAGCGTGCTTGCCATTGCCGGTCTGGTTGCCACCACGGCGACCACCACGACGCTGTTCGGCACGTTTTACCTTCTTACCGCCGCCACCGCGCTTGCGCTCTTCGCGATCACCACGATCTTCATCGTCACGGCGACCTTTGTTCTTCGCCGCCGTCTTCTTGGGCGGAGCGGTACGACGGTCAGTGCGGCCCTCTTTCGGTGGCGCTGGCGGCATATCCTCACCGGACGGCGTATCGTCGATTTCAAGATTCGGCACAGGAATGTCTGGCGTAGCCGGTGCTTTGGCTGCTGCAGACGCTTTCGGCTTGGCTTCAGTCTCTTTATTGCTACGCGCCGTGTTACTTTGCGCCGTCGCTTCAGCCTCTTTATTGCTACGCGCGGTGGCTTCCGCTACCTGTGCAGCGCGGGCTTTCTTAGCAGCGGCTTTTTCTTCGGCTTCACGCGCATCAGACACTTTGCGCTCAGCTTCGGCTTCCGCCATATCGCCCACTAGCTGGCGCGGGCCGGTATAGCTAGGCTCCGGCGCTTTCGGCTTCTCATCTTCAGCGCTTTTGACGTAGGTCTTTTTCTTACGTACCTGCACTTCAATGGTTTTGCCGCGCTCGCCGGTATTGATACGGCTACGGGTTTTGCGTGTCAGCGTGATGCGGTTTTTGCCCGCTTCAGGGGTGTCGCTACCGCCGTGGCTCTTCTTCAAGAAACTCAGTAGCTTCTGCTTGTCTTCTTCAGACACAGCATCGCTTTCAGAAGCGTGCTTTAAACCCGCTTCTTTCATTTGCTCTAGTAGGCGAGGCACATCACGGCCCACCTTTCCTGCGAAATCTTTAACTGTCATATCTGACATATTGACCCTCCTCAGCCCGTGACCTGTTTACTGTGTGTTCGAATCCGATGCGTCATCGACTTCAAACCAGGGCGCACGGGCAGTCATGATCAGTGCCGCTGCGCGCGCTTCGTCCAACTCCTCGATATCGACCAGATCGTCGACAGACTGCTCGGCGAGATCTTCCATGGTAACGATGCCGCGACTGGCCAGAATGAAGGCCAGGTGGCGCTCCATGCCATCCATCTCCAGCAGATCTGCTGCAGGCTGGGCACCGTCTAGCGCTTCTTCCGTGGCAATTGCCATCGTCAGCAGCTCGTCTTTCGCACGTGCACGAAGCGCTTCGACTAAATCTTCATCGAACTCTTCGATTTCGAGCATCTCTTC
The DNA here is from genome assembly GCF_054065485.1 of Vreelandella sp. 2A-K22. NCBI lineage: Bacteria > Pseudomonadati > Pseudomonadota > Gammaproteobacteria > Oceanospirillales > Halomonadaceae > Vreelandella > Vreelandella sp. 2A-K22. The sequence continues at coordinate 148,557 of NZ_JBSUGC010000014.1, read as the reverse complement.
CATCGGCACGTAGGCGACTTCTTCCAGGGTAGTGAACCCCTCATCCACCAACAGGCGAGCGACATCTTCATCCACATCGAGGTGCTGGATAAAAGAGTCCACCAGGCTATCAATCTCTTGATCGCGCTTAGACTCCGCTTCCTCTTCGGTCATGACATTAATGCGCCAGCCGGTAAGTTCAGAAGCCAAACGCACGTTCTGACCGCTCCGGCCAATCGCCTGAGCAAGGTTATCCTGCGCCACGGCCACGTCCATTGCGTGGGCGTCCTCGTCCACAAGGATAGACCCAACATCGGCAGGTGCCATGGCGTTAATCACCAATTGGGCGGGATTGTCATCCCACAGCACGATATCAACGCGTTCGTTTTGCAGCTCCGAAGAGACCGCCTGAACGCGCGAACCGCGCATACCCACACAGGCACCGACCGGGTCGATGCGGCGATCATTGGTTTTTACCGCAATTTTGGCCCGTGAACCGGGGTCACGCGCAGCACCTTTGATCTCAATCAACTGCTCTGCGATCTCTGGCACTTCAATTTTGAACAGCTCGATGATCAGCTCGGGACACGTCCGCGATAGCTGAAGCTGGGCACCGCGTGCATCGGGATCCACTTTGACCAACAGGGCGCGCACCCGCTCGTTCATGCGGTAACGCTCGCCGTGAATCATTTCATTGCGCGGCAAAAACGCCTCAGCGTTTTCGCCCAAATCAATGATCAGGCCATCACGTGTGGTCTTTTTAACGATGCCCGCAACCAGTTCACCTTCGCGATCGGCATATTGGCGCACGACTTCAGCCCGCTCGGCTTCGCGTACTTTCTGTACGATCACCTGTTTGGCGGTTTGTGCAGCAATACGGCCAAACGACGCATTTTCGATGCTTTTTTCGACCACATCGCCTAATTTCAGCGGCGGATCGCGCTGCTCGGCGATGCTCTCTTTAATTTCATAATCTGGCGTTTCGAATTCGTCATCTTCCACAACGGTCCAGGTGCGGAAGGTTTCGTATTCACCAGTGCGGCGGTCAATATGCACGCGCACATTGGCTTCTTCTCTTTCAAAACGCTTGCGTGACGCACTCGCAAGAGCGGCTTCTACCGCCTCGAAGATGACATCACGTGGGACGCCCTTCTCATTGGAGATCGCGTCAACGACCATTAAAATTTCTTTACTCATGCGTATGCCTCGCCAGAAAACCTATCCTTATGTGCATCACCCCGGCAGCCTGCCGGCAGCGCCGCCACCCGGTCAATCGTCGAACTGCGGTACAATGTGAGCAGAATCAATACTCTCAATTGGAAAGCAGTACTCTTCGCCATCCAGTTGTAGCAGTACTTCATCCCCCTCAACACCGACCAAAAGCCCTTGATACTTGCGCCGCCCGTCAAAGGCAGTGCGCAATTTCAGCGCGACGTGATGACCTTGAAAGCGGGTAAACTGATCCAGGGAATACAAGGGACGTGCCATGCCTGGCGAGGAGACTTCCAACCGGTACTCACCGGGAATGGGGTCTTCTACATCCATAACGGCACTGACTTGGCGGCTAATATCTGCGCAGTCTTCCACGCTGACACCACTCTCGCGCTCGATATAGATCACCAGCCGCGAATTTTTGCCCTGGGAAAGATGGTCGATGCCCCATAGCTCAAAGCCCATGGCAGCAACAACAGGTTCGATCAGCGCGTGAAGCGCAGCGTGTTTAGTGGCCACAGACAAAGCTCCTATAGCCGTTGCATCAGGCACCTGGCCAGGAGTTATTAGAAAAGCTAGGTGGCTGATTGGCGTTACTCGGGAATGTGTCTCCGGTTTTCCGGACGACATCCGCTATTAAGATATTCGTGCTAACGATATTCTGGCTAACAAAGCGGGGGGCGCCAATAAAACAGCGACCAGGCGCGCTTGCTAGCCAAAAGCTGCTAACAAAAAGCCCCTTCACTGGAAGGGGCTTTTTGAAAGAAACCTTGTGTACCATTTCTTAAGTACTACTTCCAGTACCGTCTTAGCAACATGTAACAGGCTGTACCTGAAATGACCGTTATTTCCAATACGTCTTAAAAATAACAATCTAGAACATGCTACTAGAAAATGGTAGCGGGGACCGGATTTGAACCGATGACCTTCGGGTTATGAGCCCGACGAGCTACCAGACTGCTCCACCCCGCATCAATCTAGGTCGACGATAATAGACACTAAAGCCACTTACGTCAAGAACTACTTGCTTCAAGAACCACTTACTTAAAGCTGTCTTTTTCGCCTCAGGTGCCAATGGGCATTCTGGTAACAAAAGAAACGTTCTGGGAAGCTGGCGTGCCAGCAAAACAGATGGTGCCGAAGGCGGGACTTGAACCCGCACGACCATACGGTCACTACCCCCTCAAGATAGCGTGTCTACCAATTCCACCACTTCGGCATCAGGGGAGGCCAAAAAACAGCAGCTGCTTACTCGCTGCTTTCCTCTAGCACTGGCGCGGTATTATCCACGTCCGCAGGCCTGTCGTCAAGCGTCGGGACGCTTTGCTGCTGCTCGATCAAGCGCGAATCGGGAATACCTGCTTCCGGTGCCTGGCCCGCCTGGGTGGCAAAGTAAGCTAGCGCCATTGAGGTGACGAAGAAACCCGCCGCCAAAATAGCCGTTGTGCGCGACAGGAAGTTACCACTACCCCGCGAACCGAATACCGTTTGTGATGCACCGCCCCCGAAAGCTGCACCGGCTTCGGCACCTTTACCCTGCTGAAGCAGAATGAGTACCACCAGGGCGACCGCAATCACCACATGAATCATAAGAATTGCAACTTGCATGGCGTTATCCTGCTGACTGACAAATGGCATAAAAATCATCGATCTTGAGTGAGGCTCCGCCCACTAGACCGCCGTCGATATCTGGCTGAGCAAGCAGCTCAGCCGCATTGCTTGCGTTCATACTGCCGCCGTAAAGCAAACGCAGTTGCTCGGCGAGGCCCTTATCGAAACCCGCCTGGTAGGCACGGATGCCTGCCATAACGTCCTGGGCTTGCTCAGGCGTTGCCGTGCGCCCAGTGCCAATGGCCCAAACAGGCTCATAGGCAATCACGACCTGCTTACGCTGGTCGGGCTCTAAGCGGGACATTACATAGCCCACTTGACGAAGCACCACATCCATCGTGCGCCCTGCGTCGCGCTCCTCCAGGGACTCACCCACACAGAGGATCGGCGTGATATCCACGCTCAATGCTGCTAGCAGGCGTGCAAAGATCTGTTCATCGCTCTCTTTGTAGAGCTGACGTCGTTCAGAGTGCCCCACCAATACGTAAGAGACCGCAAACTCTTTTAGCATGCGGCCACTTACTTCGCCGGTATGCGCCCCAGAGTGAATAGGGTTCAACGTTTGCGCGCCCAATGAAAGCACCGTACCTTCAAACGCGTGGCGCGCCGCATCCAAATAGGGGAACGGCGGAATGATAACGACATCCACGCTCGTTGGCGATACGGCGGCGGAGAAGGCCTGGCCGAATTCATTGATCAACGCCACGGAACCGTTCATTTTCCAGTTACCGGCGATTAAAGGCGTACGCATCGACTCTCCTCACTCAAGGTGGAGCGAAATGGTATAGGAGCGGCCTTGTCAAGACAACCGCTGTTATAGCCACAAGCTGGGTTTACCAAACCAGTTTACTGAACCGGTTAGCTGAACACATTTAATTAAGTAGCGCCTGAACCTGATCGGCCAAGCTATGCGCCAATTGATCGACGTCTAAATGGGCGCGTCCTTCCACCATTACTCGAATAAGCGGCTCAGTACCTGAGGGACGTAGCAACACTCGCCCCTCATCGCCTAACTCATGCTCTAACGCAGCCACTGCCTGCTGAAGCGGCGCAGATGCCATCACCTCTTTGGCGCTGGCATGAGCGGGCAAACGTACATTAACCAGCGCCTGGGGCACTTTCTCCAACTCTTTTAACAGTGTCGGGAGGCTTTTTTGCTCGCGCATCATCAGCGCCAATACCTGCAACGCGGAGACAATGCCGTCGCCGGTGGTCTGCACGTGGGCGCACACAATATGCCCCGACGACTCACCGCCCAGCTCCCAACCATTGGCGGCCATACGCTCCATCACAAAGCGGTCACCCACCTTTGCGCGCTCAAAGGGGATTCCCAGCTTATCCAGCGCCATCGACAGGCCAAAGTTTGACATCAGGGTGCCCACCACGCCGCCTTGGAGCAAGCCACGCTCGTGGCGATCTCGGGCAATCAGATAGAGAATATCGTCGCCGTCGACTTCGCGCCCGTCGCCATCTACCAGCAGCACGCGGTCGCCATCGCCATCAAAGGCGATCCCCAAATCAGCATTTTGCTGAATCACGGAAGCACGCAGAGCCGCGGGGTGCGTTGAGCCCACCTGCTGATTAATGTTTAACCCGTCAGGCGCAGAGCCAATGGTGGTGACATCAGCCCCCAGCTCGCGGAACACATTGGGCGCGATATGGTAAGTAGCACCGTGAGCACAGTCTAAAACGATTTTAAGGCCGTGCAGGCTAAGCCGGTCAGGCAAGGTCGATTTACAAAACTCAATGTAACGGCCTGCGGCGTCGTCGATGCGCGTTGCCTTACCCAACTGCGCGGCCTCGGCCGTGGTCAGCGGCGCTTCCAGCATCGCTTCGATACGATCTTCCGTGTCATCGGGAAGTTTCTTACCCTCAGCGGAGAAGAACTTGATGCCGTTATCATCAAAAGGATTATGCGATGCCGAAATGACGATGCCTGCATCGGCACGAAATGTGCGCGTTAAATAGGCAATACCCGGCGTGGGCATTGGCCCCAGCAGCGAGACATCCACACCCGCCGCAGAAAGCCCAGCTTCTAGGGCGGATTCGAACATATAGCCAGAGATCCGGGTATCTTTGCCGATCAGTACCCGCGTTCGACCTTTATCACGGCGCAGCACCTGACCCGCCGCCCAGCCCAACTTAAGCATAAAATCAGCGGTAATCGGTGATTTACCCACCGTGCCGCGAATACCATCCGTCCCAAAATAGCGCCTTGTCATGCGTCAAACTCCTTATTTAGCGGCGGCTCGCAGCCTTCTTGTAGTACCGCCCACGCCATATTGACTGCATCGACCGTTGCAGCCACGTCATGCACGCGCAAAATATTTGCCCCACGCTCAACCGCCATGGCAGCGAGCGCCAAACCACCGGAGAGACGCTCCTCCACTGGTCGACCCAACACTTTACCAATCATGCTCTTGCGCGACATACCCACCAGCACTGGAAGCTCCAGCGATTGCAGAGACTCCATGTATTTGAGTAAGCGTAGATTGTGTTCGACGGTTTTGCCGAAGCCAAAACCAGGGTCGATCAGTAGACGGTTGCGGCGTAGCCCTGCAGCCTCGCATTCAGCAATCCGACGGGCCAAATAATCCGCCACCTCTTCCTCGACCGGGCGCTGATACGCGGGCGACTGCTGCATATCCTGCGGCTCGCCCTGGCGATGCATCAGGCAGACGGGCAACCCGCTACCCACCGCAGCCAGCAGGGCTCCTTCACGCTCTAAGGCGCGCACATCATTAATCATACCAGCGCCCAGTTCGCTCGCCTCGCGTATAACCGTCGGGCAACTGGTATCCACCGACACCAACGCATCCAGCTCGCGCACCAGGATTTCCACCACTGGCGCCACCCGGTCTAGCTCCTCCTGGGGGCTGACAGGGGTAGCTCCAGGGCGGGTCGATTCGCCGCCCACATCTATCATCGCCGCCCCTTCGGCCAGCATCCGCTCAGCGTGGCGCAAAGCGTCATCCAATGCCACGTGCTGGCCACCGTCAGAAAAAGAGTCTGGGGTCACATTAAGAATACCCATTACCCTGGGAAAGGAGAGATCCAACAGATGGCGCCCGCAACGCAGTTGGAGAGCATTTTCTGCGTTTCGTGAAGAGGACGTGTCCAGAATTGATTTCATGCTGCAGCCTGATCAAGAAATGAAACATTGCTGTTATGTATACAGCATATCAAAAAAGGCGCCCCATGACGGGGCGCCTTTGGCTCATACGGCAGTGCTGGCTTATGAGCCTGCAGGGCCACCTAGCGGGTCTGAGGGACGGCGACGCGGCCCGTCGTCATCTTCTTCGCTGTCACCACCGGACGCATCGCCTCCAGAAGCGTTTGAAGAAGCATCGTCTTCAGCCTTCGCTTGTGGCTTGTCATCGTTGACAGGCGTACCGCCACCGGATGAGTCACCGTCATCCCAACCTTCCGGCGGGCGCGGCTCACGACCTTCCATGATGTCCTTCAACTGCGTGGCATCAATGGTCTCGTACTTCATCAAGGCCTCGGCCATGGCGTCCAGCTTATCGCGATTATCGGTCAGGATTTGGCGTGCCTGCTCGTAGCAACCGTCGATGATTTTGCGGACTTCCTTATCAAGGCGCGTGGTGGTGTCACCAGACTTCATCTTGCCACCACCCTGACCCGGGCCACCGAGGAACTGATGGGACTCATCCTCGTCGTACATGATCGGGCCCATTTCGTCCGACAAACCCCACTTGGCAACCATGTTATGGGCCAGCTCAGTAGCACGCTTGATGTCGTTTGAGGCGCCGGTCGTTACACCGTTCGGGCCTAACGTCATCTCTTCGGCAATACGGCCACCAAACAGCGAGCAGATCTGCCCCAGAATTTGCTGACGGGAGAGGCTGTAGCGATCCTCTTCCGGCAGGAACATGGTGACCCCCAGCGCACGGCCACGGGGAATAATCGTTACCTTATAGACCGGATCATGGGAAGGCACAACCAGACCGATAATGGCGTGACCCGACTCATGGTAAGCGGTATTGAGCTTCTCTTTATCGGTCATGACCATCGATTTGCGCTCAGCGCCCATCATGATCTTGTCCTTCGCGAGTTCAAGCTCTTCCATGCTGACCAGACGCTTATTACGGCGCGCGGCAAACAGGGCGGCTTCGTTGACCAGGTTGGCCAAATCCGCACCAGAGAAACCAGGCGTACCACGTGCAATCAACTGCGGTTTTACGTCATCACCCAGCGGCACTTTACGCAGGTGAACGCCCAGAATGTGCTCACGGCCACGGATGTCCGGCAAACCGACCGTTACCTGGCGGTCAAAGCGGCCTGGGCGCATTAGCGCAGGGTCAAGTACGTCAGGACGGTTGGTCGCGGCGATAACAATGACGCCTTCGTTGGCTTCAAAGCCATCCATTTCAACTAGCAGTTGGTTCAACGTCTGCTCGCGCTCGTCGTTACCGCCACCCATACCGGTGCCACGTGAACGGCCTACCGCATCGATTTCGTCGATAAAGATAATGCACGGCGCTTGCTTCTTGGCCTGCTCGAACATGTCACGCACACGGGATGCACCGACACCAACAAACATTTCAACGAAGTCAGAACCCGAAATAGAGAAGAACGGCACTTTGGCTTCGCCCGCAATGGACTTTGCCAGCAGCGTTTTACCGGTACCCGGAGGGCCTACCATCAATACGCCGCGGGGAATCGTGCCGCCCAGGCGCTGGAATTTGGTTGGGTCACGCAGAAAGTCGACCAGCTCTTCTACTTCTTCCTTGGCTTCATCACAACCCGCCACGTCGGCAAAGGTTGTCTTGATCTGATCTTGTGAGAGCAGCTTGGCCTTCGATTTACCAAAGCTCATCGGGCCGCCTTTACCACCACCGGCTCCGCCCTGCATTTGGCGCATGAAGAACATAAAGATGCCCAAAATCAACAGAATCGGGAAGCTGGCGATCAGTAGCCGCGTCCAGATACTTTGCTGCTCTGGCTCTTTGCCCACCACCGTCACATTGTTGCTCAACAGGTCGTCCATCAGCTTCGGATCTTCCGCCGCTGGGCGGATGGTCTGGAACTGAGTGCCGTCCGTGCGCTCACCGCTGATGGTGTAACCATCAATCGTTACGCTACGTACCTGCTGATTTTGCACCTGCTGCACAAACTGGGAATAGTTTGTGTTTTGCGGTGCGCTTTCCGTACTGAAATTGTTGAACACTGTCAGTAGGACGGCCGCGATGACCAACCACAGAATCAGGTTCTTCGCCATATCATTCAAGGGGCTACCCTCATTACAAGAATCCGTCAGTTAAACCCTGGTGCTTCATAAAGTCTTTTACCAATAAGCTTAGTAATACGACATTACATCAGCATCAAGCGTTCAACCATTGCCAAAGCGTCTTATGCCTCGGGCCATCTGTGTCACGCGCACTTATGGCGACTAATGTGACACACGTTGCGCTTGCCTGTCTGGCAATCGCGCTGATAAATCTTGGCTATGAACCACACGGGCAGCCTCTCATGTTAAGGAGAGTCACCCGCGAAACCCTTCGGCCAGAAAATAGACTTCACGGGAACGCGCCCGGGAGGCGTCTGGCTTACGGGTTACTACCTTGTTAAAGCTGCCGCGCAATTCTTTCAAATAGGCGTCAAACCCTTCCCCCTGGAATACTTTAGCTAAAAACCGGCCACCAGGTGACAACGTTTCGCGGGCAAGTTCTAACGCTAGCTCCACTAAATACATCGCCTGGGGCTGATCAATCGCCGCCATACCACTCATATTGGGGGCCATATCCGACATCACAAGGTCTACACGGCGATTATCCAGGCATTTTAGTATCGCCTCCAGCACCGCCTCTTCAGTGAAATCACCTTGGATAAAATCCACCCCGGCCAGTGCATCCATCTCCAGAATATCAGAGGCAATCACCACACCTTCAGGCCCTACCCTTTCCGCTGCAATTTGACTCCACCCGCCGGGGGCGGCGCCCAGATCAATCACCGTCATACCGGGACGCAGCAGTTTATCTTTTTCATCCAACTCAATCAGCTTATAGCTGGCACGGGAACGGTAGCCATCTTGCCAGCTCTGCTTCACGTACTGGTCGTCAAAATGCTCCTTCTTCCAGTTATTGCTGGTCTTGCTAACGGAATGTTTTCGGTTCGGGGGCTTTTGCTGCATGTGGGAGTCTAACACTGGAATAAGAGATGGGCGCATTCACGCGATCGCTTTCACTCGGTGACGTTTCACCGTAAGATGGAGCGTTAAGCGCTAACCGGGATACCGCAAGATACCATGAGCTTGTCACAGGCACAAAAGAAAGCATTTCGTAGCATTGGCCACCATCTTAACCCAGTGGTCACCGTTTCTGAGAACGGCGTCTCCGAAAATTTGCTCGCAGAACTCAACCGCGCACTCACTGATCACGAACTGATCAAAGTGAAACTTGCCCTTCCTGAGCGGGATGATCGTGCTGCCATGATAGCCGAACTGATCGCCAACAGCCGTGCCGACTTGGTGCAAACCATTGGCAAAATGGCGCTGCTCTATCGCAGAAATCCGCAGGTGAACCCGAAGCTTTCTAACGTTACCCGCTTTGAGAACCACCACGGCCGCCATTAAGCGTTAAATTCAACGCGTGCAATAGAGAGTCGCCGTACGAAAGCGCCCCTTCAACTGACTCCAGAGTCAATCGAAGGGGCGTTTTTTGTCATACGTGTTCGACGCTACCTACTTCGTACTCCACGTCACCGCCGGGTGTTTTGACCACCACGACATCACCCTCTTCTTTGCCGATCAGGGCACGGGCAATCGGTGAGGTAACCGAGATACGGCCAGACTTAATATCCGCCTCATCTTCGCCGACGATACGGTAAGTGACTTCCGCATCAGTATCCAGATTCATTAGCGATACGGTTACGCCGAAAATCACTTTGCCAGTTTTCGGCAGCTTGGTGACGTCAATCACTTGAGCGACAGAGAGCTTACTTTCGATCTCCTGAATCCGCCCTTCGATAAACCCCTGCTGCTCGCGAGCGGCGTGATACTCGGCATTCTCTTTAAGATCACCGTGTTCACGCGCTTCGGCGATGGCCGCGATCACCTGCGGACGAGCTTCGCTTTTAAGGTGGTCGAGCTCTTCACGAAGGCTTCTTTCTCCCGCAACTGTCATCGGGACCTTGTTCATTGACTTGCTCCTGCATGCAGATCCTGAAGGCGCCGCACCGTAATCTCCCTACCGTACTCAAGCGCCATGCAAACAGCATTAGCGCCCGCCAAGGTGGTCGCATAGGGCACCTTGCGCGAGAGAGCAGTACGGCGAATGACCGAAGAGTCGTTAATAGCCTGACGACCTTCAGTAGTGTTCACAATGTAGGCGATTTCGTCGTTCTTAAGCAGATCGACGATATGGGGACGGCCTTCGTAGACTTTATTGACGTGTTCCACGGCAAGCCCGGCAGCTTCAAAAGCAGCCGCTGTTCCCCGTGTAGCACATAGCGTAAAGCCTAATGCTAACAGAGAACGCCCCACTTCGATAATCCCCGCCTTGTCCGGTTCGCGCACGGAAAGGAATGCCTTGCGCTCACCGGTAAGTCCAGGAATGGCCTCACCTGCCCCCAACTGCGCCTTGAAGAAGGCTTCTGCAAAGGTGTCGCCAGAGCCCATCACTTCGCCGGTGGACTTCATTTCCGGCGACAGAATCGGGTCGACACCGGGGAATTTATTGAACGGGAAAACCGCCTCTTTAACACTATAGAAGTGCGGCACGATCTCCTGCTCAAAGCCCTGCTCAGCCAGGGTTTTACCGGCCATGCAGCGGGCCGCAATCTGCGCCAGCGAGGTGCCAATGCACTTGGACACAAAGGGCACCGTACGCGAAGCGCGGGGATTCACCTCGATCACATAGATCTCGCCATCCTGCCAGGCCAACTGCACGTTCATTAAGCCTTTAACGCCCAGCTCAACCGCCATCTGCTTCACCTGATGGCGCATCTCGTCCTGCACATCCGCAGGCAGCGAGTAAGGCGGCAGCGCGCAGGCAGAGTCGCCGGAGTGAACGCCCGCTTGCTCTACGTGCTGCATGATGCCGCCGATCACCACCTGCTGGCCATCCGACACCGCATCGATATCGATCTCGATTGCAGCACTCAGGAAGTGATCCAGCAGTACCGGGGAGTCGTTTGAGACCTTCACCGCATGGGTCATGTAGTTTTCAAGCTCGGAGGCGTCGTAGACGATCTCCATCGCCCGGCCACCCAATACGTAGCTGGGGCGAACTACCAGCGGGTAACCAATCGCTTCGGCTTTATCGAAGGCTTCGGCAAAGCTGCGTGCGGTCGCGTTGGGCGGCTGCTTCAGGCCCAGCTTGTCGATCATCACCTGGAAGCGTTCACGGTCTTCTGCGCGGTCGATAGCATCCGGCGTGGTACCAATGATCGGCACACCGGCAGCTTCTAGCTCACGGGCCAGTTTCAGCGGCGTCTGACCACCGAACTGGACGATCACGCCTACCGGCTTCTCTTTATCGGCGATTTCCAGCACGTCTTCCAGCGTTACCGGCTCGAAGTAGAGACGATCAGAGGTGTCGTAATCGGTCGAGACGGTTTCCGGGTTGCAGTTGACCATGATGGTTTCATAGCCGTCGTCGCGCATGGCGAAGGCGGCATGAACACAGCAGTAGTCAAACTCGATACCCTGGCCGATCCGGTTAGGGCCACCGCCCAGTACCATGATCTTCTGACGGTCAGAGACATCCGCCTCGCACTCCTCTTCGTAAGTGGAGTACATATAGGCGGTATCAGAGGCGAACTCCGCGGCACAGGTATCAACGCGCTTATAAACCGGGCGAATACCGGCTGCTTGGCGGGTTTGACGGAACTCTTTTTCGCTGACATTCAGCAATTTGGCCAGGCGTGCATCGCCGAAACCTTTGCGCTTGAGCTGATAGAGCTCACGGGCAGAGAAGTCAGCCAGCGTACGTTTGGCGACGGCGTTTTCAGTCAGCACCAAATCTTCCAACTGCACCAGGAACCAAGGGTCGATATTGGTCAGGGCAAAGACGTCATCGACGCTCATGCCGGAACGCATGGCGTCCGCCACGTAGAAAATACGCTCGGCACCGGCGGCCTGCAGTTCGCCCTGGATAATCGCCATGTTGTCCGGCGTGAAATCGGTAATGATCGGATCAAGACCATCGTTACCGGTTTCCAGGCCACGCAGGGCTTTCTGCAGCGACTCCTGGAAAGTACGCCCAATCGCCATCACCTCACCCACCGACTTCATCTGGGTGGTCAGGCGGTCGTTGGCCTGGGGGAATTTCTCAAAGGTGAAGCGCGGAATTTTGGTGACCACGTAATCGATAGACGGCTCGAACGATGCCGGCGTTTGACCACCGGTAATATCGTTCTGCAGCTCGTCCAGGGTATAGCCAATCGCCAATTTCGCGGCGATTTTAGCAATCGGGAAACCGGTCGCCTTTGAGGCCAGCGCTGAAGAGCGTGACACCCGCGGGTTCATCTCGATAACAACCAAACGGCCGGTTTTGGGATCCATACCAAACTGGACGTTAGAGCCACCGGTCTCTACGCCAATCTCGCGCAGTACCGCGAGGCTGGCGTCACGCATGATCTGATACTCTTTATCGGTCAGCGTTTGCGCCGGTGCCACGGTGATGGAGTCACCGGTGTGCACGCCCATGGGGTCGAAGTTCTCAATCGCGCAGACGATGATGCAGTTGTCGTTTTTGTCACGAACAACTTCCATCTCGTACTCTTTCCAACCCAGCAGCGACTCATCGATGAGTAGCTCGTGGTTGTTGGAGAGCTCGAAACCGCGGGTACAGATTTCTTCGAACTCTTCCTTGTTGTACGCCACGCCGCCGCCGGAGCCGCCCATGGTGTAGGAAGGGCGAATAATGGTCGGGAAACCCAGCTCAGCCTGAATTTCCCAGGCTTCATCCATGGTGTGGGCGACTTTCGCTTTCGGGCACTCCAAGCCAATGCGCTTCATGGCCTGATCGAACAGATCGCGGTCTTCGGCCATGTTAATCGCATCGGCGTTGGCACCGATCATCTCCACGCCGAACTTCTCCAGCACGCCATGCTTTTCAAGCTCGAGGGCGCAATTCAGCGCCGTCTGACCCCCCATGGTCGGCAGAATGGCATCAGGGCGCTCGGCTTCGATGATCTTCTCCACCGCCTGCCAGGTAATTGGCTCGATGTAGGTGGCATCGGCCATGGCCGGGTCAGTCATGATGGTGGCGGGGTTGGAGTTAACCAAAATAACCCGGTAACCCTCCTCGCGCAGCGCTTTACACGCCTGGGCGCCGGAGTAGTCGAATTCGCAGGCCTGGCCGATCACAATCGGGCCAGCGCCAATGATCAAAATACTGTTGATGTCGGTACGCTTAGGCATAACGGTTCCCGCAAAAAATGGTGACGATGAGCGACAAAAGACGGCGATACGGTGATGCTAGGGGCGCGTTAACGGCGTGTCTGCATCATAGCCACGAAGCGATCAAACAACGGCGCCACATCACGCGGGCCGGGGCTCGCTTCCGGGTGGCCTTGAAAGCTGAACGCCGGTCGGTCGGTAAGCTCGATTCCCTGCAAGGTGCCGTCGAACAGCGAACGGTGCGTTGCGCGCACGTTAGCGGGCAGGGTCGCTTCATCCGCCGCAAAGCCGTGATTCTGGCTGGTGATCATTACCGTACCACTATCCAGATCCTGCACCGGGTGGTTGGCACCGTGGTGGCCGTGGCTCATTTTGACCGTTTTGGCACCGGCGGCGAGCGCCAGCAACTGGTGGCCCAGACAGATACCAAACACCGGAATATCGGTTTCCAGCACGTCCTGAATCGCCTTGATGGCGTAATCGCAGGGTTCCGGGTCGCCAGGGCCGTTGGCTAAAAACACGCCATCCGGATTCATCGCCAGCACCTCAGCAGCAGGCGTTTGCGCGGGCACGACTGTCAGGCGGCAGCCGCGAGCGGCCAGCATGCGCAGGATGTTGAATTTCACACCGTAGTCGTACGCCACCACATGGTAGGGGCGCTCGCTTTTGGAAGCATCAGCGTAGCCTTCACCCAGCGTCCACTCACCTTCCGACCACTCGTAGGCTTGTTTACACGACACCTCTTTGGCCAGATCCATCCCCTTCAGGCCTGGGAAAGCCTTGGCGGCTTCCAGCGCCCGTGTGACCGCCCCGTCGCCTTCCGCATCAACGCCTGCCAAAATCGCCCCGTTCTGCGCACCTTTATCTCGCAAAATGCGCGTTAGACGGCGGGTATCGATATCGGCAATACCCAGCACGTTCTGGCTTTTCAGGTAGTCCGACAGCGACTGCTCAGAGCGGAAGCTGCTGGCCATTAGCGGTAAATCGCGAATCACCAAACCTGCTGCGGCAATAGAAGCTGACTCAATGTCTTCAGCGTTAATGCCTGTATTGCCGATATGGGGATAGGTGAGGGTAACGATTTGGCGGGTGTAGGAAGGGTCGGTGAGGATTTCTTGATAGCCGGTCATGGCCGTATTGAACACCACCTCACCGCTTGTTAATCCGTCCGCGCCAATGGCAATGCCGTGGAACACGCTGCCATCTTCCAGGGCCAATATTGCGGGTTTGCTCAATGCGGGGTTATTCAAAACAAGATCCTCCCATGCTGGTGGGAGCCTGTGGGGCGCAGGCTCAGCAATTTCTTGATTATCCGCGACGTAACACTATCGCTAATAAAAACTATCATTAGTAAAACTGGGGTCGTAAAAAAGCGGGACGAAGCCGATAAAAAGAATCGGTTTCATCCCGCTTGTTGTTCGATGCCTTTCTGATTCGCTTAGCCTCTAGCGTTACGCTTAACAGCAGCACCGCTTTATAGCAGCAAACCCTGAGGAGGCAGGCTTTGGGTTGACCAACGCAACAAGCGCGCCGTTTAAGATTTCCAGGCCACCCGGCCAAAATTTTTGAAATGTTACAGGAATTCTTGATCGAAGACTACCCCTTGATGGCAGGACTGTTCTAGCGCCCTGCTCAAGCAGTGACAGGCAATCCCTTACTCTAGCCCCAATACATCCTGCATGTCGTAACGGCCGCTCTCTTTGCCAGCGACCCAGCGCGCCGCGCGAACTGCACCTTTGGCAAAGGTCATCCGGCTGGAGGCCTTGTGAGTGATTTCAATGCGCTCACCTTCGGTGGCAAACATTACCGTGTGCTCACCCACGATATCGCCCGCGCGCACGGTGGCAAAGCCGATCTCTTTGTCGGTGCGCGGACCGCACTGCCCGACTCGCTCAAACACGCCGTGCTCTTTAAGGTTACGCCCCAGGCTGTCGGCAATTACTTCGCCCATTTTGATCGCGGTGCCGGAAGGCGCATCAACCTTGTGACGGTGGTGAGACTCGATCACTTCAATATCGTAGCCTTCATCACCCAGCGCTTTGGCAGCGGTTTCGAGCAGTTTCAGGGTCAGATTAACCCCGACGCTCATATTGGGTGCGAACACCATGGCTACCTTGTCGCGGTAGCTATCGAGCTGAGCCAACTCATCATCGCTCATGCCAGTAGTACCAATCACGATACGTTTGCCGTGCTCTGCGCAGAACGCCAGATTAACAAGCGTGACCTGAGGGGCCGTGAAGTCGATCAGCACATCAAATTCATCGACAATCGACGTGAGCGAATCGACCGCGACAACACCGCGCTTCCCGACACCCGCAAGCTCGCCAATATCAGCGCCCGCCAAGGAGCTACCTGGCTCCACGATCCCGCCGGCTAGCGTCGCCTCAGCATCTTGCTCTACAGCATTTACCAACGTACGGCCCATGCGGCCAGCCACGCCTACAATGGCAATTCGGGTCATGCGAACTCCTGAGCTCTAGGTTTCAGTGCGTAAGACTTATGTTTCAAAATCAGCGCGATTATAGCAGACCCATCGATGCCTTCGACGCTCTCCGTTTATGGCTGACCAGTCGTTATCTAGTTCTCCCACACAATCGCCAACTCTTCATCACCGGCCATACGCATTAGGTGGCGCTCGACGACCCCCTCCAACTCATCCAGATGCTCCTCTTCAAGGGTTTCGAGGGCCACCACCAGTTTATCGGCCTCAGCAACCATTAAGCAGGTGCCAGTGGCAAACGTAATGGTGGCCTGCTGATCGCTTTGCTCGACCTCCAGCTTATGCGCCCAGTGTTTACAGAGCCGATTAATTAAACGCTCGGCGGAAGGCGTGGCAACTTCGACACGAGATAAAGGCATAGCGGCCTCTCCAAAAAATGTAAGTACTTACAAACCAAGTAATCCTTCAACAATGTCTTGCCGTTAGAGCCAAATATGTGAAGCCATCACCGTAGGATAAATGCTCAGTGTAAAGCGTAGCATGTTGACCATTAAGCGCGGCACCCCAATAATGCCGCCCAAACGCTAATCAGTTACAATAGCAATTGCATCTCTGTGCTATCACCGTTAATGCGCATCAGCGATGCCGCCCTGTTAACCAATATCGACCAACGAGTTAAAAAATGCTCAATTCTCCGCGCTTAAAAATCCTGCTTGGTACGCTTATCACGTTTGCTTGCGGCGCCACTGCTATGGCTGACGCTATCACCGTCACCGATGTCGCTGGCCGCGAAATCACTCTGGATGGCCCTGCCGAGCGGGTTATTTTAGGCGAAGGGCGGCAAATTTATCTGCTCGGTTTACTCGAACCTGAAGCTCCTTTTGCCCACGTGGTCGGTTGGCGCGAAGACTTTTCTCAGGCGGATCCCGACAACTATGCCCGTTACGCCGAACGCTTCCCTGAGATTGAAGCGATCCCCACCTTTGGCGGCTTTAAAGACGGCACTTTTGATGTAGAGCAGGCCGCTTCGCTTAATCCTGACGTAGTGCTGATGAACATCGAGGCCAAAGCCGCCACAGAAGACGCCGCCTACGACGACAAGCTGGCACAACTCGGCATTCCCATCGTCTATGTGGATTTTCGCGAAGACCCGATTGAACACACCATTCCCTCCATGCGCATCATCGGCCAGATCATGGACGATGAAGAAGCGGCGGAAGAGTTCATCGAGTTTGCCGAGACACAGTTGGCACGGGTAACCGATGTCATCGCCGAAGCGAACCCAGAGCGCCCCAGCGTGTTTATTGACCGGGCCGGTGGCTACTCCGACGAGTGCTGCATGAGCTTTGGCCCTGCCAACTTTGGCGACTATGTCACCCTGGCTGGCGGTAGCAATATTGCCGAGGGCATCATTCCTAACAGTTTCGGCAACCTGAACCCTGAACAGATTATTGCTGCCAATCCTGATCATGTGGTTGTCACCGGCGGCAACTGGGATGCCTACGTGCCGGGCGGCAACTGGGTCGGCGTAGGCCCAGGGTCTGATATGCAAAACGCTCGCGCTAAGCTTGAAGCACTGACCGAGCGCACCGCGATGACCGGCATCAAGGCGGTGGAATCCGGTAACTTCCACGCCATTTGGCACCAGTTTTACAATAGCCCCTACTACTTTGTGGCCGTGCAGCAGTTAGCCAAATGGCTACACCCAGAGCTGTTTGAAGACCTGGATCCCAACGCCACGATGGAAGAGCTACACGAGCGTTTCTTGCCCATCGATTATGAACCCGGCTATTGGATCTCGCTCCATGACGACTGAAACGAAGTTCACTGAAGCCAGTCTTTCAGAGACCAGGCACCCAGAAACTGCGTTAGCAGAGCATGTTTCACAGGGTCGCGCCTTCTACCATAGCCAGGTTTTCCGCCGCCAGATGATACTGGTGGCACTGGTTTTAGCGCTGTTTTTTAGCCTCTGTGTTGACCTGGCGCTGGGGCCTGCCCGCTATAGCCTGGGTGAAGTCATCGCAGCGCTGTTTACGCCAGACAGCGTTAGCCAGCAGGCGCGAGTCATTCTGTGGGAAATTCGTATGCCAGTGGCGCTGATGGCGCTAGTAGTGGGCGCCAGCTTGTCGGTGGCCGGGGCACAGATGCAAACCATTCTGAGCAACCCGCTAGCCAGCCCATTCACCCTGGGGATCTCCGCCGGGGCCAGTTTTGGCGCCGCGTTGGGGCTTGCTTTTGGTGTCGCCATTGTTCCCGCAGCCATTGAGTTTGTGGTGCCCATCAATGCCTTCGTGATGGCCATGTTCACCGCGTTCTTAATTCATGCTTTAAGCCTTAAGCGCGGCGTGACGGTAGAGACGATTGTGCTGCTCGGCATCGCCATGGTGTTTATCTTCAACTCGCTGATGGCGCTGATTCAGTTCTTTGCCAGCCAGGAAGCGGTCTCCGCGGTGGTGTTTTGGACGATGGGCAGCTTAACCAAAGCCACCTGGCCCAAGTTCTGGATCGCCCTTAGCATTCTTGCCTTATCCATGCCGCTGCTTGCCCGGCATGGTTGGGCGCTGACGGCCATGCGCCTGGGCGACGCCAAAGCCGAGAGCATGGGCGTCAATCCCCGCGCGCTGCGTTTGGAAGTGCTGGTGCTGGTGTCACTACTTGCCGCCATCGCGGTGGCGTTCGTGGGCACCATTGGGTTTATTGGCTTGGTGGGGCCGCATATCGCGCGCATTTTACTGGGCGAGGATCAGCGTTTCTTCCTACCAGGCTCGGCCCTGTGCGGCGCACTGATCCTCTCCGTTGGCTCGGTCATCTCCAAGATTATTATTCCTGGCACCATTATTCCCATTGGCATTATCACCTCGCTGGTGGGCATTCCCTTCTTTCTGTTTCTGGTGCTTAACCACAAGAAGGCCTCATGGTAACCCTACAACTGAACCGTGTATCCGCCCGCTATGGGCGTCGCCCTATTCTGGAAGAGATCACCACGCCCTGCTTTCAAGGGGGGCAAGTCGTCGCTCTGCTAGGGCCCAACGCAGCAGGTAAATCGACGCTTTTTCGCCGCGTATTAGGACTATTGAAAGGCGAAGGCGAAGTGATTATCAGCGGCACCAGCGCCGCACGTCCCGTGGGCTATATGCCCCAGGACACCGGTGCCAAGGCCGTACTGACGGTCTATGAATCAGTGCTTTTGGCACGTATGCAGGGGCGCGGATTAAAAGTGCAGCCTGAGGATTTAGCGCAGGTTGATCGCGCGCTGGAGGAACTCAGCATTACGGCTCTTGGCGAACGGGATATTGGCGACCTTAGCGGCGGCCAGCGCCAGTTGGTCAGCGCTGCCCAGGCCCTGGTGCAAGAGCCCGAGATTCTGATGCTGGATGAGCCCACCTCGGCACTCGATTTGAACCGCCAGATCAGCCTGCTGACGGTGCTGCGCCGGTTAGCCGATGAGCGCCAGATGCTGATTCTGGTGGCGCTCCATGACCTGGGGCATGCACTACGTTTCGCCGATGCCGCCATGATGCTCGAAAATGGCCGCTTGATCGCCTGCGGCTCCACTGCCGAAGTGATTACCCCTGCGCTGCTACGTCAGGTTTATCGGGTATCTACGCGTATCGAGTCCTGCTCGAAAGGCCAGCCGCAGCTTATCGTCGAAGCCGCTATCTAGCCCTTTGCCTAAGCCGCCGCCCTTCCATCGCCGCTAGCGCTACCCCACTTAACATCAGCGGTAGCGCTAGCAGGAAGCCGCTGGAGACCGGTATTCCAAACAGCACCCAATCGGCGAGCACAGGCCACACCAGGGCAATATATTCAAAAGGTGCCAAACGCGACGCCTCGGCGTAGCGTAGAGCTAATGTCATCGCGATATGCGCAGCACCGCCAAACAGACCCGAGAGCACCAACAACGAAAACTCTACCCGGTTGAGTGCTGCCCAGCCCAGTGGGAGCGTTGCCAGCCCGGCTAGCGCGGCCACTAAAATAAAGTAGAAGGCGATTGAAGCCGCTGTCTCGGTGCGTGAAATACGCCTGACGGTTAATAAAGCACCTGCCGTTAGCAGCGCACCCAACGCCCCTAGCGCATACCCGGCCACTTGGCCGTTACTGGAACTGGCATTGAGCCCAGGCAAAATCAGCACGGCCACCCCGGCAAGCGCTAGCACCACGCCACCCACGCGATTAAGCGAGCAGCGCTCCCCCAGCAGCAGAACACCACCAATCGCCATAAAGACCGGGGTAAGCTGAGCGAGCAATGTTGCCTCGGCCACTGGCAACAGCGCCACCGCAGCAAAGGAGGCAAACATCGCCGCCGCCCCCAACCCAGAGCGCAGCGCATGACCCAGCGGGCGGCGCGTAGCCAACCCACGTGGAAACTCCCGCCGCAGCAAAAGGAAAACGACGATAGGCAGCAGCGCAAACAGCGAGCGGTAAAATACCGACTGCCCCACAGGCACTTCGTCACTGACTGCCTTAATACACACCAGCATCCCAGTAAACAGGGCGCCTGACAGTATCCGCAGCAAAATACCCATGGTGGGCCGTTCTTCAAGGTGATTCATTGCGTGCAGTATTTCCTAAACAGCAAAAACCCCCGGTGAACCGAGGGTTTTTGGACTAAACACCTAACTGCTTACTATTATCTCAGACTTACGGCTTCATATCTTCAAAGAAGCTTTTCACGCTGTCGAAGAAGCCGGTTTTCTTCGGCGAGTGGTTGTGGCTATTGCTGTCGTCGAAGCTTTGTTGCAGCTTGCGCAACAGATCGCGCTGCTCGTCGTTAAGCTTCACCGGTGTTTCCACTACCACCTTGCACAGCAGGTCGCCGGGCATACCACCGCGCACGGGCTTCACGCCTTTACCGCGCAGGCGGAACAGCTTGCCTGTTTGGGTTTCCGGCGGAATCTTCAGCTTCACACGGCCATCTAGCGTCGGCACTTCAAGCTCGCCACCTAGCGCTGCATCAACAAAGTTGATCGGCACATCGCACTGCAGGTGCTTGCCGTCACGCTGGAAGATGTGGTGCGGCTTGATAGCCACCTGCACATACAGATCCCCAGGCGGGCCACCGTTAACACCGCTTTCGCCTTCGCCGTTCAAGCGAATACGGTCGCCGGTATCCACACCGGGCGGAATCTTAACGGACAGCGTGCGTGTCTCACGTACACGGCCTTCGCCATTACACTTATGGCACGGCACTTTAATGTGCTGGCCAGAGCCATGACAGGTCGGGCAAGTCTGCTGCACGGCAAAGAAGCCTTGCTGCATACGTACTTGACCGTGACCGTGGCAGGTAGGGCACGTCTCTTTAGAAGAGCCGGGCTCAGCGCCGCCGCCATCACAACGATCACACTCGATATGCCGCGGCACACGAATGTCCACCGTGGTGCCTGAAACGGCGTTTTCCAGATCCAGCTCTAGGTTATAACGCAGGTCGGAACCGCGTGCCGGGGCATTGGGGCCACGGCGGCGACCGCCACCTCCGCCAAAAATATCGCCAAACACATCGCCGAAAATGTCGCTGAAATCACCAGCGCCAGCACCGCCGAAACCGCCGCCACCTTGGCCATCAACGCCCGCATGGCCGAACTGGTCATAGGCAGCGCGTTTTTCACCGTCGCTAAGCACTTCATACGCTTCGGACACTTCGCGGAATTTTTCCGCGGAGGTGGTATCGTCCGGGTTTCGATCAGGGTGGAATTTTTGCGCCAGACGGCGATAGGCCTTCTTGATCTCTTTCTGATCGGCCCCTTTTTCGACACCCAGGACTTCGTAATAATCGCGTTTGGACATAGGCCCTACGCCTCCTGGTTAGCTACGCACTCAACTGCACATTTAGCTATGTATTCAACTGTATATTTAACTACGTGATACTTAACTACGTGCGTCTTGGCCGCGGAAACAGCAACGCGGGAGTAAGCTCCCGCGTCACCGCTTTCCTTGGCAGAAAGAGGATGTTACTGCTTTTTCTGATCGTCGTTGACTTCTTCGTACTCGGCGTCAACCACGTCTTCTTCCGGCTTGGTGCCCGCGTTCTCGGCACCTTCACCGCCCTCTTGCTGCGCCGCTTCGGCCTGCTCGGCGTACATCTTCTGGGCTAGCTGGCCAGAGGCTTCGGTCAGTGCATCCAGTTTCTTCTGAATGTTATCGACGTCGTCACCTTTAACCGCTTCTTCCAGCTCGCTGATGGCCGTTTCAATCGCCTGCTTCTCGTCGTCAGTCGCTTTGTCGCCAGCTTCTTCCAACGTTTTGCGCGTAGCGTGAATCATGCCGTCAGCTTGGTTACGCAGCTGCACCAGCTCTTCGAACTTTTTGTCCTCTTCGGCGTGAGCTTCAGCATCACGTACCATCTGCTCGACTTCTTCCTCGGACAGACCGCTAGACGCCTTGATGACAATCGACTGCTCTTTGCCAGTGGCCTTGTCTTTTGCCGATACGTTCAGAATACCGTTGGCATCCAAGTCGAAGGCGACTTCGATCTGCGGCACGCCGCGTGGTGCAGGCGGAATGTCAGCAAGATCAAAACGACCCAGCGACTTATTCTGCGACACTTGCTTGCGCTCACCCTGCACGGCGTGAATGGTCACCGCCGTTTGGTTGTCATCCGCCGTTGAGAAGGTTTGTGTCTTCTTGGTCGGGATGGTGGTGTTCTTTTCGATCAGCGGCGTCATCACGCCACCCAGGGTTTCGATACCCAGGGTAAGCGGGGTAACGTCGAGCAGCAGAACGTCTTTAACGTCGCCACCGAGTACGCCGCCCTGAATCGCGGCACCAACAGCAACTGCTTCGTCCGGGTTAACGTCTTTACGTGCTTCTTTGCCGAAGAAGTCAGCGGCTTTCTTCTGCACCATCGGCATACGTGTCTGGCCACCGACCAGGATCACTTCGTCGATTTCAGAGGCAGACAGGCCTGCATCTTTCAGGGCCATTTTGCACGGCTCGAGCGAGCGCTGAACCAGCTCTTCGACCAGCGACTCCAGCTTGGCACGAGTCACCTTAACGTTAAGGTGTTTCGGGCCAGTGTTGTCGGCGGTGATGTAAGGCAGGTTCACATCGGTCTGCTGAGCGCTAGACAGCTCAATTTTGGCTTTTTCGGCAGCTTCTTTCAGACGCTGCATGGCCAGGTTGTCGCCAGACAGATCAATGCCGCTGTCAGACTTGAACTGGTCTACCAGGTAGTTGATCAGCGCCAAGTCAAAGTCTTCGCCGCCCAGGAAGGTATCACCGTTGGTGGCCAACACTTCAAACTGGGTTTCGCCGTCGACATCGGCAATTTCGATGATCGAGATATCGAAGGTGCCGCCACCCAGGTCGTAGACCGCGATGGTTTTGTCGCCGCGGGATTTGTCCATACCGTAGGCCAGTGCGGCAGCGGTCGGCTCGTTAATAATGCGCTTAACGTCCAGACCGGCAATGCGGCCGGCGTCTTTGGTCGCCTGACGCTGGCTGTCGTTGAAGTAGGCCGGTACGGTAATGACCGCTTCGGTGACTGCTTCGCCCAGGTAGTCTTCGGCAGTCTTCTTCATTTTCTTCAGCACTTCCGCGCTTACCTGCGGCGGTGCCATTTTTTTGCCTTTTACTTCAACCCAAGCGTCACCGTTATCAGCTTCGCTGATTTTGTACGGCACCATCTTGATGTCTTTCTGGACAACGTCGTCTTTAAAGCGACGGCCAATGAGACGCTTGATGGCGTACAGGGTGTTTTCTGGGTTAGTAACGGCCTGACGTTTAGCCGCCTGACCTACCAGCGTTTCACCATCATCGGTGTAGGCGATAATAGAAGGCGTCGTACGACCGCCTTCGGCGTTTTCGATAACTTTAGCGCTGTCACCATCGAGCACGGCCACACAAGAGTTAGTGGTGCCCAGGTCGATACCAATTATACGTCCCATAGCAATACCTCGAATTCGGTTGTTACAAAACTGAAAATTTAGTTTTTAAAGCTTGTCTGCGGGTTTCCCCGCGGGGTTGCCCTTTATTTGGGGGC
The DNA here is from genome assembly GCF_054065485.1 of Vreelandella sp. 2A-K22. Taxonomy (NCBI): domain Bacteria; kingdom Pseudomonadati; phylum Pseudomonadota; class Gammaproteobacteria; order Oceanospirillales; family Halomonadaceae; genus Vreelandella; species Vreelandella sp. 2A-K22. Next base: position 124,971 of record NZ_JBSUGC010000014.1, on the reverse strand, counting down.
CGCCGCTGACATTTCAAGGGCTTTTTTTCACACACTTTTTTCAAACTCTGTGCCGCCAGTGGCTTAATCGGCTTTTTTACTCACTACAACCATCGCTGGGCGCACCAAGCGTCCATTGAGTAAATAGCCTTTCTGCATAACGTCCATCACGGTGTTCGGTTCGAGATCCGGGTTAGGCACCATGGTCATGGCTTCGTGCACTTGCGGGTCGAAGGGTTCACCATGGGGTTCAATGCTTTCAACGCCGAACTTGTTGAGTACATCCAGCTGCATTTTCAAGGTCATGGAAACACCTTCACGATGAACTTCCGATGCACCCTCTTCCATGGTCTCAAGCGCTTTTTCCAGGCTATCTACCACTGGCAGCAGCTCTTTAACGAACTTCTCCAGGGCAAACTTGCGGGCTTTTTCCGCTTCCTGCTCCGCACGACGGCGCACGTTTTGCGCTTCAGCGGCGGCGCGAAGGGCTTGATCCTTGGCTTCGGCCAAGCTCTGCTCTAACTCACCTACTTGGGCTGCCAGCATTTCCGCTTCCGGGTTGTCGACGCTGTCTTCTAGCGCCTCTTCGTCATTGATCAATCCTTCCAGTTCGCCCTCCATCAAGCGCTCTTCAGCAACCTTCTCAGCTGCTTGCTCGGCGCCATCGGCGTCTTGCTCGTGGCGGGCCAGCTCATCGTCCATTGGTGTTTGCGGTTCTTTCGCCATGTTGTGCTCCTAAAAAGTAGAGCGCGGCCACGCGGGCGGCGCGCAAAGAAGTAAGCTTTAAGTCACTAGCTTTGACTGATCATGCACGCTATATGGGGGCCATAAATTCCATCTCAAGAGGTGCATTGAAGTGAGTTATTAACTACTGTATAAATCAACAACTATTGGATAAGTATCCAGCTTCTATGCTGTACCGCCTCAGGAGGCGCCATGCTTACTCAGCTAGCTATTCAAGATTTCGCCATTGTCGATCACTTGGAACTCGACTTGACCGGCGGTATGACCGCGATTACCGGGGAAACCGGCGCGGGCAAATCGATCCTGTTAGGCGCCCTTGGGCTCTGCCTGGGCGAGCGTGCCGACGCCGGAAGCGTGCGTCACGGCCGCGAGCGTACGGACCTCTCCGCACGCTTCGACATTCAACACCTGCCCGCCGCCATCGAGTGGCTAACGGCGCGGGAGCTCCCCGCTGAGGAATGCTTGCTGCGCCGTGTGGTCACCGCCAACGGCCGTTCCAAAGCCTGGATTAACGGCCAACCCGCGACTATCTCGGATCTAAAATCCCTCGGCGAGCAGCTGATTCAAATTCATGGACAGCATGCTCACCATGCGCTGATGCGCGAAGAGACCCACCTTGCCCTGCTGGACGATTACGCAGGCCTAAACGATGCCACCACTCAATTAGCTGAAACGTTCCGCGAGTGGCGCAGTGCGCGTCGGCAGCTGAAGAAGCTAAGCGAAGAAGGCAGTGAAGTTGAGGCCAAACGGCAGTTGCTGCGTTACCAAGTAGAAGAGCTGGATCAGCTCGGTTTAGCGGAAGGTGAATTAGCCACGTTAGAGGAAGAGCAGCACACCCTGGCTCACGCGGAAGAGACCCTGCGCGAAACCCAGTTTGCCGCCGACTGCTGCGCCAGTGACGAGGGCGGCGCGCTCTCCTTACTCAACCAAGCGTTTACCCACTTAAGCGCACTGCCAGGTAGCGACAAAGGCACCCTGGCGAACACGCTTGCCATGCTGAGCGATGCGCGCATTCAAGTGGAAGAGGCCTCCAGCGAGCTTAACCGCCTCGCCAGCACCACCGAATTAGACCCTGAGCGGCTCGCCTGGGTTGAAGAACGAATGACCGACGTACACCGGATTGCCCGCAAGCATCACGTTGCTCCTGATGAGCTATGCGCCCTGCATGCTGACCTACAGCGGGAAGTCGCGCAGTTAGAAGGGGGTGGCAATGACCTGGAGGCACTCAGTGCGCGGGTCGTCGAGCTACGCGAAGACTATCGCCAAGAGGCAAAAAAACTCAGCGAGAGCCGTCAAAAAGCCGCACTTCGCTTGGGTAAAGAGGTGCAGCAGCAACTGGGCTTTTTGGCCATGGGCAAAGCCCGTTTTGAAGTGGAGGTCACCGCTAAAGACGCGCCCTCCCCTGAAGGCCTTGATCGCGTGCAGTTTTTGATTAGCGCCAACCCTGGCCAGCCCGCTCGCCCATTGACCAAAGTCGCCTCCGGCGGTGAATTATCGCGGATTAGCCTGGCGATTCAAGTGGTCGCGGCGACGCACTCAACCGTGCCCAGTCTGGTGTTTGACGAAGTGGATGTGGGTATCTCGGGGGCCACCGCAGAGATCGTTGGCCAACTACTGCGCAAACTGGGCGAAAACGGCCAGGTCATGACCGTGACCCACCTACCCCAGGTGGCAGCACAGGCGCACCAGCACCTGCATATCGAGAAACAGGCGAAGCGCGATACAACGCTGACCCAGATGGCGCTACTCGACGAACAGGGCCGCATCAGCGAACTGGCGCGCATGCTGGGCGGTGTCACGCTTTCTGACCAAACCCTCGCCCACGCTCGGGAGATGCTGCACGCCAGCCAACGCCCGCCGCACTGATTGAGCGGGCGCCCTGCGCCGTTTCTGTGCATTTCTATAGCGCACAGCTATACAGCACATCTGCACACAGCAAAACAAACGCCCCTGATCCACTTGGCGAATTCAGTTAACCAGGAATTCGGCCAAATGGCTCAGGGGCGCTTATATTTCGAACCGCGATTAACGGTCTGCGACTAACAGCGACCTACGAACACTATTTCTTGTTCGTCGGCCCGCTGTCCTGGCGCGTCACGTCGGAACCGCGCGGACGTACATAGAGCACCAGAGCATGATCCACTAGTTCGTAGCCGTGCTCTTCAGCGATTTCTTGCTGACGGCGTTCAATGATTTCATCAACGAACTCAATGATTTCACCGCTTTCTAGGCACACCATGTGGTCATGGTGATCCTCTTGGGTCATCTCGAATACCGCATGGCCTCCGTCGAAATTATGACGAATTACCAAGCCCGCTGACTCGAACTGAGTCAATACGCGGTATACGGTTGCCAAGCCAACATCTTCGCCCGCATCAATCAGTGTTTTGTACACTTCTTCCGCGCTAAGGTGGTGCTGACCCGAAACATTTTCGAGAATTTGAAGTATCTTGACGCGCGGCAGGGTCACTTTTAGACCGGCTTTGCGCAATTCATGGTTCTGATCGGCCATGGTCGCTCTTCGCAGTAACTGGTTAGGTCGGGTATGATCAACCGAAACCACGATAGTGAAGAATAGGCCCAAATGCAAAAATTGACTCAAATCATCACGCTCTCCGTTGCCCTTACTGTCATTAGCGGCTGCAGCTACGTAGGCGTGTACAAGCGCGATATTCCCCAGGGCAACCTGGTCACTCAGGAAATGGTCAGCCAGCTTCAGCCAGGCATGACCCAAGAGCAGGTGACTTACGTAATGGGCAGGCCATTGCTGGAAGCGCCCTTTGACGCCAGCCAGTGGGATTATGTGTTTCGTTTAGATAAAGCGTATGGCGATGTAGAGCAGCGTCGCGTAACGCTCACCTTCGATCCCCAGGGCCGCCTGGTGAACATTGAGCAAGAAGGGGATCTATCCAAAGAGCTACCGCTTGAAGGCGATAGCAGCATGGGGCCTGCAACGGAAGGCGTTGATCCAATGGATGCCCTCCCTACAGAGAGCACCCAGACGCGGCCACCTGAGGGCACACAGCCTGTTCAACAGCCTTAAAAGCGGTTAACGCTTCGGGTCGCTCGCTTGGCGCTTAGCGCGCTCTAGGCGAGCGGCCTTGGGGTCGATCGCCAATGGCCGGTAGACTTCGACCCGATCCCCGTCGCGTAATAGATGGGTATCGGGTTCGCGTAGCGCTTTACCGAAGATGCCCAGCGGCGCCTGAGCAAAGGTTTCGCCGGGCACATCAGGAAAGAGCGTGGGCAAATCGGCTAAGGCAACGGCCTGACGTGCAGTAGTGCCCTCAGGCACGCGCAGAGCCACTATGCGCTGTTTGGACGGCAACGCGAAGGCCACCTCAACCGTAAGCGCTTCAGCGCCCATACAGCTCGTTTGCGCGCTTGGTAAAGGCATCGACTAGCTGGCCAGCGATTTGCTGAAAGAGTTTGCCGAACGCCATACTGAGCAGCCGGTTGGCGAACTCAAACTCCATCTCAAGGCTCACCTTGCAGGCATCCTCCCCCATGGGGATAAACAGCCAGCGACCTTTAAGCCGCTTGAACGGCCCTTTTACCAGCGATAGTTCAATACGCTCGGGCGCAAAAAGTTCGTTGCGCGTGGTGATGGTTTGCTCAACACCGGCGCGACCCAGGGTCATTTCGCCGATCAGATGCACATCATCATGTTCGAGCAAACGCGCCTGGCGGCAGCCTGGCAAAAACTCCGGGTAGCGTTCGAAGTCGTTAACCAGATCGAACATTTTCTGGGGGGTGTGCCGCACTAAGGCGGAACGATTGACGGTTGGCATTGACCTCTCCGCTGACTTCACAGTGCCCAAAGCGTATCATGGGAAACATTTTTCAGACCCTAAATGGTATCACGCCTCCCCAAATAACGAAGGGGAAGCCACTGACAGATTAATTATGAGGTTCCATGGCCACTAAGAAAGGTAACAGTAAGGGCCCCGGTAGCAGCGTTATTGCCCAAAACAAGAAGGCACGGTTTGAGTACCATATCGATGAGACCTTCGAGGCGGGGCTATCGCTCGCTGGCTGGGAAGTGAAGAGCCTGCGCGCCGGTAAGGCTCAGCTCACCGATACCTATATTTTGGTTCGTAACGGCGAAGCGTTTCTGCTGGGTAGTCATATCATGCCGCTGAATACTGCGAGCACACACGAGATTGCTGACCCGACGCGCACCCGCAAACTGCTGCTGCATCGCAAAGAGATCGCCAAAATCTTTTCGATCACCCAGGACAAAGGCCACACCTGTGTGCCCCTCAAGCTTTACTGGAAACGCAATAAAGTGAAGTGCGAGCTGGCGCTAGTGACCGGTAAACAGCTGCATGACAAACGCGCAACAGAAAAAGATCGCGACTGGAGCCGCCAAAAAGGTCGAATTATGCGGGAACATAACAAGGCATAACTGGTCAATCAGGTGTGAGCACGTTAGAATGCTCAACTGAAATAAGGGGGCGACATGGTTTCGACGCCGGTGACAACCCTTGCGGTGCATGCCGAGAGCGTGATGTATCTCGTAAATCCCACATCACGAAAAATAGTCGCAAATGACGAAAACTACGCTCAAGGCGCGCTAGCAGCTTAAACACTGTTAGCTTCTTGTCTGGCCCCAAGGTGATGTGCCTATTCATCGCTGAGGGGATACGAGCTAAAGCTGATAGGATCGCGTTTGGTGGTGTCTTCTCGCCAAGCGCTAAACTTTAGAAGACTCGCGTGGCTGAATCCTGATCGTCGGAGTCAGTTGCGTTAAATCAAATGACGAAATCTAAGCATGTAGAGCCAATAGGCGCGTGCTGGCGGACGCGGGTTCAATTCCCGCCGCCTCCACCACCTTACTATGCAAATCAAGCACCTACGGGTGCTTTTTTTGTTTTCCCATCCCAAATACCATCCAAAGTAAAACCGGTGCCTTCCTGCTGGATTCCTATTATCTCAGTACGAAAAATACGGATGCGTAGCGTTACGGGGTGTCACGACCCACTGTTTGGCGTTGGTCCTCGGAAGGAAGACTGCCAAAGCCAATTCGCTTAAGCCCTGGCTGCACCCGCTTCGGCCAAAAGAAGACTTTCAGTTTTTTCGCATATAAGCCTAAATATTATTAATTCAGATAACCCATTAATTACTATCTCACCTAATTTTGTAAACGCTTACCCATCATTTTAACAACGCTGATGGGAGGAAAACCTCTAGCCCTCAGGAGAGCGCTAGAGGCCACTGCTTTAGAAAACCTTATTCAGCTCCCCATAGTCCCCTCTAACACGCAACACCACGGTCACGTCGTTATCATTGCGATTATGAAAGAACCAACCTTGGTTACCGGTGAAGTCAGCTTCACGTGCGCCTTCGTCTTTGGGCAAACCACGCCCTTTCTCATCGCTGATCGAGTTGCCATTTCCGTCACAGTGGGTGTCGAAATTAAGTGGCCCACCAACGGAGGTCCAAGCGAATGTCGCGACAGCGCCTTCTTCCATTGTCAGTTTGTACTCGGTGCCCTCACCCGGCGTGAGGTGAAGTTCACTTCATCACCAAGGCTTATTGCGGGCCATGGTAGCTGCGCATGCTTCCCCTCATCTGTTCACGCTGCTCATCGGTTAGTAAGTCCTGCATCTGATTATGCATGCGCACATTATCAGCCATCATATCGCCATGAAGGTTGGCCATTTGGGCATGCAGCGCCTTTACTTCCTCTGGCTCTGGTCGCTCAGCCTGCATGATTTGCACCATGTCGTCGCGAAGGTTCATCATTTCGCCCATCCGCTCAAATTGGGCCGCGCGGTGTTCCTGACGCATCTCACGCATGGTACTCATCTGCTGCTCGTCGAGCATACCGACCATGCCGGACATAGTCCCCATGCCTCCCATCATTGGACAAGGCATCATCCCACTTTGCCCTCCCATCATCATTCCTGGGTACATGCCTTCTTGACTGCCCATCATCATGCCCGAACCCATACCGCCTTGGCCGCCCATCATATTGCCTTGACCTTGGGCGCCTTGGTTCATACCTTGAGCGAAGATGACGCTGCTTGTGACACTGAGGCTTGCAGCCAGACCAAGGGCAAAAATCACCTTGTGCTTAACCATGATATTTCCTCTCATGTTGCTGGTCGAGACATCGCCTTTTCCTACAGAAGAAGGCGGAGTTAGCTTACGTTATAAGCCTACAACCTATAGGTAGCCCAAAGGTAAAGGGGAAACCAATCCCAATACCTAAATGTTGTCACAAGTCATTTTTCCCGCCGTTTTCAGCCCTGTTTCAGGTTGGCACGTTATAAAACTGAGCCACTTCCATGAAGAAGAGCGCGTCCAAATGCCTGCTCAAATACCTCACCGCCCAAGAGGCGGAAACCCCTGAAGCCAAAGTGTTCCTGGACGCTCTCTTAGCTCCCAAAGGGCACGAAGCTATGTGCCTTGTTCGCCAAACAGGACGAATGAACGGCCTCTGAAGGCTCAACCGAATCAGTTTTAGCGCCTCCGCGATGAAGAAACGGCATCCATTCAACCCTGAAAAAACATATAAGGAATCGGCATGCAAAAGAAGACGAGATCTCTCCCGATCGTTCACGCTACCTTAGCAACACTGTTGATTTCGCTAGCAATCCCGGCACTCGCCCATGAAGGCCGTACAAGCACTTCGCCTAAGGATGGTGACACCGTTCAGGACTCCCCTGCGAAAATTGGCATTGAGTTTGGTGACGTGATGCGCATCACCCAGTTTGAGGTGACAGGCCCGAATGGCTCAGTTCCCCTTGATGGTCAGCCAGGTAGTGAACAGGTCGAACGCTACTTCGTAAAGCCCGGTGAAGTTCTTTCGGCTGGGAACTATCAGGTGCGTTGGCGAGGCCTATCGGATGACGGGCACATGATGTCCGACGGTTTTAACTTCTCGATCGAGCCCTGACCCGTGGCCTGGTGGCTCTCCGTAAATAGCCTCGACGTCTGGATCGTCACGATGATCCTCGTGGCGGCCGGGGTTTATCTTAGCGCCCTAGTCGCAACGGGAGCCGTGCTGTTTCGCCTAGCGTTTCCGCAACTCCCTGATCACGACCGGAGGCGCGTTGTCCGCATGGGTGTCTTCGCTGCTTGGTCGGGGGTTACCCTGGTTCTGTTCCAGTGGCCTTTGCAAGCCGGATACCTTAGGGGCGGCAATGTGGCTGCTGCAACCAACCCGATGCTGCTCGGGATCGGGTTCGAGGGTGCGCCCGGGACGCGGCTGATACTGGCCGTTACTGGCTTGCTGCTGGTCCAGGCGATTCAGCTCAATAACTTACTACTCTCGAAAACAGCCAATAGCTTGAGCCTAGTAGGCGTGTTACTGGTGATGTTAGCGTTCGTGCAGGTGGGACATACAGTGAACACCCCACGCCTCGTCCTGTCTGGTTTGCTGATCTTTCACTTGATGGCAGCGGCATTCTGGGTGGCCTCACTGTGGCCGCTGTTCCACTTAGTGGGGCGACGTCACAACCAGGGCAATAGCGCCCGCATTCTGACTCGTTTCGGGCAAATCGCCATGGGCGGGGTTGGCTTGTTGGTGCTGACGGGCGTCACTTTGGCCACGCTGCTTACGGGCGGTCTCACGCCGCTGCTCACCACGGCATATGGACAGCTCTTGATCGGCAAGGTATTGATTGTCGCGGTGCTACTGTTATTTGCTGCCGCGAACAAGTGCCGACTTGTACCGGCCTTTGAGAGCGGCGACGCTACAGCCCCACGACGTTTACAGCGCAGTATTGCTCTGGAGATGGTACTGGTCGCAGTTATACTGCTGATCACTGCGGTGCTGACAAGGGTCACATCACCGAATGGTTAAGGAAAGGACATCCCCCTGGTTAGTTAAGCGTCCAGCTTAATAGCTATAAGCAACGCTCTCCGGAAGGCAAGGCCGATACCATCCGCGCGCTGCAAGCGATGCACGACAGGTCATTGAGGCGATGGACGTGACACTAATCCGCAGCGAGCTCACCGCTGTAGTGAAGGTGTCCTAAGGCAACTAACACTCAATGACATGAGGTTCAGGCTCATTTCAGGTTGGTACGCTATAACGCTTAGGTACACCACTAAGAGGTAAACATGATGCGCAAGACCTACCTGACCTACAGTCTACTGACAATATCACTCTGTGTTATGGGGTCCACCTCTTGGGCAGCGGGCGAACATGATGGTTCTCTCAATGACGCGAGCTCTGCCGATGTTGATCGCACTATTAGCTTTGAAGCAGGCGATATGTGGTTTGATCCTGAAGACATCCAAGTTACCGCCGGTGAGACCATTAAATTTGAAATTTCCAACACCGGTAATCTTGAGCATGAGTTCGTGATAGGTGATAAAGCCGCCCAGGAAGAGCACCGTAAGATGATGCAAGAAATGAGTGGTGGTCATGGTGAAGGTCATGGCGGACACGACATGGCGGAAGGTGCGCATGGCGGGCAAATGCCGTCTATCACCATCGGGGGAGGTGAAACCAAAACGCTGGTATGGACGGCTTCCTCAGATGTTGACAGTCTGGAGTACGCCTGCAATATCCCTGGTCATTATGAATCAGGAATGTATGGTGATATTAACTTTTAACGCGATATCAGCTTATGAAACTGTTGCTTCTGGAAGATGATGACCTGTTAGCCGAGAGCCTAGCTGAAAGTCTGAAAGACAACGGTTACCTCGTCGATGTAGCCGCCTCTGTCAAGGCGGCTGCGTCGTTTATGGCAACCGAAGAGTACGAGCTTGTCATCCTAGATATTGGGTTACCCGATGGCTCGGGGCTTGAACTACTCACCCAGTGGCGTAAACAAAAACGTACTACTCCTGTTTTGATACTCACCGCGCGCGATACGTGGGAAGACAAGGTAGTTGGCTTGGAAACCGGGGCCGACGACTACCTCACTAAACCCTTTCACGAAGCCGAACTGATGGCACGCCTAAAGGCACTACTGCGCAGGCGGTCTGGCCAGCTATCCCAAGTCATCACTCTCAACGGTGTCTCCTTGGATGAAGCGAGCCAACGTGTTTGCAGCGAAGAATCAGCATGGCGTTCGCTTACTGCCACCGAGTTTCGGCTACTGCGTTACCTGATGCTTCACCCCGATCGCATTCACTCCAAGGAGCGACTGCTAGAACAGCTTTACGCGTTGGAGCAAGACGCCGCCGCACCTAACCTTGTTGAGGTATACGTGGCGCGTCTGCGCCGTTACCTTGGCAAGTCGATCATCCAGACGCGCCGCGGCCAGGGGTATATTTTTGTTTCACGTTGATAAACGCAGCTTACGGTTTCGTCTACTAGCTTGGCTGGGCGGCGTCGCGTTGCTGGTTGTTGGCTTGACATGGTTGCTGCACGGCGTGTTTCTGCAAAAGCTTGCTAAGGATTTTCTTGGTGAACGCCTCAAGCGTGAAGCCGTACATGCTGTATCACAGTTAGAAAATGACCGGTTGGCAATGCCCATATCGCTCGTCTCGACTAGCAAAACTTACCAAGTATTTCATCACCTTTACGTACTACGTCTCAATGGTGAGACCAGCGCCTCAGACCCAGAGTGGCAGAGACAGCTCGCAATGTTACTGAACGAAGAAGGTAATGCGCTCATCGAGGTCAAGCGTGGCAAGCGCCATTTGCTGGTGTATCGCCAGCATTTCGAGTGGCAGGACAGCACCGGCGTATTGCTGATTGGTGAGGATTTTTCTCAGGTAGAAAATGGGCTAGCCACGTTGCACTGGTGGGTAGGCGGTATTGCTGCAGGCTTACTTTCGGTTCTGGTCGCGCTCAACATGTTGGCCGTTAACCGTGGTTTGCAGCCCCTGTGGCAGTTGCGTGATCAGCTTGAAGCCCTGCAAGCAGGCGAGCGTCAGCGACTCTCTCTGAACGCGCCCGCCGAGCTAGATGGCTTGGTCGCGCAGCTCAATCGCTTTATGGATGACATCGACCTACGTTTGCAACGCTCACGGGAGTCAGTTGCCAACCTTTCTCATGCGCTTAAAACACCGTTGGCGGCGATCACCCAAGTGCTCAGGGGCAGCCGGCCAATTGACGACAGCCGCCGCCATAAGCTTCTGATGCGGCTAGAAGATATCAACGTACAATTGGATGCCGAGCTTCGCCGTGCGCGTATCGCAGGCCCTCATGCGGGGCGTTTGACCCACCTCATCCGCGACAGTCAACGCCTAATGAGCATGTTCCGTAGTCTCTACCCTCAGCAGGCGTTCGAACTAACGCAGGCAATTAATCAGCGTGACCAGGTCCCTATTGATGCCCACGATTACTCCGAAATATTGGGCATTGTGCTGGATAACGCTGGCAAATGGGCCAAACAAGAGATTTGTTGCCATATCAACGTTACGCCACAAACGCTCATGCTAACTGTTGATGATGACGGTCCCGGCGTCGCGGAAAGCGACATACCTCGTTTAGGTGAGCGTGGCACTCGGCTGGATGAACGCCATCCCGGTTACGGCCTGGGGCTTGCTATTTTGACGCAGCTGGTAGAACGCTATCACGGTCACTGCCAGTTTGAGCGCAGCCCACTGGGTGGTCTGCGGGTTATCACCACGCTCCCATTAACGGCAGTGACATCCGCTTAACTGTTTTTCAGCGTTGATTCAGCTTGCTCCCCCAAGATGATGATATTCATCAGCGATGGGAGCTTTATATGACGCGTTCGAACATCATCACCCACCCACTCTCACGTCGCCAGGTGTTGAAAGGCGGCGCGGCGCTAGGGTTAGGTTCCGCCGCAGCAATGGGCTTAAGCCCCGTCTGGGCCAACCCCTGGGGGCGTACAAACGTCTATTCCAAAGGCGTGGAAGAAGGCCCGGTGGTATCGCTGGCCATCCGGCGTGAATCCATTCCGATTGATGGCCAGGAAGCGAGCACTTTTAGTATCAACGGCACCAGCCCCGGCCCGTTGATTCGCCTGAAGGAAGGCCAGGACGCAGTGCTGCGCGTCACCAATCTGCTCGATGAGTCCACCTCCATTCACTGGCACGGCTTAATTCTGCCCCCGGAAATGGATGGGGTACCAGGGGTAAGCTTTGCTGGCATTGCGCCCGGTGAAACCTTCACCTACCGTTTCCCTGTGCGCCAGAATGGCACCTACTGGTATCACAGCCACTCCGGCATGCAGGAGCAGCTAGGCCACGTGGGGCCGCTGATTATCGACGCCGCCGAGCGCGAAACCTTCCGCTATGACCGCGAGCACGTGATACTGCTCACCGACTGGACCTTTGAAGACCCCATGTCGGTGTTTCGCAACCTGAAAACCATGGAGGGCTACTACAACTTCCAGGAACGCACGGTTGCCGATTTCTTCGCCGATGTACGGCAAAACGGCTTGGCCCCCACCGCCGAGATGCGCGGCATGTGGGCCAAAATGCGTATGAGTTCGCGGGACATCGCGGATGTCACTGGCAGCACCTACACCTACCTACTCAACGGCCATTCCCCTGAGGAAAACTGGAGCGCGCTGTTCAAGCCGGGCGAACGTGTACGACTGCGAGTGATCAACGGCTCGGCAATGTCCTACTTTGATGTACGTATACCCGGCCTCAAAATGACCGTAGTGGCCGCCGACGGCCAACCGGTTCAGCCCGTACCTGTCGATGAGTTCCGAATCGGCGTTGCCGAAACCTACGACGTTTTGGTGTCACCCGAAGACGATCAGGCCTACACCATCTTCGCCGAATCCATGGATCGCAGCGGCTACGCTCGCGCCACTTTAGCCCCGCGCGAAGGCATGCAGGCGGAGATTCCGGACCGTCGCCAAATTGCTGACCGCGGTATGGAAGCCATGGGTGCCCACGGCATGACCAGCATGGATCATTCCACTATGGAAGGAATGGACCATTCGGGCATGTCGAACATGCAGGGGATGGACCACGCCAGCATGGAAGAAATGGATCACTCGGCTATGTCAAATATGGAGGGTATGGATCATTCCAACATGGAAGGAATAGACCATTCGGATATGTCGGGTATGAACAACATGGATCACTCCAATGGCATGGCCGGAGAGCATCGCAACATGCTCGCAAGCGGTATGTTGGCAGCTGGCGACGCCCAGCCGGGCTCACGCTATGGTCAAGTGGGCATAGGCATTGACCCCGATGAGCGTCGTGTTCTGGTTTACCGAGACTTGAAGGCCTTCACGCCATGGCCCGACCGCCGCGAGCCCAGACGCGAGCTTGAACTGCACCTCACCGGCAACATGGAACGCTACATGTGGTCGTTCGACGGCAAGAAGTTTAGCGAAGTAACTGGGCCAATTCACTTCGAGAAAGACGAGCGGCTGCGCTTAATACTGATCAACGACACCATGATGGAACACCCCATTCACCTACACGGCATGTGGATGGAGCTGGAAAACGGTCAGGGTGAGCTGATTCCGCGTAAACACACCCTGAATGTTAAGCCCGGCGAGCGGGTTTCGGCGCTGATCACGGCAGATGCCGAAGGCAGTTGGGCCTTCCATTGCCATCTGCTTTATCACATGGATGCTGGCATGTTCCGCGTTGTTCAGGTTTCTTAAGGAGGCAGTATGAAAGCCAAGTTCTACTTCACTGGCATTAGCTTAGCGTTTGCCATGACCACCGCTGCCCAGGCGGAAGATGGTTACGACGCGCCGAATGATTGGCCAGCCCCGATGATGGAACACAATATGGGGATGGCGCTCTTTGATCGCCTTGAATATAGCGTGCCCGACAACGGCGAAGAGGCCGTTGTGTGGGACTTTCAAGGCTGGTACGGCGGTGATATTAATCGTGTATACCTTAAGTCGGAAGGCGAGAACGTCCAGGGCGACGGCGAGGATGCCGAGTTCGAATCCCTTGAACTGCTCTACAGCCGCCTGGTTGCCGACTTTTGGGAGTTACAGGGCGGCGTGGGTTATCAGGGTGGCGTCTTTTCCGATGACCACGCCGAGCGCACCTATGGCGTGGTGGGCCTGCAAGGGGTGATGCCCTACGGCATCGAAACCGATGTCGCCCTACAGCTGAGCGATGACGGCGATCTAGCCGCCAGCTTTGAGGGCGAATACGACCTGCGCCTGACGCAACGCCTTTATCTTCAACCACGTACTGAAATTGCCGTTGCTGCCAGTGAAGTCGAGGAGTTTGGTGTGGGCGAGGGGCTCAACTCAGTGCGTGTGGGGATGCGTCTCGGCTACGAGGTCACCCGCCGCTTCGCTCCGTACGTGGGCGCTTACTGGGTAAAAGAGTATGGCGATACCGCCGACCTTTCTCGTGCTAGTGGAGATAGTAGCGAAGACACCGGTGTGGTTGCGGGTGTCAGGTTAATGTTTTAAATCGTTAAGCACTTTATAACTCGCGCCACCGGAAGGTGGCGTTTTTACAGCAACAAGACTGGCTGGTTTAAAGTAAAAGCTACTTGCCTGTGGCCCCGCAAAATCAGCCCTTCCGTGAGCCATTTGCCATGTGGCTGCACATAGGTTCTATCTTTAATATCTATAACATCAAAAAATATTGCGCAGGAGTCTTTGGCAGCCAAGGCTGCTGTCGTTGCCATTAATATAAGGAATCGTTTTCATGGCTGATCAGGATAGAACGCCACAATACAAAGAAAACAGTCTTTCGTTGATCGGTGCCGTTGCATTAGGCACTGGCGTGATGATTGGGGCCGGTATCTTTGCGCTAACCGGCCAAATGGCCGAAATGACTGGCCGGCTATTCCCTCTGGCCTTTCTGGCCGCTGCCGTCATTGTCTCTTTCAGCGCTTACTCTTACGTTAAAATGTCCAATACCTTCCCTTCGGCAGGTGGGATTGGCATGTATTTACAGAAAGCGTACGGCCCGACGCTTCCCACCGCTTTTCACGCACTCCTGATGTATTTTTCCATGGTAATCGCACAGAGTTTTCTAGCGAGAACGTTTGGCTCTTATACGCTTGAGCTGTTTGACCTGGGGGATCGTTCGCTATTTGTGCCCCTACTCGGGGTTGGCTTACTGCTTACAGCCTTTTTGATTAATTTATCCGCCAACCGCTTGATCGAAGGTGTCGCCTCGGTGCTCGGATTTATCAAAATAGGCGGCATTATCGTATTTGGCATTGTCGGCGTGTTTATCGCCGACTCCATCGAAATGGGCTCTGGCAATGATGCACCAACGCCTACGATAACGGGTTTTTTAGGTGCTACGGCGCTCGGCATACTGGCATTTAAAGGCTTCACGACGATTACCAATAGTGGTTCGGAGCTTAAAGACCCTAAGAGGAATCTTGGCAAAGCTATCACAATCTCGATTGCGCTATGCGTGGTGATCTATGCCCTTGTCGGTTTTGCCGTTGCCAGTAACCTGTCATTGGCTGAAATTATCGAAACACAGGATTATTCCCTAGCAGCCGCTGCCCGGCCCGCACTGGGTGAAGCGGCAGTTGCGTTTACCGTCATTCTCGCCATGTTGGCAACGGCGGGCGGTATCATCGCCAGTGTTTTTGCCGTTTCACGCATGCTCGCCATGCTGACAGAAATGAAGTTGGTTCCCCACCGCCATTTTCATATGCCGGGCAGTGTGCAAAAGCACACACTAGTGTACACAATCGTGTTTGGCTTAGTGCTCACCGCTTTTTTTGACCTGAGCCGCATCGCAGCATTAGGCATCATTTTCTACCTGATCATGGATATGGCCATTCACTGGGGCGTGCTTCGCCACCTCAAGGATAGTGTGGGGGCAAATCCTGTTGTTCCTAGTATTGCCATACTGCTGGATGCCGTCGTGTTAATCGGCTTTGTTTGGGTAAAAGCCACCTCTGATCCGTTAGTGCTCATCGTTGCCAGCGTAGTAATGGCTAGTCTTTTACTCGGAGAGTGGCTTTTCCTATCCAAACGCGACACCTCAGATAAAAACGAACCTTCGCACCACTCTCATTAATATTAAACGTGCTATAGGAGCTACCCCATGGAAGTTAGAACGTTTGGCGAATTGATTGATTGGACGCGTCAACTGCATGAACATCTTGCAGCTTGTCTTGCTCATTGCGCCGATCAACACCAAGAAGAACGCGCTCGCATTTTGCTCAATTACTTAGCTGCACAGGAAGCGGAAATGCAGCGCGTTGTAGCGCGCTTTGAACAGACTGCTGACGCAAAAGCATTAAAAACCTACGCTTATGACTATTTGGAGCATAAACCTATCCGTACGCATCGTACTTGCGATGCTCCCTACTCTACGCTAAGTGTTGACGACATTTGCCGAGAGGTTTTTGATTTCCATGAACAAACGATAAACCTTTATCGAACCCTCGTTGGCAAAGCGGAAATTCCTGAGGCTAAAGAGCTCTTAGATTCCCTTTTGGAACTTGAGGAGCACGAAGCCATGCGCCTTGTTCGCCAAACGGGGAGAATGAACGATGTCTGAAGACCATGCCGAAACGAAGGTGAAAGACCCTGTTTGTGGCATGGACGTTGATCCCCATGCTACTCACCACCGTGCCAATCACGCGGGTAAGACCTGGTACTTCTGCTCAGAAAAGTGTCAGGATAAGTTTGTTGCCAAGCCAGACGCGTATCTTGAGCCAAGCAAACAGTCACAAGCGTCAGTACCCTCGGGTTCTATTTATACTTGCCCGATGCACCCAGAAGTTCGACGAGAAGGGCCAGACGACTGCCCAATCTGCGGCATGGCGTTGGAACCTGAGACCGTCTCTGCTGACACCGGCCCTTCAGACGAACTCAAGGACATGACCAGGCGCTTCTGGATCGGCCTAGTATTGACCCTGCCCGTGTTTGCCCTAGAAATGGGTGGCCACGTGTTTGGCCTTATGCATTTTATTTCCCAGCAAACCTCTAACTGGATTCAACTGCTGCTGGCAACGCCGGTAGTCGTCTGGGCAGGTTGGCCATTCTTTGTACGCGGATGGCGTTCGCTAGTGCATCGCAGCCTTAATATGTTCACGCTAATCGCGATAGGTACCGGCACCGCATTGATCTACAGTTTGCTGGCCACCCTCACTCCGGGCATCTTTCCCGATGCCTTTCGTCAAGCCGATGG
Organism: Vreelandella sp. 2A-K22; assembly: GCF_054065485.1. Lineage (NCBI taxonomy): Bacteria > Pseudomonadati > Pseudomonadota > Gammaproteobacteria > Oceanospirillales > Halomonadaceae > Vreelandella > Vreelandella sp. 2A-K22. The sequence continues at coordinate 108,258 of NZ_JBSUGC010000014.1, read as the reverse complement.
CTCGGTGGCCGTTTATTTTGAAGCGGCAGCAGTGATTGTCGTTTTAGTTTTACTAGGACAAGTATTAGAGCTACGCGCTCGTGAAAAAACCTCTGGCGCTATTCGCGCTCTGCTCGACCTAGCGCCCGCTACCGCTCGACGCCTTGATGATCAGGGCAATGAGGAAGATATCTCCCTTGACCAGGTTCAGGTAGGGGACCGTCTCCGGGTGCGCCCCGGCGATAAGGTGCCATTAGATGGCGAAGTGATGGAAGGTCGCTCCAACGTTGACGAATCCATGGTTACCGGCGAACCACTAGCGGTGAAAAAGGAAGTCGGCGATGGCGTCATTGGCGGCAGTATCAATGGTCAAGGATCCTTTGTCATGCGCGCTGACAAGGTGGGCCAGGACACCATGCTGTCGCAGATTGTGCAAATGGTCGCCAGCGCCCAGCGCAGCCGCGCACCCATTCAAGGGCTTGCCGACAAAGTCGCCAGCATCTTTGTACCCGTCGTTATTCTCATTGCCGTTGTGGCTTTCATCGCCTGGTCATTGTGGGGCCCTACCCCGCCGATGGCGTTTGGCCTGATTGCGGCGGTTAGTGTTCTGATCATTGCCTGCCCGTGCGCGCTAGGCCTCGCTACCCCCATGTCGATTATGGTGGGTGTAGGGCGCGGTGCCCAGTTAGGCGTGTTGATCCGCGACGCCGAAGCTCTTGAACGTCTAGAGAAGGTCGACACCGTCGTCGTCGACAAAACCGGCACGCTTACCGAAGGCAAACCACGAGTGACCGAGTTGATTCCCACTGAGGGCATTGCTGAATCGGAGCTTTTGCGCTTGGCAGCTAGTCTTGAGCGAGGCAGCGAGCATCCCTTGGCCCATGCGATAGTCGAAAAGGCTAAAGAGGCAGAGGTAAAATTAACAGAAGCGTTGGACTTCGAGGCTCCCAACGGCATGGGCGTTATAGGCCAGATAGATGGCAAGCGTATTGCCCTGGGCAATCGGCTCTTGATGGAAAGCGAAGGCGTTAACACCCAGTCTCAAGACACACATGCCGATCAATTGCGCAGTGACGGTGCTACGGTCATCTTTGCGAGCATCGACGGGAATTTGGCTGGTCTTCTCGCCATTGCCGATCCGGTCAAGGAAACCACCGAAGAAGCCATCCGCTCACTACAGGCTGACGGTATTCGAGTGGTGATGCTGACAGGCGATAATCGTACCTCCGCAGAAGCTGTGGCGCGTCGGCTAGGCATTGATGAGGTCGAAGCTGAAGTACTTCCAGAAGACAAGGGCCGGGTGATTCAGCGTCTCCGCGATGAAGGGCGCATTGTTGTCATGGCCGGCGACGGCGTGAATGATGCCCCCGCGCTGGCAACAGCAGATGTCGGCATTGCTATGGGAACCGGCACCGATGTGGCGATAGAAAGTGCTGGAATTACCCTACTGCGTGGGGATCTTACCGGTATTGCCACGGCACACCAGCTTTCAAAAGCCACCATGCGCAATATCCGCCAAAATCTGTTTTTTGCTTTTGCCTACAATGCGGCGGGTATTCCCATTGCTGCTGGAATCTTGTACCCCTTCACCGGCATTCTGTTATCGCCAATAATTGCTGCAGCAGCGATGTCACTCTCTTCAGTAAGCGTTATCGGCAATGCTTTGCGACTTAGGATGATAGTTATTAAGTAAAATATCTAAGTGACTAAATCGGAGATAAATCGCGCAGGCGTGCACTGTGGATATTATCCACAGTGCACTAACCCGAACATTTTGATCTCAACATTTTCCTCAAATGGGTTGTTTGTCATGACATCATGGACAACCCAAACCGACGAGACGAACTGCACGGTAAAAATTTTAAGGCCTATCAAGCAGCTGACATAATAATTTTGAGCCTTAATTAACTTTGCTTTACAGAGTTAAAGTAACGAATGGCCGCTTTGGGTCCTGGCCGTGTGAAAACAGAAAAAATCTGGTCTGACTCAAGAATCTTCACCCTTTATTCGTGAGCCTCGTTTTCATCCCACCTTATCTCCCGCACGTTGGCCTTTCTACGACTTAATAATCATCACATCCACCCCGGCACCTAGAATACTTCAAAGCGATCTCTTGGTTGATAAGGCTCGTAATACCGCCAGGGGAAGCACTTTCGGTAGGCGGCCACTCGCCCTGCCCAAATGTGACACTTCTACCAGCGTCATCCTCGGAAACGAACCATAAGTCGTCTGTCGTCTCGCGCAATTCTGCCAGTTCCGGCGTCATGCGGACAGCAAGTAGGCCATCGTCTTGGCGTATTATGGCGCGGGCAATGACCGAGGTGATCTGCTCATCGACGTACGGGCCACCACTGTCGATGCGGATTGTCACAGCAAGAAGGATGGCGAACGAGACCATCAGCGTAGCCAGATGGAAGGCCAGGACTGCTCGCACGTATCGCAGGAACGAGGGACAGCCCATCCCCGTCCGGCAAGGTGCGGTCTAGCAAGACCAGGTCGAAGGAAGCAAGCATCAACGCCTTGCGCGCGGTGGTCAACCGGGCCCGCAAGGGATATGGTGTCCGGTTGACCGCCTGGTTATGGGCCCGTTCACCCATTGTTTTGGCACCCGATACCGGATGCCGACTCCTTGATACTTTGCACCAACAGAACCCATGGCGCTACGAACCAGAACACTGAATGTACAGGTTTACCCGGAGGACTCGCCGGATGGCATGATTGGGTGCCTGTCCACCAACCGGCTTCGCTTCCTACCGGCTAGTTTTCCGGCGCTCCATCGCTGCGGCGATGCTCTCTTCGTTCTCCTCGCCCCAGCCGCAAAGCGGCTCCATGGCCCGCACCAGACTTGCCCCGAAGGGCGTCAGCGAGTAGTCGACGCGCAGCGGGATCTCCCCATAGTCGGTTCGCTGGACGATGCCGTCGGACTCCAGCTCCTTCAACTGCTGGATCAACATTTTGTCGCTCACGCCTCGGACGCTTCGCTTGAGCTCGCCGTAACGCGTCGGGCCCTTGCTTAAAAAGAACAGAATCAAAGGCTTCCACTTCCCGGAGATCACGTGCAGCGTCGCATGCAGGCCGCAAATGAAACGTGGGTTTTCTGAGTTTTCTTTCGCCATAACGGATACTTACCAAAAGGTGCATACTTGAACATTTGTAAGTGGGTATATACCGTAAAAGCGAACCGAGTCAATACACACGGAGACCCAACCATGAGTCGGCTAAACGGTAAAATCGCACTGATCACAGGCGGAGCCAGCGGCATCGGCCTGGCCTCGGCCCAACGCCTCATCGACGAAGGCGCCTTCGTCTTTATCGCCGGACGGCGCCAGGACGTCCTCGACAACGCGGCTGAGGCACTGGGATCCAGCGCCCAGGGCGTCCAGGCGGATGTGACAAAGCCAGAGGATCTCGACCGCGTCTTCGAAACGATCCAGAAAGAAAAAGGACACCTGGACGTACTGGTGGCCAACGCGGGCGTCGGCGAATTCGCCAGCCTAGGACAGATCACCGAGGAACACTACGACTATATCTTTGACATCAACGTCAAAGGCACCCTCTTCACCGTCCAGAAGGCCCTTCCCCTGATGACGAACGGCGGCTCCATCATCCTCACCGGTTCCACGGTCGGCAGCATGGGCACCCCCGCGATGAGCATCTACAGCGCCTCCAAGGCGGCCGTCCGAAACCTGGTGCGCAGTTGGGCCCATGATCTCAGGGGCACCGGCATTCGCGTGAACGTCATGTCTCCTGGCCCGACCAAAACAGACAAGCTGACGGAACTGCTCCCATCCGAAGCCCTGAGCGAGATGAAACGGACCGTACCGCTTGAGCGTCTGGGCGATCCCAAAGAAACCGCAGGCGCGGTCGCGTTCCTGGCGTCCGACGATAGCAGCTTTATGACGGGGAGCGAGGTGTTCGTTGACGGGGGCTACGCGCAGGTTTAGGGGCTAGACGAAAAACGGGAGGCAATGAACCAAAAGGGGTCAGATAGATTTTAAATCAGTCAGCTTGGTTAAAAACAAATCAACCTGCCCCATTTACATTGATCAAAATAAAATCGATCTGCCCCCTTTAATTTTGGTTTCCCTTACACATAATGCCGCCAACACTCGCGGCTTTGTAATGGAGGCGAAGCCGGGATGAAAAGCCGTCGCCGTGCTTGGCATTGTTATGTGATGACTGCAATGAAGCCCCCAAGAATAGTTGCGAGCAGCGCCAAAATACTAAGTTGATGGCGGCGCTGGATTGTCCCCCAACCGGAATCGGTTAGCTTCCAAATTGGCCCAGAGGAACTAAACATAGGGCCATCCGGTAATGAGCCATCATTCCCCAACTTTCCCTTTGGCACGGAATTCTGAAGAGGCTCAACCCAGCCGCGCATGTAGCAAGTTTTAAGAAGCGCGTCCGTCTCTTCATTGTCTTCAACTGCATACTCTATAACCCACACATTACCAGGCTGCAAAACCATTCCTACGCGTTGCTTTGCTAAGCGTTTAAGAAGCCTATGAATCCGTATGTTATAAGCTATCAGCTCAAGCATGATACTCCTTGAATCACATAACGCAGAGCGCACCGGTGGCCTTGGCGCAGCGAAGCGGAGACAAGGACATCCGAGTGAGGCGCATTGTTAGAGAATCCTCGAGGATTACTCGTGCTGTAAGACATTAATGAGCTTCCCGAATGGATCTCGTACATAAAACCGGCGGACACCCCATGGCTCACTTACTGGTCCGTACTCTATTGCAATATTTCCGCCTGTCACTCTCTCCAAAGCAACCTCCAAGTTATCGACTTCTATAGAGAGATCAGGGACTGGCGTGCCAGAGCCACCTTCCGACGCCACGCTTACCTGAGTGGTCATTTCCTCGCCCGAGCTATAGGTCCTTATCCACCCATGATCCATCACAACCTTGAGCCCAAAGATGTCCGCATAGAACCTCTCTGCTTCTGATGGGCTAGCTGCCGCGATATTGGAGACTATGCGTTTTACTATCATTCTGGCTCCAAAAGGTTGAACTCAACTCGCTCTAACAGGTATTAGACTGCCCACCCTATGATTGGATAAACGTGCCGGCACGTTTATCCGACAAATGCAGCCTACAAAATCCACTCTACGTCATTGACAGACATTATTGCTAATTTTCATTAGGAATAATATCCAAGATTCGCGCGACTGCTGCATTACCCGGCGCCTCCGCCTTGGGCGGTTACCTGTCTTACTGCTTTAACTGATCCACCTACCCAATCCAGATTAGCACAGGATTCTTAAGACGGTTGACTATCTTAGCTTTAGGCTTTCAACGCCGACGTTGTCAGGTAAGCAGGAGATGCTAGGGATAAAAAAGGCTCTCCGTAAGCGCGATATCCGCGCCCATTCGTTGCCCTTGCGAGGACGCAAACTGGTTGGGATATTCAGACGCAGATGCGGGAAGAAGTAACGTTTACCGCGGGGGGATTTAGCTGTTCAGCTATCTGAACAATCAACTGATTGCAGGCAACAGCCATCACCTGGGTGATGGCATCGTTGCACGGGATGGGAATAACGCGGGATTGGAGAGAGTGGTGGTCGGCTGCTTACCGCCTTCCCCTCCACTTACGTGGATCAATGCGGCCTTCATACATGGGTAATTCCAGCACTGGGTCATCGTCTCGGAACTGAGACCACATGCGGTTCAAGCCTGCAGTGCCGAAGGTACGCACCCGCTCAACCTCCTCCAGGTTGAGTACATCAGTAAGAATGCCTGGGGTAGCGCCGGGCATCCTCGCGCGGATGCGGCCTTCGGGGTCGACGATCAGACTCTGACCTTCCCCCGCAGGCGCGGCTGAATTAGCGCTCACCATATACACCTGGTTGAAAATAGCATTGGCCTGCACAAGGATTTGCTCCTGAGCGCGGTCGCAGGTGGTGGTGGCCACTTGGTTGATGATCACCTCCGCCCCCAGCCACGCTAACTGACGCACCATCTCGGGAAACCAGATGTCGTAGCAGATGGCCAGGCCGACCCGGCCTATGCCCGGCACTTCGAACACTTCAAAGCGACCTCCCGGCTGATAGGGCTCATAAGGCCGCCAGGGGAAACACTTACGGTAGGCGGCCACTCGCTCACCTTCGGGCGAATACACCGGCGCGGTGTTGTACAGATGCCCGTCCTCTCCCCACTCGCATACTGTGCCGGGCAGCAGCCATACTCCCAGGTTGCGGGCGATACGTGATAAGTGCTGGTCACGGGGGCCATCAATCGGTTCAGCAGCGGCTTCCAGTTGCTCCTTGCGCTGCTGAGGCGTACCGGTGGCACCGCATAGATGAAGCTCCGGATAAACCACCATCCTTGGCTGTTCAAAATCAGCACCGAAGTCACTCAGGTGTACCGCCAGCTCGGCCTCGAAGTCCAGCAGTTCGGAGTCAATGCCGTGCGGCCGCGAGGCCTCCTGCACCACAAGGACAGGCAAATTTCTGGACATGGTAGATCTCCGTTAATGGGTCGCTTTTACTGAGGCGGTTGCTGACTCGGGCTCTGAGTCATCAAAGGCCACTTCCGGCGGCTCGCGACGGAAGAATCGGGTCAGATAGGCCAGCTGGGCGAGACCAATGGAAAGCCAGATCAGCCCAAGAATAAAGGCGTTGATATCCAGCTTACTCATCAGCCAAAGGTTAACCAGGGCACCGATGAGCGGCACCAGCATCCCTCTAATCACACCATACTGGCGCTTTGCATCGGCGTCTTTGCTGACCAGAAAGATCACTGACAGGTTCACCATCGTGAAGGCGATAAAGGCACCGAAGTTGATAAACGAGGCGGCAGATAATACATCGAGGAACAAGGCAATGATGCCGATAGCACCCGTGAGGACGATGTTGAACACTGGCGTGTGGAAACGCGCGTGCAGCGCACCGAACAGCTTTGGCGGCAGTACTGCGTCCCGCCCCATGGCAAACAGCAGCCGAGAGGCACTCGCTTGGGCGGCTAGGCCAGACGTGAATTGGGCAAGCACCATACCGGCCAGAAAGATAGCCCCGAAGAGATCCGCACCGATGGTCGTGGCAATTTCAAAGGCAGCGGAGTCGGCATTTACGAAACTGCCACCTGGGTGAACCAGTTGAGTTGTGTAACCTACCAGCACGTAGATACCGCCACCGATCAGTGCAGTCAGCATGATGGCTCTGGGAATATTACGCTTTGGCTCGATGGTCTCCTCGGTCAGCGTGGTAACGGCATCGAAACCAAGGAAAGAGTATGCGGCCACCGCTGCGCCCGCGGCAATCGCGGTGAAACCAGCCTCTTCACCCAAGAACGGCCCCAGGCTAAAAAGCGAATCAGTGCCACCGGTCGCAAATACGTGACGAATTGAAAGCAGTACGAAGAACGCGATCACCAGTATTTGGAAGACCATCAGCAACGAATTCACTTTGGAAGCAAGCTTGATGCCGTAGATATTCAAGAAGGTGGTGATACCGATGAAGCCGAGCAGGAATATCCAGCTCGGCACTTCAGGAAAACGCGCGTTCAAATAAGCAGCACCGATCAACCAAATCACCATGGGCAGGAAGAAATAGTCCAGCAGCACGCTCCACCCCACCATAAAGCCAACACGCGAGTCGATGGCTCTGCGTGCGTAAGTATAGGCAGACCCGGCTACCGGATAAGTACGCGCCATAATGCCGTAGCTGTATGCCGTGAATAGCATGGCGACGGTAGTGATGAGGTAAGCAGTGGGTACGGCGCCATTGCTAGTGCTGGCAATCACACCGAAAGTGCCCAGCACGATCAATGGCGTCATGTAGGCAAGGCCAAACAACACCACGGCTTTTAGGGATAGGGTTCTTTCCAGTTTGATATTGTTATCCGTCATGATCCATCTCCAGGAAACGTTGGAACCGACAGCGGGCAATCGCTGAGCCGGCGCAAAACGAAGAGGTGGTTTATCAAGCCAGCCGCCGAGGCTAGACCAGCTTGCTACCGTTAATGATCGGCTAATAACCCTCAGTTGCTGGCGTTGCAGCTGTCCAGCTAGACTGAGATGCCTAGTAGCCAACCTATCTAGAACGGTATTGGCAGCTCATCGGATCGTATATAACCCCAGCGTGGTATGGGCCTTCGGATGTGGAATTGGTGACTCATAGCGAAATTGACGAAGTACTGGCCAATACCCTCATGGCGTTGGCGACCCCTGCGTTGCCTCAACACTTCTCCACATTGGTGAAACGTCTAGCGGCATTCGATAACTTGATCATCATCGCTTATCACGGCGAACACCGGCCAGCGGTGCTCTATCGGGAATACACCGACCCTGTCGTTTATCTACCGATGGATAGCCAATATCTAGGGGGAGATTACCTGCTGGATCCGTTTTACCGCGAGCACCTCAGAGGCGGTGTTCAGGGTATACGCCGATTGAGGGATATAGCGCCCGATCACTTTCGACGCACGCATTACTATAAGAATTACTACCAGCAGACCACACTACTAGACGAGGTAGCGGTTTTCGCCAATATCACTGAGAGTGATACGATAACCGCCTGTTTCGGTAGGGATCGTTCCAGTGGTAAGCCCTTTAACAGGCGTGAGCTTGAGGTTCTGCAACAGTACGAATTAACCCTCAGCTCGTTGCTGAAAAAACACTGGCAGGATTACCGCTCTGACGATGCGACGAAAGCGGCATCAGCCCCTTTAGAGGAACGCCTGAGAGAGGCGCTGAACCAGCAACACAGCATCCGGCTAAGCCCGCGCCAGGCGGAGGTGGCGCTGTTTATTCTAAGAGGCCACTCATCCCTATCGATCAGCCTACACTTGGGCGTCAGCCTTCAAACAGTTAAGGTCTTCCGCCGCCAACTCTACGCCAAGTGCTGCATCTCCTCCCAGGCGGAGCTGTTCGCGCTGCTTATGCCGCTGTTCGCTCGGCTGACCGAGCACGGATGACACCTTTACCTCGGGGCAACGGTTTGCATTCTAGCGCTTGACCGCCGTTTACCGAGAGCAGCTGAGATCGCCCTCTTCACAACTAGCATGCTCACGCAGTTGCTCGGTACGTTCCGCTGTCAGCGTTTCCAGACAGCCGTTACGCACCATGGGTTGGGCGCTACCGCCTTCCACAGCACTACTTTCAAACGCGCACTCAGCATCACGAAAGCCGATCCACGCCCGCTGCGCCGCTCTGAGCTTTTCGAGTGACGCTGAATTGTCCTCCAGACGGCTAACAACGGTTTGGTAAACCGCGTTGAGCTCGTCATCCGCCGCTTGATAGGCCTGCGCCGTGCACTGGTTTAGCTCGGTTTGCGTATTGGCGCTAGCACACGAATCATCCGCGGTAGCAAAGCTATTTGATAGCAAAAGCCCGACACTCAGAAAGAGAGACGATAAGCGCATAGTGACACCTCTTGATGCTGGTTAAATCCGAACCGGAAAAAGTTAGAACATGTCCACGAAGCTGTATTTACCCTGTACTAATAAAGCAAAGCGCTGGCATCTCGGCCAGCGCTTTCTAGGTACACATCAAAAGATGTTTTTCGCTTAGGCGGTAACCGCTAGTGCGCAATCATTTCTTCGACAATCTCTTCACCGCTCAACTCGTATGGGTAATAAGTCGGCCAGTTGGTAACTTCTTCTAACAGCGCCTCACGGTCATCGCCCCAATAGAGATGGAAGTGATGCGCATCGGTGGGGTAAATACTGTGGTCACTAAATTGGATGTATTGGGGTAGATCATCGGATGCTTCTTCAAGCGCGTAGATGAACCGCACACCCCGGTTACCGGCTTGGTAAGTTAAAATTTCATAGCCATCGTATTGGTATTCACCCGTGCGCTCTTGGCCATTTTCAAAGAAAGTGACGTCGCTTCCATCAATAACGATACGCTCTACATCCGTTTGATAACCGGTATCGTAATACGCTTTATACTCTTCGGCGGACTTGTCACCATTGTCTGCTTTATGCGCAAACACTTCGTCAAGGGTGCCATCTTGTAGGTAGGGATAAACGGACTGCCAATCACCCTCCCAGTCAGATAGCGTGCGATCCTCAACCTGGTCGTCATCAAAATAGCCCGAATAGATATCGCTATCGTGGTCGTGGTCGTGGTCGTGGTCGTGGTCGTGGTCGTGGTCGTGGTCGTGGTCGTGGTCGTGGTCGTTATGAGTATGGTCGTGATCATGCTCATGGTCATGATCGCTGGCGCTAACGCCTTGAACGCCCGTTAGTATCAGTGCACTCAATACAAGCGCGCTGGCGGCCTTAAGTGGCAATGGTGTCATATTCGGTTTTCCTTTGGCTGCTCGTGAAACAAGTCGCCAAAAAAGATACAATATAACATACCAACCAATCAAGCTCGTTTTTTACATTACGCGAATAAACACCTATAAAGCTAAGGAATTGATCGCAGAGCTTTTGCTGATCTAATAACAGGCGCAGCTGTGCTTAATGGAAAATATTTTTTGGCAGGCACAAACGCATCGGGCCCCGCCTAAGCGGGGCCCGATCATCGAATCTAAACGATTCGAGAACTTAAATAATCGCTAGGATTAAGAAAGCAGCTTAATGTTTGAAGCTTGAAGGCCTTTCTGACCTTGGGTAACGTCAAAAGAGACGTTAGCGCCTTCAGGCAGAGTTTTGAAGCCATCAGACTGAATTTCAGAAAAATGAGCAAAAACGTCATCGCTGCCGTCAGAAGGAGCAATGAAACCGAAACCTTTAGAATCGTTGAACCACTTAACTGTGCCAGTTGCCATGATATTAAATCCTTTTCGCAAGTCGCGAATTGTAGAAATCCTGGTATTACCCAGATAAATAGTGAGTAGAACAAGGAATACAATTACAGACTACCGAAAGAATTCGAATGTTTCTGGAACCATGCTTGCTTGCTAACTTACTAACTGCCGACATCCTGCCACGTGGGCAGTCGCAGGTCAAAGCCTTTGTGCTTTTTAATTTGTTGCTCTGCCTCTTATAGCCGTTTAAAAACCGCGCAAATTCGCAAAAATAGCCTTAATCTTGCCAATGAGCCAGGCACTACTAATCCGACCGCCTGGCGCGCTTTGCTTGCTCGCTAAAACCCGCTTCATTCGCGGCCTGGTGAGCATTCTGGAAGAGGTTTCAACATGCTATACGGACTTAGTTTATTGGCGGGTATCGCCCTTTTGACACTTGGAGGGGAGTCGCTTATCCGCGGCGCGGTGGCGGGTGCGCGAAGAGTCGGCGTCTCGCCACTGTTAACAGGGTTGGTGGTGGTTGGTTTTGGCACCTCGGCCCCTGAACTTGTCGTCTCGATTGATGCCGCGATTAACCAGCAGCCTGACATTGCGGTTGGCAACATCGTGGGCAGCAATATCGGCAATATCTTATTGATTCTAGGCCTATGCGCGGTTATTTGCCCAATGGTGGTTCAGCCTTTAGCACTGCGCCGGGATGGGCTGGTCGTGGTGTTGGCCAGCCTGCTGTTTATTGGGCTCTCCTTCGGCGGCGCACTGGGTCGCATCGATGCAGCAATTTTTATAGCGGGCCTGGTCGGCTATCTTGTTTGGGCCTACTTAAGTGAAAGCCGTCAGCACATTCCCGCGGCGGAAATGCACGCTTCAGAAGCGGAGGAGATGACCAAACTACCCACTACAGGCTGGATGATCGTCGTAGCGTTAGTGATTGGCTTGGGCATGCTGATTGGCGGGTCACAGCTACTCTTATATGGCGCCATTGGGTTGGCCCAGGCCATGGGCATTTCCGAAGCAGTCATCGGTTTAACCATCGTCGCCGTTGGTACCTCACTGCCGGAGATGGCCGTGTCGGTGGTTGCTGCGTTACGACGTCATGCGGATGTTGCCATCGGGAATATTCTGGGTAGCAATATTTTCAACCTGTTAGGCATCCTGGGTATCTCCGCGTTTTTACAGCCGCTACCCCTTGCGCCACGCGTGGCCCTGTTTGACCAATGGGTAATGCTGGGAGCCGCTGGCATACTGGTGCTGTTTTTGTATACCGGTATGCGCCTGTCGCGCTGGGAGGGAGCCGCACTGCTTGCAGGCTATGCCGCTTATATAGCGTTAAGCTTTACGATCTTTTGAGATGGCCTAGTCGTTGATTGCGCCGAGCCAAAAACCCATCGTTTTTGGCTCAATGACTTGATTGTTTATCGTGGAGAAACGTCACCGTGCACATTGCAACCTTGGGGCCTAGTGGCAATAACCATGAACTGATTGCCAAGCGCTATCTCAGAATGCGTTGCTCAGGCGAAGGCAGCGTGACTCTGTTTAGCCAGTTTGAAGCGGCCTTTCAGGCGCTCCTCGCGGGTCATGTGAGCCACGTTCTACAGTGCACCGCCCATGCAACGCATAGCGACTGCGTGGGCCGCTATATGCATCGAGCCTATCCCGTAGACACCTTTATAGCGGGCAGCAAGCCGCTGGCGCTGATTGCCCAGCGCGACTCTGTTCGCCCCACCCAAGTAGCGCTACAACCAGCGACCCGCTACTACACCGACTTAACGGCCTATACAGAGATCATAGACGCCCCCACCACAGTGGCGGTGGCAGAAGGGCTTCTTGCGGGACGTTTTGAGGCGGGCATTTGCGCTGAAGAGGTGCTAGGCCAAGCCCCCGAGCAACTGCGTTTGGTGCAATCACTGGGGCCTGCGCTGGATACCTGGGTAATGTTTGCCACCACTCCACTAGCAGCCTCTTCGCCGCTACGGTTAGACGCTGACGTTTAAACAACCGGGCTAAACCACAAAGATCAGGATAATCCCTCCCACGGCCAACGCGCTCCGCTGCCAAAGTGCTTTTCGTACAATCACCCCGTAAGAGATCGCCCCTAAACCAATCGCCACTTTTAGCGCATACAACAAGGCGCCGGAAGGATTGAAGGCCAGTTGGATCATCTCTGGGTTGGCCACCATGGCTAAAGGAATAATATACAGCCCTATTCCTAACGCCATGGCTTTGAATGCGACTTTTAGCCAGTTCTCCCCCACCATGCCCGCAGCAATGAACACGCCGCCACACACCGGCGGCGTGATCGTCGAGAGCAGCGCGTACCAAAAGACAAAAAGGTGCGCCAGAAGCGGTTCCAAACCTAGCGAGGTCAGGGCAGGCCCGGCGACAGAGACACAAATCACATAGGCGGCGGTGGTGGGCACCTCCATGCCTAAAATCAAGCAGGCGAGCGCCGTTAGTAGCAAGGCTGGCCAGAGCATGTCGTTGGAGAGCGATAGAATGCCCGAGGTGATCTTGACGCCCAACCCTGTCAACGACAGCACGCCGACTACCAGCGAGGCACATAGAATAATGGAACCAATGACGGCAATCTGACGCCCAGCGGTGACCACTGCGTCGGATAAACGGGTGGCAAAGCCGGGGAGCGAAAAGCGCAGCGTCACGTTAAAGAAGAGCAGCGCAATGCCCGCGAAAATCGCAACACTGGCGGCGTACTGAGGGGTAAAACCGCCATTAAAGATGCGCTCTAACAGCAGCACGAAGGGGATGGCAAAAAACAGCGAGGTAATCAGCACCTCTTTCGCGTTGGGTCGCTCGCTTTCGGCCACGGGCTTTAGATCATGCCGGGTCGCATAGGCATTAATACCCACCCAGACCGTCAAAAAGTACAGCACCGCTGGAAGCATCGCCGCGGCCATGATCTGGGTATAGGGCGTGCCCGTCAGTTCCACCATCACGAATGCCCCGGCGCCCATCAGCGGCGGCATAATTTGCCCGCCGGAGGAGGCAACGGCTTCCACCGCACCCGCCAGCGAACGCGGGTAACGCAGGCGCACCATGGAGGGAATGGTAATTGCCCCAGTGGAAGCGACGTTGGCAGACGCCGAGCCGGAGATAGAGCCCATCAGCGCCGACGAAATCACCGCCACTTTAGCGGCCCCACCGGTGAGCCGCCCCGCCACCGCACTGGCTAGGTTCATAAAGCCCTGGCCCGCCTCTCCCGCATTGAGCACCGCGCCGAAAATCACAAAAATCGCCACCACACTGACGCTTACCCCCGTCAGCGAACCCCATAATCCGCCTTCGGCAATCGTGAGCGTACCCACCATACTGGCCAGCGGCAGCCCAGGGTGACCAAAAGCGCCTGGAATATATTGACCGAAGGCGCCATACATCAACGCCAGCAAGGCAACCAGCGGCAGAGGCCAACCGATGGCTCGGCGCGCCGCTTCAAGCGCTAGAGCAATCAAAAACAGGCCAATCCCCATCTGTAGGTGGGTATCAATAAAGCCGTACTGGTTGGCTAGCGCAGCTTCGTTAAACGCAATATAGCCACAGGCAGCAACACCCAATACCGTCAGCAGCCAGCCGCTGACTCGCTGCGCTGGTGTATTGGCCATATAAATCAGTACCCATGGCAACAGCAGCGCCATATGCAGCGGCCGGCTGACCAGCGCAGGCGTTAAGCCATAAAAAATCAAGCCAAGATGGAATATTACACTGACCGCGCCTAACGCCATCCAGCCAGGCGCTACTGAGCGATCATCCTCAGGGCTCGACGCCTGTGAAGAGGTAAAAACACGCATGCCACACTGCCTATCAATACTGCATCAATACAGGACTGCCACAGCGCAAGCACCGTGGCAGCAAGAAGATGGATAATGGAAGAAAACGACTAGCGCAGCGCGTCAGGTACCTCGATACCCGCTTCCTCGTAGTAACGCAGCGCGCCTGGGTGAAGCGTGCCAGTCATGTTTTCCAACATATCAGGGCTAATACTGCTCCACCACGCCGCCTCTTCGGCCATGGCGTCGCGGCGCTCCCAAAACGTTTTGGTCAGCGTGTAGGCGGTGTCATCGTCCATATACGTTGTGGTGTAGGCGATCACCGGTAGCGATGTGGTTTCAACGTCTTTATCCACGCCGGGATAAGTGCCGCCGGGGATCGTTTGGCGTGGCGCTCCCGTTTGCTCGATTTGTTGGTCTGTCAGGCTAACCAAGGTCACCGGCATGCTGGCAGCTGTCTCAATCACATTGGGTGAGGGAAAGGAACTGGCGGTCACAAAGCCATCAATCTGGCCGTTTTTAAGTGCATCGGGGCCGCTGCCCATCGCTGCATCGGCAATTTTCACGCTCTCTTCCAGGCCAAACAGTTCCAGGTAACGAGCCGCTTCACGGGCGCCAAAGGTGCCTCGACCAATCAATAAGTGCTTGCCTTCCAGTGTGGAAATATCGGTCACACCGTCATCACCCGCTAATACAAAGTGCATGGTGATAGAGGGGATCGGGAACAACCCCCGGATCTCTTGAAAACGCGGATTCTGACGCTCGGCAAAGGCACCCTCCCCACCCATGGCCTGATCGACTAACGCGGGCGGCGTGGTAAATACATAGTTGCCCTGGCGAGCCATGACTTCCATCACGTTCTGTACCGAACCCTGGCTTTCTTCCAGGGTAAGGATGATAGCGTCATCGGTTCCCTGGCGAATCGCTTCTGAGAGTTCTACGCCCATTTGATAATAGGCAGTACCCGCTGAAGCCGATTTATAGGTCACACGCGTTTCTGCGTGGGCGGAGAAGGCGGCACCTGTCAGCACTAACGTAGTAGCCGAGACGAAAAGCGTGCGGTGTAGGGAGCGAAAGGGATTGCGCATCGTTATATTCCTCAACGTATCCAGCGGCCACTTCTAATCGGCCTCGTTTTTATCTTACCCAGTTGTTATATGACCAAGCTGAGAGCGTGGAGCGCATTAAAATAGCACGACTGCCCTCGGACAGGCACTCTCCGCGGTCGCCCTCCCCATGCCCTCCAGGGTGTTTTATTGACATCTAATATTAGCTTAAAAAGATATAAATTCTGAATCTTTTTCAACAATGCTATGCGTCAATAGTATAATTCTTAAACCGCTATTAACTTTTTTATAAAACTATTACTGCACGATTTACCATTACCTAAAAGATTAATTTCCTAAAAAAAGATGCTATTACCTTAAGAAGAACTACTTCCGTTCGTTTTAATAAGGTATTGCGGCGCAATATAGACTGATAAAATGAGGCCGCTTTTATACCACTCCTGACAACTTAACCATGAGGAAGAACGTCACATGCCTACGTTGTGCCAACCCTCTTGCCAGCCTCGATTATATCGTCGCTGGCTTTTTTTGTTAGCGGCCTTACTATTAGGCGTAAGTCCCAGTGCATTTGCAGTGACCGGTGAACTAGATCTAACCACCTCTACCGTTGGCTTTTTTGCTGTTGCGATTTTCGTCCTGGCGTATGCATTAGTCATGGCGGAAGAAAAGATCCATATGCGCAAGTCTAAACCGGTGTTGGTGGCAGCCGGTATCATCTGGAGCCTCATCGGCTGGGTGTATGTCCAAAACGGCATGTCGGACGCGTCTGAGTACGCTTTCCGCGTCACGCTGTTGGAGTTCACCGAGCTGATGCTGTTCTTGCTGGTGGCCATGACCTATATCAATGCCATGGAAGAGCGTCGGGTCTTCGATGCATTGCGTTCCTGGATGCTGCGTAAAGGCTTTAACTACCGAACCCTTTTTTGGCTGACCGGCGGTCTCGCCTTTGTGTTATCCCCCATTGCCGACAACCTTACCACCGCACTCTTGATGTGCGCGGTGGTGACCAAGGTGGCCGAAGGCAACCAGCGCTATATCAACCTGGCCTGTATCAATATCGTGGTGGCCGCCAACGCGGGGGGTGCGTTTAGTCCCTTTGGCGATATCACCACTCTAATGGTATGGCAAGCGGGCATGGTGGAGTTCCAGGAGTTCTTTATTCTGTTCTTCCCCGCCCTGGTCAACTTCCTGATTCCTGCCTCTATCATGAGCCTGTTTATCAAGGATGAAAAGCCCGCAAGTGTTTATGAAGATGTGTGGATGAAGCGTGGCGCCCGGCGCATTGTGCTACTGTTTTTATTGACGATCGTGACCGCCGTACTGTGTCACGTTGTGCTCCACCTACCGCCGGTGTTGGGCATGATGACCGGCCTGGGCTACTTGCAGTTCTTTGGTTACTACCTGCGCCGCAGCCTGCCGCGCTCGCTGGAGCGCAAGCGCGAGCGTTATAGCCGGCAAGGGGACAACCGCAAGCTGGAGCAATTGGGTAGCGTGGTGCCGTTTGACGTCTTCAACCGCGTAGCGCGGGCCGAGTGGGATACATTGCTGTTCTTCTACGGCGTCGTTATGTGCGTTGGCGGGCTGGGTTTTATGGGCTATCTCGGCTTGCTGTCAGAAGCGCTGTATACCGGTTGGAATGCTACTGCGGCGAACATTGTATTAGGTGTTGTTTCGGCCGTGGTGGACAACATCCCCGTGATGTTTGCGGTGCTGACCATGGAGCCTGATATGTCCCATGGTCAGTGGCTGCTGATTACCTTAACCGCTGGCGTCGGGGGCAGCCTACTATCGATAGGCTCCGCGGCCGGTGTGGCGGTTATGGGTCAGGCAAGGGGTTCCTATACTTTTATGGGCCACTTGCGCTGGTCGCCGGTTATTCTGCTCGGCTACATCGCCAGTATTCTGGTGCATATGTGGCTCAACGCTGAGAGCTTTACGCTCTTCAGCTAAGCCCGATCAAAAGAGAAATAGATGGCACTATTTCTTCTTTTCCTTGTATCTCTTTACCCCTTTTCAGCGTGCTGGAAAGGGGTTTTGGTATAGCCGTTTAATAGCTTTCGAAAAGATACTCAATGGGTGTCGGGCGGCCAAATAGATAGCCCTGATAGCGGTAACAGCCGTGGCCTCTTAGCCAATCGAACTGCTCTTTTTTCTCCACTCCTTCCGCGACCACGGTTAAGCCTAAACTTACCGCAAGTAGAATCGTGGTATCGACAATCGCTGCGTCTGTCTTATCGGTCAGCAGCTCGCGAATAAACGATTGGTCAATTTTCAATTCATCCAGCGGTAAGCGCTTCAGGTAACTCAGCGATGAGTAACCGGTACCAAAGTCATCCAACGCAAAGCGAATCCCCCTAGCACGCAGTTTCAACATCGTGCTACGCACCCTCACCGGCTCGTGCATCAACAGGCTCTCGGTGACTTCAAGCACCAAGCGGTTCGGCGGCGCCAGGGTTTCTGCTAATAGCTCTTCAACATCACGTACAAACTCCGGCTGCTGAAACTGCACTGAACTCACGTTGACGGAAATACTTAACGGCGCATAGGCCGGTTGATGAGACCATTTCGCTAGCTGCTCGCAAGCTGACCGCAGCACCCAGTAACCGATCGGCACAATCAACCGATTCTCTTCCGCAAGCGGGATAAACGTTGCGGGGGATACCCAGCCACGCTGAGGATGATACCACCGCAGCAGCGCTTCAACGCCGGTAGTCACGCCCTGATGGTCGACCTGCACTTGGTAATGCAGCGCCAGCTCGTTGCGCTTGAGCGCCTGATGCAAATCGGCTTCTAAACTGGCCCGTTCCAATACGCTGGTCTGCATTTCGCTGTTAAAAAAGCGCAGCGTATTGCCGCCCGCGCTTTTCGCCTGCTGCAACGCCATATCTGCCTGTTGCAGCACGCTATCCATACTGTACTCGCCAGCTCCCGTAAACAGCGAAATGCCAATGCTGGCACTGATTGGTAACGAGTGACTGCTTCTTAATTGCGCAATGACTTCCAGCAGTTGCCGCCCCACACGCTCGGCTTTTAGTGCGGCGTCTTTTTGTTCCTCGCCCAGGTTCTTGATCAGCACCACAAACTCATCGCTACTGAAGCGGGCTAGCGTTACCTCTTCATCAAGCCGCTGGCGTAGCTGTTCAGCCACGCTGACCAAAAGCTGGTCACCACTCTCATGGCCCTGAATATCATTCACTAAGCGAAAATTATCCAGGTCGATCACCAGTACCGCACTGAAAAATATAGTCCACTCATCATGATCAATGGTAGCCGTTAAGGAGTCCATCAGTAGCCGCCGATTGGGCAGCCCGGTTAGCGAGTCATAGAAGGCTAGGTAGTGGGTGCGTGACTGCATTTCGAGGTAGTCAGTCAGCTCGGTCGAAATACCGCACAGGGAGGGAGGTGCGCCTGGGGACATGGAAAGCGGCATTTTAATCGATAAGAACGTTCTTACCTGGCTTTCACCCCGCAAAACGTTGCTCTCTTCTACCGTTACTTTTTTCCCCGAATCTAATACGTTGCGATCAACCTGGTTGATTTCCGCAGCGCTCCCGGCATCAAAAAACGCCGCATCGCGCTTACCGATAATTTTGTCGGCAGGCAGGCCAAATAGATCGCTCATGCGACGATTAACGTATTGATACTCCAAGCTTGGGGATTTGATATAGATAAAGGCATCGACGCTATCCAGAATAGTCGCCAGCATCTCTTTATTGGATTGCAGTAACGCCCGGTTATGCTGCATGCGCCGCTTGAGCAACAGGTTGCCCAGCAGCGCCAAAAGAAGGAACACAAGCAGCAAGGCGATGCCCCATCGCCCCAAGTAGCTGTCAATGCTGCGCAGAAGCTCCGCCGGAAGAGCTGCAGACGAGGCAAAATAGTACATAGTGGCTGTTCACTGGCCAGGCATGGTCAGCGGGCCCGCCCGCTCGACCACTCGCTGCCAGGCAGCGTCTTTTTCAATACGTGACACAAACGCAGCGATGGCAGGATACTTTTCCAACGACTGCACGGCGGCCATGGCCTGTAACGGGAAACTCATTTGAATATCAGCACCACTGGGCCACGGCCCGGCAAAATTACCCTGCGCCAACAAGTGCTGGTTTATGAAGTTCAGGTGCTGTTTAAGCTGCGGTGCTAAGAAGCGCTTGCTTACCGTATCGCTAATTCCCTTAGCCAGTGGCTTAATCAGCCAGGGCGACTGTTTGGGAATTTGACTAAACACAAGCTGCATCACCAGCAGCGGCATTAGTGACCCTTCGGCATAGTGCAACCAGTAGCGGTAGTCCACCCACGCACTCATATCACCGATGGGAGGCTGACAGCGCCCCTGCCCATAGCGTTGAACAAGGTAATCTATGATGGCGCCTGATTCGGCCACGGTAAAATCGCCGTCGGTAATCACCGGAGATTTACCCAGCGGGTGAATTTTTTTCAGCGAATCTGGCGCTTGCTGGGTTTTGCCATCGCGTTGGTAAACCACCAACTCGTAGTCCAGTTCAAGGGCTTCAAGTAGCCACAGGATGCGATGCGAACGAGACTTTTCCAGATGGTGAACGTGGATCATAAACACTCCGTGGGGCTGAGTCGCGCGCCAGCATTGCACTGGCGACACGTATTCCTTTTCTAATGGCACATTTAGCTTAGTACCATAAAGCCCATCATCATAGGAGCATTAGTATCAACGCAACGTCAAAATTAATGCTTATTAATTAGGTGCGTTATAAACGGTGCGCATGGCGCCAACGCGCCAGCAGATCCAGCGGTGACCACTTACCTTGCAGCCAGGGCGCTAGTAAACGCATAGAGAGCGGAATAAACACAAATACCATCACTGGCGTCAGCATTAGGGTACTCACCACCACCCGCGGCAGCAACGCCCAATCGGCCAATACGCCGCCGAACACAAACTGAAAGATCAGCGAGATAGGAAAGAAAGCCAGCCAGACAGCCACGGCCTGCTTCCAGCGCGGCGGTGCACTGCTGCCGGTTTGAAACCACGCATCCAACCCGGTGGCCCGGTGCTCATGGGGCGCCTCATATAAGCCTTTACCACGCGCCAACCACGCATGCCGTGAAGCGGAGTGCTCCCAAGCGGCTAAGGTCTCGCTGCTGCTAAAGCGGAATATAATCTGGTATTCATCGTCATCAGCCGGTGGCGACAGTACGCCAGAACCGAGGTAGCCAGCGAAGTCGGCCGCCAGTTCGCGCCCTTCATTAAGCCAACGATTAAAATCGGCGTAGCGGCCGTGCTCAACGCGACGAGCCACCATCAACGTGACGGGTGAGGCAGACATGGTATATCTCCTAATGTGTCGACAGCCAGCGCCGGGTAGGCAGGCTGTTTGCTTTCAAGGGGATAACCCTGAAAGTCCAATTGGCACATTATACAAGCAATGTTGATGCCATGTGATGAATGATGCGCTATACCCGTTGGCGCGACATGGATTCGCGCCCAGGCACAGGGTGGGGGCGCTCGCCGCGTTGAAAGGCGCATACATGAACATAGATATCCACAGCGCTGCGAATGGCATCGGCCTCTTGGGCGTCGGGCTCTACTACCGGGCCGGTATACTCACCTTCGCTACGCAGCACAGCCTCTAACTCGGTGCGGTAACGGTCGAGCAGGTGCTCCAGGTTGATGCGTATACGATGAACTTCCAGACCAAACGCTTGGCGTTGATCGGTGCGTTTAAGGATGTCCAAAGGATTTGAAGCGGCTTCGATCAAGCTTTCTAACGTAGCGAAAACTAACTTTTCAGCACTGTTTAAATTAGGAATAATGGAATAAATGAGGTCATTTAAAGTGATCGGTGTTCCATGGCGGTGCATAGGCGGTTCAACGTCCGGTTAAGGGGTCAATGCTAATAAATCGGCCCTGCTCAGAAAAACTTAATCGATAAATACCGCGCACACCGTCCCGGCCCACCACCCGCCGAATTGCTTCGGCGGGAAATATCACCCAACGGCCATCTACGCTGCGGGTTCGCACGTTGGCGATACGCCCTTCGTAATGGGCTAGACATTCATCATAATTAAGATTAATGACCACATCAATGGTTTGCATAGGGCAGGGATAGACTTGGCATAGGCTGGCATCGTGTCAGAAAAGTGTTGGCATCGCACAGCGCAAACTTGCACTGTCGGCGTTGCTCGCTAATACTTCATGGTATCCCAACTCGTACTTAGTCGGTAATGACCTATGGCCGTTTCTTCCATTAGCACTGTTTCTCACGCTGCCGGGACGTACCCTTCAGCGAATACAATGTCCCCGCGCGTTGAGCAAGCCGCTAAAGGCCGTGCTCTAGAAGAAGATACGGCGTCTACCGACGACCCAAAAACGACTAGTGCTAGTGAAGAGAGCAGCAGTGCCGAGGCTGGCCCCAAACGGGCTGACGGTACGCCCATGGCGCCGGATGAGATTCGGCTACTAGACCAGCTTAAACAGAACGACCGCGAAGTTCGCCAGCACGAGATGGCGCACCAAACCGTGGGCGGTGCCTATGCAGGCGGCGCCAGCTACGAGTATGAAGTTGGCCCCGATGGCAAGCGCTACGCGGTCGCGGGAGAAGTACCGATCGATTATGGCCCGGTACCCAATGACCCCCAAGCCACTATCGAAAAAATGCAAACCGTGATCGCCGCAGCCATGGCGCCTGCAGATCCCTCTCCCAAAGATCATCAAGTGGCTGCCCAAGCGCGTCAGTACTTGTTGGAAGCCAAGCTCGAAGCGTCCATGCAGCGCAGTGAAATGGAGCAAGCCCGCAGCAACGGCGCCGAGGCAACTTCTTCTGCTGATGAATCAGCCGCTAACAAGCAACCTTCAGAGGAACAAGCCGCTTAATTGTCCGCTAGCGCAAGAGAGCTCCACTCTTCACGGCTAGGCCAATTTGCCAACCAGGTAGGTAATGCCTCGGCGGGCATAGGCCGCGCAATACCATAGCCTTGGGCTAAATCGCAGCCTAGCGCCATCAAGGCTTTGGCATGGTCTAAGGTTTCTACCCCCTCTGCCAGCATGGGCCGCTTAAAGCGATTAGCCATGTAAATGACGCTTTCTACAATCGCCATATCATCCTGATCGGTGAGCATATCGCGGACAAAGCTCTGATCAATTTTGATCAGGCTGACCGGCAACTGCCGCAGATGGGTTAACGACGAAAACCCGGTGCCAAAATCATCAATAGCAAAACTCACCCCCAGCGACTGGCAGCGCGCCATATTTTGCAGCGCAGCCTGGATATCGTGCATTGCGGCGCTCTCCAGCACTTCGAGCTTGAGCATTACGGGCGGTACATCAGGGTAGCGTGCCAATAACTCGCCAAGCCGCTGGCTAAAATCACTCACTAACAGATGCGTAGGGCTTATATTCACATTGATCGGCAGCGCGATGCCCTGAACTTGCCACTCACTCAACTGACGCAGCGCTCGTTCAATGACCCACTCGCCAAGATCCACCTCCAATGGCGTGGTATCGATGATGGGTAAAAACTGCCCAGGTGCCAGCAGCCCATCTTCAGGGTGCTGCCAACGAATCAGCGCCTCTAGACCGACCACTTTGCCACTGCGCATGTCGACCTGGGGCTGATAGTAAAGGCACAGCTCATTGTGAGTGAGGGCATCAATAAAACGCTGGCGCTGCTCATGGCGCACCTGCAGCAAGCGGTCATGGTTAGGGTCAAACAGGTGGAACGTGTCGCGGCCACGCTGTTTGGCACGATACATGGCCTGATTGGCATGCCGCAGCAGCACATCGCCCTGAACGTGGTCATTAGGGTAGAGCGTAACCCCCAGGCTCGCCGTCAGATGAACACTCTGGCCCTCAATCATCATCGGTTGTCGAATGGAGCCCAGCAACTTCTCGAAAAAGTCATCGTCGACACCGTGGTGCAGTAACAGCACGAACTCATCGCCACCCACCCGCGCCAGCACGTCATCGCCAAACAGCAGATGGCTGATGCGCTGTGAAAAAGAAGACAGCAGCGCATCGCCTACGGTGGGACCCAGCCGGTCATTAATATTTTTGAAGAAGTCGATATCCAGCGAACACACCGCCAAGGGGAGCTGCTTGGCTTCTGCATGCTGCATGGACTCTTGAATCAACTGCGTCAGCAGTTGCAGGTTGGGTAGCCCCGTGAGGGCATCAAAGTAGACTTCTCGATTAAGGTGGCGGGCATGGGCCGGAATGGCCGAAAGATCTGCGAGCACAATCACATGGTGATCGATCTCGCCGTGCTCATTGCGCACACGATTGATCGACATCATGCCGGGATAAAACTGGCCATCGTGACTACGGTAGCTCACCTGGCTTTTGCTACGGTCACGCAACTGCAGCTCTTCCCGCATCAACCGCGTGGTGCGGCTATCGTCCAGCGGTAAAATGCTGAACGCTTCTGGTGTTTTGCCCTGTACATCGCCCTGCGTAATCCCCGTTAATTCACAAAAAGCGGGGTTCACCTCCACCACCCGATTTTCCGCATCAGTAATAATGATCGCTTCGTTGGCGTAACTAAATACCGATTCAGCGGGTGACGCCGCATGGCTTACAGATGCCGTTGGCATCGCGTTCGAGCGGGGCAGTGAAGGCGATGACTGGGAGTGCTGTTGAGACAAAGACTGTTCCTTCGATAAATTCAAGGATTCATACATATGTCTTTGCTCTCCTCGTCGTTTTTATAGAGCCGTCGCTATATAGGTTCGTTGTTATATAGAGCCGTTATTATGAAGACAGTAGTATTGCTAGGCATAATAACACCCTATGACGGCGAAGGTACTTTGCACTGCAAAGTACCTTATCGGCTGACGAGGTAATTAGTTAAAGAGTTTGCTCAATATAATGACAGGTAAGCTACGCGGGAGAGAGGGCTAAACGCTGGGTGGCCAACGCTGTATCGCGCACTTGGTAATCGCTCACTTTGCGGGTCATATCATCGGCCTGATCATCAAGGGAGCGGCTCGCCGCGGCCATTTCCTCAACCAATGCAGCGTTTTGCTGGGTCACCTCCTCTAACTGGGCCATGGCACGGTTAATTTGCTCAATACCCGCCGACTGTTCATGGGTAGCCGACGCCATTTCATCCATCAGGCTTGCCATTTGCCCTACCCGTTGAGCAATCCGCCCCAGAGCTTCATTGGTGGTAGTCACCAGGCTTTCGCCTTCTGAAATTTTGGTCACATTATTATCGATCAATTGGCGAATCTGGCTGGCCTCCTGGGCGCTGCGGCTAGCCAATTTGCGTACTTCATCGGCAACCACCGCAAAACCACGCCCATGCTCACCGGCTCTCGCCGCTTCAACCGAGGCATTAAGCGCCAGCAAATTGGTTTGGAAAGCGATGTTATCAATGGTCGCCACAATGCTAGTCACCTGCTCGTTGGCTTGCAGGATAAGCTGCATGGCGGCTTGGGTTTGAGAAGCGACTGCGGTGGCTTCTTTTGCCTCTTGAACCACCTCACCGGTCATCTGCTGGGCTTGCTGCGCGTTCTCAGCACTCTGGCGCACCGTGGCGGTGATCTGCTCCATGCTCGACGCGGTTTGCACCAGCGAGGCGGACTGCTCTTCGGTTCGCTGGGCAAGATCCTGATTACCCTGCGCCATTTGATTGCTGGCCACCGCCACCGACTGCGCATTGCGCTTAACGTCAGCGACCAGCGCTTCGGTAACTTCCGACGATTCATTAAACGCCTGATATAGCTTTGATAACTCATCGCTACCCGGCACCACTAAGCGCTGTGTCAAATCGCTACCCCGGGTCGCGATACTGGTTAGCGCTTGGTTAAGCGATTGGGTAATTACGCGTACGATCAATACGGCAGCGACAATCGCCATCAAGCTGGCCACGAGCGCAATTACCGCATACTGCCAAAGTGCCTGTTGGGCCGACTCACGCAGCGCGACAGTCTGGGCCACCACTGTATCTGCCACGCTATCCTCTAACGCTTTAAGGCGGGCAATTTTCACCGTTTGCCACTCAAACCACTGTTCCGGGTCGACACCATAACCGCCGGCTTGCGCTTGACTGATCGCCAATTCGCGCCGAGCCAAGAGACGCTCGATCTCTGCACCGCTCAATGCCTGGTCAAGCTGGTCGCGGCTTTCATCTCCAGCCAACAGGCGGAAGCTTGTCAAGAATGCCTGTTCCTCGCCCAGCAAGGACAAGAAACGGCGTAACGTAGCGTCGGGCATGCCGTCGCTGGCGAAGGCATTGGAAAGCATCGCCCGCTCAATCCCCGCTAAATCTTTGGCTTCCAGCAGTTGGTAGTAGGCACTTAGCTGGCGAGCAATACCCCCTTCGCTGGTTAGATGCGACAACGTACCCACAAAGGCCATTAGTTGACCGTTGATGCCAGTGTAGTGGCTCAACGCATCACCCATCGCCATATCAAGGCCATCGACACGCTTGCGTAAGGTTGCCTGGCGCTGCCACTGGGCGTCGATTTCGTTGAGTCGTTGCTGGGCAGCAGGCGTTAACAGCGCTGGATCCAAGGCATCACGCTGAGCTTGGAAAGCCTGGACAGCGGCGTCGGTATTGGGACGCTGCTGATTAAGCTGATCGCCAAAGGCATTACCTTCGCTGCCCAGAAAGCCAGCGGTCATGCCCCGTTCAAGCTGCATTTGGTGCACGGCGTCACCGGCACGCTGGGCCAGTTGGGTCAAGGCGTGAAGACGATCAAACTCCTGCACCGTCTCGCGCCGTTCCATAATGCCTTGCGCAGCAAACCAAGCCAGGGCAAGCAAGGGAAGCAGCAATACACAGACAAATTTAAACCGCATCGACATGCGGTTAACGATAGTTTTCATAGCTTAGCCTCAAACAGATAGCGTCGTTGGGGAGGTAAGCGGCGTGCTTGATTATTATTGTCCGCATCAACTGACGCGTTTAGCTAAGTCTGCCGCACTTTGCCGTTTAGTGAAATACGATTAATTTTAGTGGATAAAATAACGACAAGCGGCGCGAGTATAGGGCGTTTGGGGAACTCTATATTGATTCAAATCATAAAGTCTGACGGATTGTCCGGCCTACCAAGCGGCTGAGTTGAGCGCCCCTTAAGGCGCTGGACTGGCGGCACCCAAAAAGCGCGCCTGCCAGTAATCGATCTCTAACGGCACGCTGACTACTGCACGACCCTTACCAGGTGCATGAATCATTTGGCCGTTGCCACGATAAATTCCTACGTGGGTCGCTTTGCGACGGTCGCCAAAGAAAAGCAGATCACCAGGGCGTGGTTTTTTCACCTGTGGCAAGGCACGAAACTGTTCATCGGCGGAACGCGGGACACGAATACCCGCCGCCCGGTAGGTCATTTCCACTAAACCAGAGCAGTCCAGACCATCGGGCGTATTTCCCCCAAAACGATACGGTGTGCCAATGGCCTGCTGAGCATGGGAGAGAATCAGCGCACGCTCCATAGAGAGTCCTGCGCGGTTAGGAGGCGCCTCAATGGGGGTAAGATCGCGGCTGGCACAACCCGCTAGTGCCAGTAGTAACAGGCAGGTAAGCAGCCACCTTCCAGAAGGTGCCAACCCGCAAGGTAGAGGCCACAGGCGAACCAGTAGCATGGGCAGCCGCTCCAATAAATCAACATGCTTTCATGATGGCGCAAAGCATGCCTAGCCGCCAATGGTTAGCGGCCAATCCACTCGACAAAGCTGGTTTCACCCAGCGCATGGCGTTCATGCCGCACCCGGCTCATTGCCGCGTAGGGTAAATCCATTGCCAGTACCCGCGAAAGCGGCTGCTCGATCACCTGGCGCAGCAGGCCATTGCAGACAAATAGATGCGCCACTACCAGCACATGCTTGCCAGGCGGGTTACTTAACAGCTGCTGCCAGGCCTCGGCTAATCGCGCGTCAAAGGCTTGCAGGGTTTCGCCACCGGGGGGAGACACCGCGGCAGGATCGAACCAAAAGGCACTCATTCGCTCGGTGCCCTCTTCGGCAAACACCTGGGCGTGGGTTTTGCCCTCCCACTGCCCCAAATGCAACTCGGCGAAATCGTCTTCCACCTGAACGGGCAGATCAAACTCCTCGCCCAGCCATAAGGCGAATTCACGGCAGCGTGTTAACGGCGAGGTAACGATCGCATCGTAGGGCAAATGCCCGTCGACCGTTTGCCTCATGACTGCATCGGTCACCTGCTGCCAGCCGGTTTCACTCAGCGGATGGTCGGTGGAGCCGCGGAGCATACGCCCGCCCACCGGCTCACCGTGGCGCAGTAAGTCAATCGTTGTTTGTTCGGCTTCAGGAAAGCGCATAGGGGTAACCTCGCCGATTTAGGCAGCTTGCAGTTTAGATAATTGCGTGACGCACGCGTGCGGAAATCCACTCCGACACCAGCACGGTAGCGAAAATCATAATAAAGATGACGCTAACTTGATCCCAGGCGAGGCTATTGATCGAGGCATTCAACTGCAGACCAATACCACCTGCCCCGACCAAGCCCAACACCGTCGACTCACGGATATTAATGTCCCAGCGGTAAACGCTAATCCCCGCGAACGCGGGCATTACCTGGGGCAGCACGCCGTAGTTCATCACCTGCAGTCGACTCGCGCCGGTAGCGCTAATCGCCTCAACGGGCGTGGGATGGATCTCTTCAATCGCTTCGTAAAGCAGCTTGCCCACAAAGCCGATGGAGCGCAGGGCAATGGCAATAATCCCCGCCAGTACGCCGGGGCCAAGAATGGTGACCAGTAGCATCGCCCAAATCAGCGAGTTAATGGAGCGCGATGAAACGATCACCATCAGCGCCAAACTGCGCACCAGCGGATGCGGCGTCGTGTTACGGGCGGCTAAAAATGCCACCGGAAACGCCATCATAATCCCTAACGCGGTGCCCAAAGTGGCGATATTGATGGTGTCCCACATGGGCTTCCAGAGCACATTGGCGTAGCTCCATTCGGGAGGGGTCATGCGGCTGATCAAATCTGCTCCCTGGCGGCCGGCATCTTCCACAAACACCCACATGGTGTTGTCGGAAATCATCTTCCAGCAGAGCAGAAATAGGCTGACACCCGCCAGCCAAGCCAGGTACTGCAACCATTGAGCGCGGGTGGTGCGCCGCCGCCAAACCGGCTGACCCTGGGGTGTAGTGGAAACAGGCATTTAAACTCTCGACAAATTAAGGGGCCAGAACTTACGGATCCAGCAGTTACTGAATCAGCGTTTACTGAGTCCAGCGGCGGACATGGCTTGAGCTGTACTCGCACAGCAGCACGATGGCGATGATAATCAGCAGAATCGCCGCGGAGGTGTCGTACTCATAGCGGCTCAGCGAGGTATTCAGCGTGGCGCCAATACCGCCTGCGCCGACAATGCCAATCACCGAGGACTCACGGAAGTTGATATCCAAACGGTACATGGAGAGCCCGATCAAACGCGGCATGACCTGGGGCTGCACGGCGTGGTTCATGGTTTGCCACCAACTGGCGCCCGTGGCGCGTACCGCTTCTACCTGCCGCCAATCCAAATCTTCAATATCTTCCGCCAGTAGCTTGGCCATAAAGCCAATCGTCGCGAAGGCCAGAGTAATCATGCCCGCAAAGGGCCCGAAGCCGAACATCACCACAAACAGAATCGCGATGATGATCTCCTGGAACGTGCGCGAAACGGCGATAATCGCGCGGCACACAAAGTAGATCGGCAGTGGTGAAATGTTACGCGCTGCCCCTAAACCCACGGGGATCGCCAGCAGCACACCCAGTACCGTGGAGGTGAGCGTCATGGTCAAACTTTCCAGCAATCCCGCGACGATATCGTCGTAGCGGCTGACAAAGTCGGGCTGCATAAAGGCGCCTAAAAAATTAACCGCACGGCCTGCGCCTTCCGCCACCCGCTCCCAGTTCACCTCAACCGAGGCAAGCGCTAAAGACAGATACACCACTGCACCAATGGCGAGCCCCCAGCGCAAGCGGGGACTGTCAATTAGCGGTAGTCGCCGCCACTGACCGTGCTGCGCCGCCTGCTGGCGTGCCTGCTCGCTCATCGTGCTGCCCCCGCTTCGATTGACGACATCACCCGCGCGTAGGGAGGATTAATCGGAGCAGTGTTAGTCGCCTCATCGCCGCTGACTTCATCGTCCATTGGTTCAGGCGTGGTGTCCCAGTCCTCTTCACCGTAAATCGTGGTGAGGATCTCGCTGGTGAGGTCGCTGGGAAGGCCATCAAAGACGATTTCACCCGCCCGCAGGCCGACAATGCGGTCAGCAAATTGCTGGGCCAGCGCTACGTCGTGAATATTGATGATCGCCGCCAGTTCGCGCTCTGCGCACAGCTCACGAATCAAACGCATGATTTGGCGCGAAGTTTTTGGGTCAAGGCTGGCGGTGGGTTCATCCACCAGCAACAGCTTAGGACTTTGCAGGAGCGCCCTGGCGATACCCACCCGCTGGCGCTGGCCGCCAGACAGGGCATCGGCACGTTTATCGATGGCATGCGGCAACCCCACTCGCTCCAATAGACGGAAGGCTTCAATCACAGCCTCCTGCGGGTAGCGGCGCAGGAAGCTGCGCCAAAAGCCCACGTAACCGAGCTGACCTGAAAGCACGTTTTCCATCACGGTTAGGCGGTCTACTAACGCATACTCTTGAAAAATCATTCCCATGGAGCGGCGGGCATGACGCAGCTTATGTCCCGAGAGCTTCGTCAGTTCCGTGCCGTCCAGGCGAATGCTGCCCTGAGTAGGCTCAACCAACCGGTTCACACAGCGAATCAGTGTGCTTTTACCCGCGCCAGATGGTCCAATCAGCGCCATCACTTGGCCTTTGGGCAGCGTGAGTTCAATATCCGTCAGCGCTCGATCCCCGGTAGGGTAACGTTTACCAACGCCGGTGAGTGTCAACATGGAAGTGCCTCATCTACATAGCGGTTCGGCCAGAAGGTTGCCCTCCTGGCCGATCGTATTGGGGTACTGCTTAAAGATTAATCGCAGTCGTAGGTCACGCCGTTGGCGTCAGCGATAGTGCGAATAACCGCCCAGTTATCCTGATAAGTAATCGGAATAAACTGCGCTTCGCCGGAGTTGGCGAATTCTGACTCGAGGGCCGTGCCTTCCCAGTCGTAGCTGAAGAACGCATCCTGAATCTTCTCGGCAAGTTCCGGGTTCAGGTTATTCGCCAGCCCGTAAGCGGTGGTGGGAAAGGTTTGTGAGGTGTAGATAATTTCGTAATCACCTTCGTTCACTACACCGCGGGAAATCATCCGCTTGCCCACGGAGTTAGCAATCGCCGCCGCGTCGTAGTCTTCGTTGACCACGCCGAGAATGGAGTTGTCGTGAGAACCAGAGAAAGCGGTCTCAAAATCTTCCCCCGCTTCCATACCGTACTCAGAGCGCAGCAGCGCAGAGGGGGCGCGGAAGCCAGAGTTAGAGGTTTCTGAGGTAAACGCTAGTTGGCGACCCTGCAAGTCTTCAACGGCTTCAATGCCGCTTCCTGGGTAGGTGATAATCTCCATCTCATAACCAAAGCTGCCATCTTCCGCGGCCATCATGGCGAAAGGGCGGAAACCACCGCAGTTAACCGCGACCGGTACGCCGCCGGTATTGAAACCGGCTACGTGGAGACGGCCAGCGCGCAGCGCTTCCTGCTGGGCAGCGTTGGACTGAACCGGAAAGAACTGCACTTTTTTACCGGTGGCTTCGCTCAGGTGATCCAAAAAACCAGACCAGACATCAGCGTAAACCGCAGGATCTTCAACCGGTGTATAGGCAAACACCAAGGTATCCGGGTCAACCCACTGTGACTCGTCGCTGGGGACATCGGCGACCATATCGCCATCGTTATCCACATAGCGTGAAGACAGATCCGCAGAGGCGTTCACTGCGGCCAAAGCGAAGGCACTGGCAACGGCGGCACTGATTAACGTGCGGGAGAGGGATAATGTCTGCATGGGTCACCTGTAGCGTTCTGTAGAGTTATTAAAAGATGACAACATCCTGACGACTCCAGATGACAGAAATGGGGCACTTATATGACCACTTCGTGACGTTTTGGCGAAGGACAGTTAATCTACAGCTTGAAAAGCCTCGTGACCGCGGCGCTCTACAAACAGGCTGTTACCGGGAATTTTTTTGGCCTGGTGCTTCAGCTCAGAAAGCTCGCCTGCGATATCCAGCGATTGGCAGGTAGTCGTATCATGGATGGGTTTTACCGCAATCGAGACGCTCACAAAGGGAAAAAACGTCATTCTATTTTGACGGTTTTCGATGTGAATCCCGCCCTGAAGGCGGTCAGCCTCTTCATAGA
This sequence comes from Vreelandella sp. 2A-K22, assembly GCF_054065485.1. Classification (NCBI taxonomy): domain Bacteria; kingdom Pseudomonadati; phylum Pseudomonadota; class Gammaproteobacteria; order Oceanospirillales; family Halomonadaceae; genus Vreelandella; species Vreelandella sp. 2A-K22. The sequence goes on along the minus strand of NZ_JBSUGC010000014.1, from coordinate 76,493 downwards.
AGCCCGGAGCCATCACCTCGAATGAGTGTAGAATTTGCTGACAAACACTTTCCCAGTACTCAAGCGGCAGCAACATCATAAAATCATCGCCGCCAATATGGCCAATAAAGCCCCCGGCATTCTCTACCTGTGCTTGCAGCAGCCGCGATAGCGAAATGATGATGTGGTCACCTCGGGCGTAGCCATAGGCATCGTTAAAGGCTTTAAAGTTATCCAAGTCAACATAGGCCGCAGCAAACCCATGCCCGGAGGCCAAATAAGCCGCCAGGGTTTCATTGATCAGGATATTACCCGGCAGGCCGGTGAGCGGGTTGGCATGCCGCGCTTGGCGCACCTGAATCGCGGTAATCTCACGCAAAAGGTCAACGATATTGCCCATCCCCAGGTAGTCACCGTTAGCGTTAACGATGACAAAGTCCTCTTGCTCAATATCCCGGCTGTCGGTCAACTTCTGACTCAAAATCTCAAGCGGAGTATCCGCTTCGGCCACCAGCATGCGTGCATCAGCAACGTCCAGCACACGGCGCTTGGCATAAAGCGAATGGCTATAGGGGTTGGTAAATAGAGTTAAAAACGAGTTGCGTCGCACCACAGCCACGGGCTTACCATTCTCCAGCACGGCCACGCAGCGCAAACTGGGTTGTTGGCGAAATCGCTCGGAGATATACGGCACTGCGCAATCCGTAGTTATGGCATCGGTAGCCCGTAAAATCGAGCGCGTGGTGCGACCCGCAGGGCTTTTTAATTGGGTGCTCGCTGGCAGCACCATATTGAGTTCTAAAGGCGGCTGCTGGTTGGGTCGGGCGAAATAGAAGCCTTGTAGTAGTGCGAGCCCACGGTCGAGTTCCCACAAGCAAAGATGCTCAGCAGCGGTCTCCACCCCTTCGGCGATCACTTGGCAGTCCAGGCTACGCGCCACATCGAGAATCGAACGCAGGAACTCTCGCTTGGCAGGATCCTGGTCAATGCCGGAGATAAAGTGTCGGTCGAGTTTAACGAAATCCGGGCGCAGCTCCGACCAGTGGCGCAGGCTTGAGTGACCTGCACCGAGGTCATCCAGCGCCACCTGGAAGCCCATGGTGCGGTAGTGATCCACCGCTTGGCGCATTAGCTCGTAGTCGTGGATTGGCACGTGTTCAGTGAGCTCGATCACCACCCGCTCTGGGGGCAAGCCGCTGTCACGAATAAAGCCAAGCGTTAAGCCTTCGCGAAAATCACGCTCTACGATCGTCAACGGCATAACGTTAAGAAACAGCAGGCCCGGCAGATCGAGCTCTGCAAAGCGGTAGATGGCTAACCGTCGGCAGAGTATATCTAATTCCACCAGCTTTCCGGCCTGAGTGGCTACTTCAAACAGTCGTAACGGCGAGTGAAGCGGCGATGTTTTAGGCCCACGAATCAGTGCTTCGTAGCCATAAATCGCCTGCTGGCTGGCATCCACAATGGGCTGAAAGAGCACGTGCAACTCTTCTGTTGCAATAATCTTTTGCAACCACTGCGATTCTTGTGCGGTCATTTGCCTGCTGCCCTATTCTGCCACCCTAATAACCAGCGGTGGTTCCTATGATGTGTCACCTTCCCTGGAGTTGGTTGATAAGCTGCAAGCAAGCGTGCGTCATTTTTGTGACGCTATAATGACAATCATCAAGGACATCAGTCAGTTGACGCTACACTGACGTTAAATGAGCGGTTTTTCTCGCGCCGGAAAGACCACCTCGCTACCGTCGGCGTCGAGCTGTCGGATATCGATAGGGTGGCCTTTTTCATCCAGCGTTACTAAGCCAATGCCGCTGGCGTTCCACAGCCGTTCACCCGCGCTGGCGCGGTCAGGATCGCGGGGGTGAACGCTTAGCTTGCGGCGCTTGGTGAACCAATTAAGCGGCGACCACGGCGCATAGAGCCAGCGATTGAGCCGGTCAAAGGTATTGAGCAGATTTTTGGGAAAGGTGTTTTTGATCCCGCTTGAGGTGATCTGCCACAGATGGGGAGAACGGCGCTGATGACGCACCACAATGTCGTAGACAAACGAGTAGTGCACGTCGCCAGATAGAATCACGTAGTTGCCTGGGGTTTTGGAGTGCCGCCAAATCTGCAGCAGCGTATTGGCCGCTCCCCGGTGCGCCATCCAGTTTTCGGCATCCACCACCAACGGCTTACCGGCAAGGGTAAACAGCTTTTGGATTCCCTCTATCAACTTGACGCCGAACATCGGTGCGGGAGAGACAATCACCGCACTTTTGGCCCCCATTAGCGCCTGCTGCATTTCCATTAGCGCCTCCCAGTCCATCAAGCCTGAAGGCCGATGCGGGCTGCGTTCGCTGCGCCAGCGTCGGGTGCGGGTATCCAGCACAATTAGTGCGGGAGTGCCGGGCACCTGAAACTCCCAGCCCTGAAAACGCAGCAATCGCTCGATCAGCCCATCCTGTTCAGCGCAGACTAGCGGTTGTTCGCCATCACCCAGCAGGGTCAAGGCATGATGGGCTAACGGGTTCAATTTATCCGGATCGTTACCCCAGGCTTGGCAAAGCAGATAGGCCACCAGAGCGTTACCGATAATACGTTTAGAGAACGGGTGACCGTAGGCGGCGCGCTCCCAGTCGGCGGTTAGGTTCCAGTCGTCGGTAACGTCGTGGTCATCGAAGATCATCAGGCTGGGCAGATGCGCCATCACCCGAGCACACTGGGGCAAGCCTTCAGCAAAGGCATCGATTACCGCCTGCTCCTGACGATAGAGCTCGGCGTCTTTTTCATCTAAGGCAGGCGCTTTAGGGGCAATCACCTGCCAGGGCACCGGCGACCACACCAGGCAGTACATGGCGAGCATTTCAGCCAGCGTCATCAAGTGATTATGGGCATTCGCCGAGGTAAACACTGGCTTTTTGACACCGCCGAAGAAGCGCTCGCGCAGTGCCGCGTTGCTGGTCACATCGGGCAGCAGCTCCGCGCGCCGATAGTAGCTATCCGGCGAGCGGTAGAGCGCCTGGCTATCGTCGACAGTCGCGCCTTCCAGCCGCTCATCCACCAGCCCTAACCGCTCAATCAACGCATGCACGGCGCGTAGCATCGGCCCGGCCACGTCGTCGGCGTACACCTGGTCACCGGTCATCAGCAGCCAAGCGGGCCACTCGGTGGGCGCTGACTGCTGCTCAGCAAGCCAACTGTCGGCGCGCACCAGGCCATCGGCACTGTCGTGATGGGGCTTGCGGCAGGAGCCATGCATCAGGCGGTGATGGCGGGATGCAATCACAAAGGCAGGATAGGCGGCGCCATCATAACAGAGCCACGGCGCCCACTCGGGCAGAGAGCGCCACTCGCCCTGCTGTGTTCCCACCTGCAGGTCGTACTCGATGCGCTCGTCACAGGGCAGCGCTGACTCAAGCTCACAATCAATTAGGTAGATAAAGGCCCGCTGACCGATGGGGATGCACTGCTGGTGGTGCGCTAAGCCGATTGACTGGCTATCGGCGTGCCCTGGGCGCAGCACTAATGCCATGTTCAGTGGCCGAGTGGCGACGAGCCAAAGTACCAGCCGTGTAGTGCTGATACGTCTTAATAGGGGGCCGGCGACTATATCGGGCAGCGTATCTGTACGATTCATTCGGTGCGGTCTCCATTATTTATACGAGACGATTACGCGCGACGACGGGCAGCTCCACCACGACTTTTAACCCACCAGTGCTGGCGCGGCTAAGGTGCAGTTGGCCGCTATACAGAGCGACAAGATCAGTCACAATGGCCAAACCCAAGCCACTGCCCGAACGCTGTTCATCCAACCGTTTACCGCGCTGCACCGCCTGCTGGCACTCTGATTCGTTCATACCGGGGCCGTCGTCGCTAACGGTCAAGGTTAACTGCTGCCCGTCACTCTCTAGCTGTAGCTGCACATCGCTATGCGCCCAGCGCAGCGCGTTATCCATTAAGTTACCCACCAGCTCTTGAATATCCTGCCCATCCATATGGACTTTAATCTCACCCGCCCAGGTTTGGCGCAGCTCAATGCCACGCCGCTGGGCAAGCCTGGCCAGCCCATTGAGCAGCGGCGCCAGGGTGGCATGTAAATCAATGGGCGCAAAGCGAACGCCTTCGCCCGCCGCTGAAGCGCGTGCCAAATGATGACGTACCGCGCTATCCACGCGTTCTAGCTCAACCTCCCAGGCGGCTCGGTTCGCTTCCGGCAACTGGCGTAGCTGCAGGCGCATCACGCTCAGCGGGGTTTTCAGCGCATGGGCAAGGTTGCCAGCGGTATGGCGGCCACGCTCAATCAAGCGCTGATCGCGGGCCAGCACCGCGTTCATTGAGGCAGCAAGCGTTGCCAGCTCGTCGGGCAAGCGGGTATCTAACTGCTCGGCGCGCCCCTGCTCCACCTCATGCAGGTTGGCGTGCATGCGGCGCAGTGGCGCTAGCCCCCAGCGTACCTGGAGCGCCAATACGCCAAGCAACAACACGCCCAGGCCCACTAAACCGCCCCACAGCAGGCGCTGAAATTCGCCAATGTCCCGGGCCAACACATCGTCCCGGGCGGCGACGCTAATATGTAGCGGCGTTTCTAACGGCGCCAAATAGATATCACGCTCCACCACGCGCAGCGACTGCCCCCGAGGGCCAGGTATCGAGCGAGCGCTAAGAGTGTCGCTATCAATCACCGGCAGGCGCTGATCCCACAGCGAGCGCGAGGCCAACGTATGCTGCTCGCCATCGGTGATTTGCCAATACCAGCCGGAGTAGACATTGTCAAAACGCGGGTCGCCCAGCGCCCGGTCATGGACAAGCTGTTGCTCTATGCGGTCGTAGGTAACGCCCGCCATGATGACGTTGAGGGTGGCCCCCAGGCGCTCATCAAAGGCCTGAGTGGCCGAGGCACGGTAATGATGAGAAAGCAGCGTGCCCGCAACGGGCAGCGCTAGCCCTATCATCACTAGCACCGCCAGCAGTAGCCGCAGGCTTATAGAGCGCTTTGCCCAGCGCCTTACCCAAAGTTCAGGCCAGACCGAATTGAGTCGACTCATTCGGTAGCGGGCTCTTCTGCTAATAAGCGATAGCCCTGGCCACGCAGGGTGGCAATTCGCCAACTGCCCAACTTGCGACGCAGGCGGCTGACCTGAACATCGATCACGTTGGAGTCCGGCTCGTGGTCGCGGTCATAAACGTGCTCCGAGAGCTCGGTGCGGCTCACCACCCGCGGTGCGGCGTGCATTAAATAGCCCAGCAGTCGGGTTTCCTGGGCGGTTAATCCCACCGGACGCCCTGCCAAGGTGACGTGCTGGGTGTGGGTATCCAAACTCAACTCACCCACTTTCAGTACTGGATGGGCATGGCCGTGGCTGCGGCGCACAAGGGCGCGCAGGCGAAACAGTACTTCCGCGGGCTCAAAGGGTTTTGTGACGTAGTCATCCGCCCCGGCAGTAAAACCCGCGGCTTTATCGGCCCAGCGTTCCCGGGCGGTAAGGATCAACACCGGCAGGTCGATACCATCTTCCCGCCATGCCGAAAGCCAGCGAGTGCCATCGCCATCGGGTAGTCCGACATCCAGAATCAGCGTGTCGTAGGCTTCCGTGCGTACCAGAAAATCAGCATCCTGACCGTTAGCCGCATGCTCTACAAGCCAGTCGCCATCGCGCAATGCTTGGCTAAGCTCGCGAGCCAGCGCCTGGTCGTCCTCTACCAACAAACACTTCATCGGCTAACTACCCTTTTTTGGCAAGTGACATCAACAGGCTAGCGGCGCATATCATTGATACGCACCCCTTCAATGGCCATCAATTGGCCGTTATGGCCATCAAACTCGAACTCGACCACTTGGCCCTGGGGGCCAAGCAATTTGATCTCATACTCGACATAACCCCCTTCACGTTCCACCTCAACCTCCAGCACTTCCCCTATATAGTGCGCTTCCAGCCAATCCAAAATAGTGTCGAGAGGCACGACCTCACCGCGGCGCACTTCGCCATGTAGCGACTCCCAATGTTGGTCACCCACCGCGCTACCCGCCAGCAACAGCACCAAGGCTAACCCAGTGACGTTGCGGCGAGGGACGCTGCGCAGTAGCTTTTTAAAGTGGCGTAGGATTTTACTCATAGGGTCAGCATGCCAAAGGCAACATGAACGTTAGATGAACAGCTTTGTCAGCTTAAGGAAAGTATCGGGGTGGTATAAATTCACTGTCGCATTCGCTGAATGCCGTTTATTCACTGTTGTATAAACATTGACGTACAGAGATTCTCGTACAGATACGTAAAGAAGGAATTTGCCATGAACACCATGAAAAAAATGCTGCTGATCCCGACCTCTGCGCTGCTGCTTGCTGCGGCTGCAGGGAGTGTGCAGGCCGACGATTCGCTACCGATGGATCGCATTGATGACGTATTGACCCACGCCAATAACTACGGTTTCAGCCACTACGAAGAAGTTAGCATTAAAAGCCGTGGCCGCGTAGAGGTAGAAGGTTGGCTGGACGATGAGTGGTACGCCGATGTGGAATTTTCTCTTGATAACGGTGAAACGCTACAAGAGAAACGCGAGCGCCTGATTACCGGTGCCTGGGGTATGAGCGAAGACGATATCCGTCAAGCACTGGACGTAGCTAGCCAGGAGGGTATGGTTGAATTTGAAGATCTCGATATCGATAAAAGCGGCATCATCGATATTGAAGGCCGCGGCGAAGATGGCCGTGAGCTAGAAATCAGCGTCCGTCAGGGTTCTTCCGAAGTGACTCAAATTGACCGCGATTAATTTATCCAGCTAATCGCTTTGCGGGCTCCCCACGGGGAGCCCGCTGCGTTTATGGTAGGCTGACAAATCATGTAGCTAAAGTGATAGTGCTGACCTTATCAGGTTGCTGAGGAGATATCCGTGCTGAACGAAGGCATTGACGGCGCGCTGGAGAATGTAGAACTCGGCAACACGGTGTCAGTGCTAAGAGATTTGGCTTGGCTGATCTCCACGCCTGATCTTGTGGTGCTTCCTCCGCCGATTCCCTGTGGAGGGCGGCCCACCATTAAAGAGTTAGGGCTGGAGAAAGCACTATTGCCCTGGCTACGTAAGCTTGGCCTATCACCGCTAACCGCGTTGAACGGCAGCCGCGCAACGCGCATGGGCCATTACCACGAACGCCTGTGGCATATGCTATTAGATCACGCACCGAATACACGGCTGCTCGCCCGGAACGTGCGCATCACCCGCCAGCGCAACACCCTGGGCGAGCTGGATATGCTGTACAGAACCCGCGACAACCCGGCACCGATACATTTAGAAGTCGCTATTAAGTTCTACCTGGGGCTGCCTGAAGGGCCTGGGGCAGCCAATAGTCAAAGCCGCTGGATTGGCCCCGGCGGGTTAGACAGCCTGGCGCTTAAGTGCTCTCACCTCAGACGTCACCAGCTCCCCCTTTCCACCACGGCGCCTGCGCTGGAAACGCTTACGCATTGGCTAACGCCACGGGATCTGGGTGTTTCTGATCTGCGTTTAGGCGAGCAGTTAACCCAGCGGTTGGCGATGCCCGGCGTACTTTACTACCCCTGGCACGCCGCCATGCCAGCGCCCGAAGGCGCGACGGCAGACCATCGCCGAGGTACCTGGTGCTACTTACGTGACTGGCCTGCGCTGGCAGCCCGGTTTCCCGCCATGCCGCGCATGGCGTGGTTGGAAAAACCTCACTGGCTAGCCCCGCCGCCCCTCAGCGCTTTTCGCCCTGCGGCGGAGCAGTTGCCTGCCATTATCGAAAAGGTTCACGCCTGGCGCTCACCCCAGCAAGTAATGCTGTGCTTCTCAGAGCGGGAGCACAATGAACAACGCTACGAGCGGCTATTTTTGGTACCTGATGACTGGCCCCGGCAAGTGCCTCTACCGCCCCGCATTCGGGACTGAAAAACGACCAGAATAAGCCTCTATATAACGACAAGGTTATCGCGATGGATCAGTTCATGGGCTTCCACGTAACCGAGGATGGCTTCGATCTGGTGGCTGGGCTGGCCCGCCAATTGGCGCGCTTCATCAGCGCCATAGTTCACCAAGCCTTTGGCCACTGACGCACCCTGCTCATCCACACACACCACCATATCGCCGCGTTTGAAACCGCCCTGTACATCGCGCACGCCCACTGCCAGTAAGCTTGAGCCTTTATCGCGCAATACCTTGACCGCCCCCGCATCCAGCACCAGCGTGCCACGCACCTGCAGTTGACCCGCCAACCAGCGCTTGCGTGCCGCCATGGGCACTTGGTCAGGACGCAGCAGCGTGCCTAGCGCTTCGCCCGACATTATCCGGTTGATTACGTCGGGCTGGCGGCCACTGGCAATCACCGTGACCGCCCCGGAGCGCGCCGCCAACTGCGCCGCGCGCACCTTGGTGGTCATACCGCCCCGCCCCAGCGCGCCACCGCTGCCTGCCACGGCGGCTAAGCGTGGGTCGTCGGCACGCCCTTCGGCAATCATCTGGGCATCGGGGTTGTGCCGTGGGTCGGCGTCAAACAGGCCTTCCTGGTCGGTCAATAGCAGCAGCGCATCCGCTTCCAGTAGGTTAGCAACCAGCGCGCCTAACGTGTCGTTGTCGCCAAAGCGAATCTCATCGGTGACCACGGTGTCGTTTTCATTGATCACCGGCACTACGCGCATCTCTACCAGCGTACGCAGCGCAGAGAGCGCATTAAGGTAACGCTTGCGGTTGGAAAGGTCGTCATGGGTAAGCAGAATCTGCGCGGTGAGCATGTCGTGGCGGGCAAAGTGCTGCTCGTAGCATTGGGTCAGGCCATTTTGGCCTACCGCCGCAGCCGCCTGCAGCTCATGTACGGCGCTGGGGCGCACCTGCCAGCCAAGGCGCACCATGCCAGCCGCCACGGCGCCGGAAGAGACCAGTACCACTTCAATGCCCTGCTGGTGCAAAGCGGCAATTTGATCCACCCAACCACCGATGGCAGGTTCGTCCAGGCCGCGGCCATCGTTAGTCAGCAGCGCACTACCAATCTTCACCACGACCCGCCGTGCACGGCTGAGCGCGCTGCGGCCCAGGATTTGCTCGTTACTTTCCATGCGACCCACCTCAATCAGACGCTAACAACTTAATCAGGCACTCATCACTAAATCAGATACTCACCACTAAATCAGATACTCACCACTAAATCAGCCACTTGCAACTTAATCAGATGCCCATAAAAGGGGCCGCGCGAACGCAGCCCCCTTTTAGCTTACTACCGATTTTAGCTGACTACCGAATGCACCCGCTCAATACCACTAAGGGGCGTATTCAACTTCAACGTCGTAATCATCGTCGTCGAAGTCTTCATCATCTTCATCGTCCCGCTTGCGCCGACGGCCCAGGCGAGCTTCGGTACGCGCGACCGACTCCTCTTCCATGCGGCGGCGCATCTCTTCTTCACGGGCCAACGCTTCTTCATCTTCGTGCTCAAGGCGGCGCTGCTCGGTCAACCAGCGGTAGGCTGCCTGAACCAGCTTATCGGTGCCATCGCTGCTGATCGCCGAAATGCGGAACACCGGGCCTTCCCAGTTGAGCGCCTGAATAATCTTCTGGGCGCGCTCTTCGCGCTCATCTTCCGGCAGCAGGTCAAACTTGTTCAGCACCAGCCAGCGCGGCCGCTCAGAAAGCGCCGGAGAAAACTGCCCCAACTCATGAACAATGGCTTTTGCCGCTTCCACCGGGTCGGACTCGTCAAACGGTGCGACGTCGACCACGTGGAATAGCAGCCGCGTGCGGGTTAAGTGCTTCAGGAAGCGCAACCCTAAACCGGCGCCATCAGAGGCTCCTTCAATCAAGCCGGGTACATCGGCCATTACGAAGTGCTCGTGCATACCCAGTTTTACCACGCCCAAGTTGGGCACTAAGGTCGTAAACGGGTAGTTGGCGACCTTGGGCTTGGCGGCGGACACCGAGCGAATCAGCGTAGACTTACCCGCATTGGGCATGCCCAGCAGGCCCACATCGGCCATTACCTTCATTTCCAAGCGCAGGTTGCGGCGGTCACCGTCGGTACCCGGTGTCGTCCGACGCGGTGCGCGGTTGGTAGACGATTTAAAGTGGATATTACCCAAACCACGGCGACCACCTTCGCCCACCAGCACCACCTGGCCAATTTCGGTCACATCGGCGATGACTTCCAGGGTGTCTTCATCAATCACCGTGGTGCCCACCGGCACTTTGACGTGCAGGTCTTCACCGGCCTTACCGCTCATTTGGCGGCCCATGCCGCCCTGCCCGTTCTGGGCTTTATAGAAGCGCTGGAATTTAAAATCGATCAAGGTGTTAAGAGCATCGTCACCAATTAGGTAAACGCTACCACCATGACCGCCATCGCCCCCATCGGGGCCGCCCCTGGGCACATATTTTTCGCGGCGAAAGCTCAGACAGCCATTGCCGCCTTTGCCCGCCTCAACAATAATCGAGGCTTCATCGACGAACTGCATTGGATTCTCCCGGCCGCTTCCGCCGCCCTAATATATGCACTACTTTTTCTCCAACCTTTATTCCCACCAGTATCTTGGTAAAACCCAGCATTCTGGTAAAGCGTATTGGAAAAGAGATTTAACCGACAAAAAAGCCCCGCCATAGCGGGGCCTTTTTTCTCGCAACCGCGAGCATAGCACTAGCCGTTTAGGCAGAAACGATGCTAACGAACTTGCGGTTTTTCGGGCCTTTGGTCTCAAACTTCACAAAACCGTCGCTCAGTGCGAACAGTGTGTGGTCACGACCAAGGCCTACGCCTGTGCCCGCGTGGAAACGCGTGCCGCGCTGACGCACGATGATGTTACCTGCAGTCGCCGCTTGGCCACCGAAGAGTTTTACACCTAAGCGTTTGGACTCGGAATCGCGACCGTTACGCGTGGAGCCGGCTGCCTTTTTATGTGCCATTGCAAAATCCTCCTAAGGGAATTGACCGCTTACGCAGAAATTCCGGTAATTTTGACTTCAGTGAACCACTGGCGGTGGCCCTGACGCTTCATGTGGTGCTTACGACGACGGAACTTGATGATGGTGATTTTATCGCCGCGCCCGTGGGAAACCACTTCGGCAGAGACTTTAGCACCACTGATCATCGGCGCACCGATGTTGAAGTCATCGCCATCAGCGACCATCAGCACTTCGTCAAACTCAATCGTTTCGCCGGTAGCGACTTCGATTTTCTCGAGCTTGAGGGTTTGACCTTCTTGAACGCGGTATTGCTTACCACCGCTTTTGATAACTGCGTACATGTCGCTCTCCGGACTGTCGTTAATGCCGTTCTAACGGTTAAACGGCACTCATCTCCTACGCTCTTTCGAGTCGTGCTCTTATCGACCTGCTGCGAGTGGCGCCCCTTTTGGAGCCATCTGACAGGGAGCAAGATGAGTGGGTCGCGGATTATAACGACTATCTTCTCTTACCACAAGACCATAGGCTATTGTCAATTGACACGACCATCTCCTTATAACGGCATATCATAGCGTGACCACAGCGCGTGTCTTGACGCCTAACAGGCAGCCCCATAGCATGACCTCCACTATGGGCGGGAGTTACCGCCTCAATCTGCCGCGATGAACGTATCCCATGACCGCTAACGTCTCCTCAGCCCAGCCTGACAGCCCAACGCCTTCACCGCTGCATGCCGTGGTGGCCGATGATTTCGCAGCCGTCAATCGGACAATTGTCGAGCAGCTCAACTCTAAAGTGCCACTGGTTGAAACGATCGGCCAGTACATTACCGAAAGCGGCGGCAAGCGCTTGCGCCCTTTACTGGCACTCCTAGCCGCCCGCTCCCTCGACTACACCGGCGACAAGCATATTCCGCTGGCCACATTAATAGAGTTTATGCACACCTCCACGCTGCTACACGATGACGTGGTGGATGAATCGCATATGCGCCGGGGCAAGAAAACCGCCAACGACGCCTGGGGCAATGCGCCCTCGGTACTGGTCGGTGACTTTCTCTACGCCCGCTCGTTTCAGATGATGGTCGATGTGGGCTCGATGCGCATTATGGCGATCCTTTCCGGCGCTACCTGCATCATCGCGGAAGGGGAAGTGCTGCAGTTGACCAACATCGGCAACCCCAGCATCTCCGAAGAGGACTACTTCGAGACCATTTTGGGCAAAACCGCCATGCTGTTTGAAGCGGCTTCCCACAGCGGTGCTGTGCTGGCAGAAGCAACGCCGGAACAGGAGCGCGCTCTCCAATATTATGGCCGCTACTTAGGTCTCGCCTTTCAGTTGATCGATGACCTGCTGGATTATCAGGGCGACGCCGATGCCATGGGCAAAAACGTTGGCGACGACCTAGCCGAAGGCAAGCCAACACTGCCACTGATCCACGCCATGGAGCAAGGCACGCCGGAACAGGCCAAGCTGATTCGTCAGGTGATTCGCGATGGCGGTCTTGAGCAGCTCGACGCCGTGCTGGAAATTATTCACGCCACCGGCGCACTCGACTATACCCGCCAGCGCGCCGAAGAGATGGCCGATAAAGCCCTGCAACAACTGGACGCCCTACCGCCCAGCATCTACCGCGACAGCATGGCCCAATTGGCCCGCTTAGCGGTTGATCGCCAAGCATAAAAATTGCTAGATCACACCGCCGAGGACTTGAAAAAACACCTCTGGCTAAGTATGATCCACCCTCCGTTGTTGAGCACAGATAAGCATTGCTCGGCAACCTTCGGAATATAGCTCAGCTTGGTAGAGCGCTGCCTTCGGGAGGCAGAGGTCGTAGGTTCGAATCCTGCTATTCCGACCAAAAATTCCGGAAAACGGCCACTTAGCTAATACAGCAAGTGGCCGTTTTTTGTTGGATTGGTTCTAGGTAGCAAATAGGTAGCACACGTCAAAACTAACGACTGCTAAATATGTTTGAATTCAAATCTCAAGCGCACTGATAAATAGCTCAGCATGCTGACTCAGGTAGTCAATAAAGTATTATTCGTCGTCACCAGCCGCTATCCACCCATCAATCAAGTCACGATTCTCATCGATCCAAATCTGGGCACCTTCTACTGGGTCACCGGCTTGCTCGATTTCGGCCATCAGGCCGCCCAATGTATCGTCGTCCATGTACCAATCATTGAGCACGGACGTTAGCCAGGGATCATCGTCACCGAAACCTTTGCGCGAGAACCAGTGAATATCGTCACTTTCGCCATAAACGCCCTCAGGATCTTCCAGATATTTGAGGTCGTACTCAGCAAAGGCCCAATGCGGGCTCCACAGTGTCACGACGATCGGCTCTTCGCGCTGATAAGCATCATCTAGCGCCGCCATCATCGCCGGCCCAGAGCTATTGATTTGCTTAAGTGGCAATTCGTACACGTCTATCGCATCGTCGGTAGAGCCTGCAATTGCCGAACCTGAGTCAATACCAAGAATAGCCGGGCTACCCTGGTACTCATAAGCCTCGGCGTTTTCGCCAAGCTCAGGGATGGTGTCGATATCCACGTAGCCCGGCACCACCAGGCCCAGCCCAGTACCTTCGTACCAAACATCGTGCACGTCAATCGCATCCTTGTGGGGCTCAAGGAAAGAGGCATCAGTGGTAGGTAACCAGATCTCCAGGGAGAGATCGAAATCCTCGTTGGCCAGACCACTGTAAAGCACACTCTTGCCGACATCGGAAAGTTCAATGTCGTAGCCATGCTCTTCTTCAAGGATGATCTTCCACATGTTGGCAACTGCAATGTTTTCGGCCCAATTATTGGTACCGATCACCAATGACTTGTGATTGTCCGCCTGAACGGCAGTTGTCGTTGCGAGCAGCCCTACCACCAAGAACGATGATGAGATTTTATTCATATTAAGCTCCCTTCTAATAATTTAGCCATGCTAAAAAGTCAATCGTAGCAGGTTATTACCGAATAACGATCGACATTACTGAATAGCCATCATGAGAAAAAAGAATGTAGTACCATTTCACTAGGTATATTCCAGCAACCTGGAATCGAAGGGATAATCGGACAGTAACTCCACTTTTCCGTCGTCGCGTACGTAGAGTTGCTCCTCCAACTTGACGCCCTCACCACCCTTTTCGTGGCCGATAAAGCTCTCCACACAAAGCGTCATTCCCGGCTCAATAATTCCGTCGTAGCCCTTGTCGTCGATATCCTCACGATGAACGATGTAGGGATACTCGCCATTCATGCCAACGCCATGCGCCAAAGCGAAGTAACGGCGCGCCTTGTAGGCTTCTGGCAATTGCCAGGCACGCTCGGCGTATTCCTTAAAACTGATACCGGGCCGGATGTTTTGCATATTGGTACGGATTTGTTCGTAAGCCATGGCGTAGAGATCCTTCTGTGCCTGGCTTGGCTGGCCATCGCCACACAGAAAAGTGCGGGAGAAGTCGGCATAATACCCGTAGCGTCCTACCACGTCGGTATCTAGCGCCACCAGTTCGCCATCTTGGATGATTCGGTCTGAACACTCCTGGAACCATGGATTGGTGCGCGGCCCCGAGTTCATCAAGCGTGTCTCAACAAAGTCAGCATCAGTTTCGATGATGTGCTGGTGCAGCCGTGACCACACAGCGTTCTCGCTCATGCCCGGCTTGATCGCCATTTCGAGCTTATGCACACCCTCTTCTACCGCACGCAGCGACGAACGGATCATCTTGATCTCATTGGGTACCTTGATGGCGCGTGCCAACTCCAGTGGCGCCTGTGCATCCAATACCTCTAAGCCGCTCCTCTGCAGCATGAATGCCGCTTCCGGCGTGGCGCTTTCGATGCCGATACGCTTGCCGCCGCCACATTGACGAACGAGGTCGATGATCTCGTCCGCCCAGGCGCGGGTCACCGACTCGGTGTTCTTCTCATTGAAGTAATAGGAAATTGCCTTCGCCGGGCGAATCTCATCCACCGTAGGCAGGTGCTTGGCCAGGTGCTCGCAGCCGGAAAACTCGAACAACACCACTGACCCTTCGGCCGGGACGAATGCATAGCGCACCGGGTTGCGCGAGCTGTAGACCTGCATGTTGCGCGAGCCTGTGGCATAACGTACGTGTGCCGGATCGAATAGCACGACCGCGGCCAGGTCACGTTTGACGAGCTCATGCCGAACACGGCCAAGACGGTCGAGCAGTACCTGTTCAATCTCGGCGTGCGTCGGCTCGCAATCGCTAGGCGCATGGGTCGGCGGAAGAATGCCGAGGGTATCGAGATCCATCTTCATGGTCTCTCCTCTTCATGGAAAATATAGGGATGCGTGCTTAGTCGATCAGTCCGTCAGTACGCTCGGCATAGCGGGCTTCTGCCTGGATATGCTGCTCAGCGACACGCCCGTACAGTTGACGTGTGCGCTCCAGCTTGCCGACCACGCCGGGCTGCTGCGAATAGGCGAAAATGGCCGTCAGCCGTGGCGTATCACCTTGCACCTCCGAGACGCGGTGCAGACTAAAGCGCCCTTTGAAAAGCTGTAGATCACCCGGACGCAGATCCAGACGCTTTATCGGTGTTGAGTCATCCTCACGAATCACTGCGCTGACACCGGCATAGTTTTCGTCCTGCGGTGTACGAATACCCGGGCAATACTCGAAAACGCCGCCCGCTTCGGGCTGCTGCGTCATCATGGTGACGATGAATTCGTTGGTGTCGTAGTGCCACGGCTGCTGAGTACCATCGGGCAGTACGTTGAGCACGAGGCCAGCGAAAGGGTCGGCATACTCATAAATTTGCTCTTCGCCAAGACAGCGTGCCACCAGCGACTTCATTGCCCTGGAGACATAGAGTCTATGAATCAGGCTATCCGCCGTGATCATGTCCCGGGTGACGAAACCGCTGGTGCGTGTCATGAATATCCGACGTGGATCATCATCCGGTAGCGAGGGGTCATCAGCCGTAAAATAGGCGTTGACCTGGCGCGTGTTGAAGAAGCTTTTCTCGGCCATGTGCGCACTCTCTGTCCGCGCTTGCTCAAGCACGGTCGGATGCAGAAAGCCCCGAAGCACCGCACAGCCCTCACGGTCAAGATCACGCCGTGCAGACTCAATGACCTCAACAAGCGACGGGCTATCGGGCTCATCGAGTGGATAGCGCTGGGTATCGACGAAGGCAGACAAATCTAGGCGCTCAGCATCCGCCAACTGATCAGCATTCAGCATTGGATTATCCTCCAGAAAGAAATATGAACCGGGCTTGGCACCTCGGTGTATCTGGAGGCATAGTGGATAAACCAGCTCTATTGAGGAAACAATTCCTTGTGATGGATTCCATCGGCTATACCGATAGTTCGCCCCGCACGCCGTCGCTCGACAACGAACTGCTGAGTGCTTTCGTTGCCGTCGTGGATAACAATGGATTCACTGCCGCCGCTAACCAACTCCATAAGACCCAGTCGACAATTAGCCTGCGCATACGCACCCTGGAAGAGCGGCTCGGCACGCGTCTATTGCAGCGCACGAGCCGCCAACTGACACTGACCCAGGATGGTGAAACGTTTCTGGTCTACGCCCGCCGCCTGTTGCAATTGCAACGCGAGGCGCTAAGCGTGCTCGGACACGGCGACCACGACGGAGTAATTCGTTTCGGCCTACCAGAAAATTATGCCGAAGCCTGGCTACCGGCACTATTGGCGCGCCTTGCCGAGCTACATCCTCGCATTCGACCGCATATTCATTGCCGCATGTCGAGTGAGCTCATCGAGTCTTTGGAAGCGGGAGAACTGGATCTCGTACTGACCATTCAACACAAGAGCCAACGGCATGGGGTATCAATGGGCCATGAGGAAGTGGTTTGGGCAGCGCATCAAGATTATTGTGTCGCCCCCAATGCACCGCTCGCATTGGCGCTTTTCCCTGACCACTGCCCTTATCGAGAACGCGCCCTGGAAGCCCTTACGCGCCTGGGCAGACAATGGTCGCTAGAGTATACGACCCAAAGCCCCACCGGGCTTCGCGTTGCCGTCAATCAGGGCAAGGCTGTTACGGTCACTGACCGACGCGCCATGCCAGAGAACTGGCGCATCCTTGATGAAGCGGAAGGGTTCCCAGCGTTGCCACCTGCCGAGCTGGCGGTTCGAAAATCGCCGAGCTTCCAGCATCCCGCGGGTGATACGCTCGTCGACCTACTGCGTGAACAGCTTCTCTCCAATAACAGCCTCTACGACGCTTCATAGCCCTGCAGTCACCTGCCCGTCACGGCTTATAAACCTACAGGAGGATCCTCGATCTCCTGCGCCAGCCATTGGCGGAAAAGCTTGAGGTTGGCCGACTCCACTTGATGCGGCCGGGTTGCCAACCAGTAAGAGCGATGCCCGGTAACCTCGACATCAAGCCATGATACGAGCTCCCCTCTATCCAGCTCACGCGTAACCATGTGCCGGTCAGCGATGGTCACGCCTACCGCGTTGACGGCAGCATGAATCGCCAATTCCAGTAGATCAAACGCGATACCACCGCTGGTCTTCACGCCTTCGATACCAGCCGCTGACAGCCAGTGATCCCAGGTATGAAAGCGATCCTCCCCCCAAAGGACATGGAGCAGCACCTGGTGATTGAGGTCGAGCGCATCACGACGCATAGACCCTCTGAGCTTGGGTGCGCAGACGGCGATATGACTTTCTTGCATCAAGTGCACCAGCTCGGCATTCGACCATTCACCGGTGCCGAAACGAATCGCTGCATCCAGGTTTTCGTCTCCCACAAGGTCGTCATCGGCACGCGTTGTCAGGGACAGCTCCAGATGCGGGTGCAATGATTTCAAGCGCCCCAGCCGCGGGATCAACCATCGGTTGGCAAAGGTAGGTGGCGCATTCAGGCGCAGGTGGGGGACAGCATCCGGCTCTTGCAGCCCTCTTACGGTCCAGGCAATACGATCAAAGGACTGACGCAGCACTGGTTGCAACCGCCGCCCCGCGTCGGTCAATCGGAGGTGGCCCGAACCGCGTTGAAAAAGCGCCACCCCCAACTGCTCTTCCAGTAACTTTACTTGACGGCTGACCGCGCTCTGGGTCACACAGAGCCGCTGCGCCGCCAGGGTAAAACTCGCACACTCGGCGGCGGCCTCGAAGGCCTTGAGAGAATTGAGTGGGGGTAATGTGCGTGACATGCGCCGAGTCCTCATTGAGTGATTTTTTCGCAGAAACTAAGCAGATGATGTCAGTAAACGCCGAATGAATACCAGACTTGCATGAGTTATTGGAATACCCCCGGTTCACTTTCCTCGTTTGTGGGGTCACACCTGAGCGCCTAGTATCACGACGACATGCCAACTCACCGCCGAGGTTATTTAATGACGAACCGTTCCCACGCCGACTGGCAGAAACGTGCGAGTACGCTCCCACTGCCACAACTGGCCTATATCGACGGACAATTCGTCCCCGCTCGTAGCGGCGCTACCTTTTCCGCAGAGAATCCTGCCACTGGTCAAGTGCTCACCGATGTGGCGGCTTGCGACGCTGCCGACGTCGACCTCGCCGTCTCTAGTGCTCGCCGCAGCTTCGAAAGTGGTGAATGGCGAGACTTGCCGCCTACTGAGCGCAAATCGCGCATGCTCGCCTGGGCGGATGCCATTGAGGCACAGCTCGACGATATTGCGTTACTTGAGACCTTGGAAACCGGCAAGCCAATTGGCCAGACCACAACCGTGGATGTGCCCGGCTTGGTCGGGGGGCTGCGCTGGTATGCCGAGTCACTCGACAAACTTTACGGTGAGACGGCACCTAACGGGTCAAGCAGCGTCTGCCTGGTAGACCGTGAGCCGGTGGGTGTGGTCGCCGCCGTGGTGCCCTGGAACTACCCGTTGATTATCGCAAGCTGGAAGATTGGCCCGGCACTGGGCGCAGGCAACTCGGTGATACTCAAGCCCGCTGAGCAGTCTAGCCTGGCAACGCTCAAGGTGGCCGAGCTTGCTCAAGGGGCTGGCATTCCCGCTGGCGCCTTCCAGGTGGTCACAGGCCTGGGCCACATCGCTGGCAAGGCATTGGGTCTGCATGTTGGCGTCGACGCTGTCGGTTTTACCGGCTCCACTGAGGTCGGGAAAGCCTTTCTTGAGTATTCCGCGCACTCCAATATGAAGCGTATCGGTCTGGAGTGCGGTGGCAAGAGCCCCCACATCGTCACTCGCGATGTGGAAGACCTAGACACCATCGCCATGTCGGTCGCCTATGGTGTCTGGTACAACCAGGGCGAGACCTGCCACGCGGGAACCCGCTTGATTGTCGATCGAACCGTCAAGGAAACGCTGCTTGCCAAACTCCGCGATTGGGCCGAGGCACTACAGCCCGGTGACCC
Source organism: Vreelandella sp. 2A-K22 (assembly GCF_054065485.1). Classification (NCBI taxonomy): domain Bacteria; kingdom Pseudomonadati; phylum Pseudomonadota; class Gammaproteobacteria; order Oceanospirillales; family Halomonadaceae; genus Vreelandella; species Vreelandella sp. 2A-K22. Next base: position 57,298 of record NZ_JBSUGC010000014.1, on the reverse strand, counting down.
ACTCGACCCAGCCGTACAGATGGGGGCGATGATTGAACAGGCGCATATGGAAAAGGTGCAGGGATATCTTGAACAGGGCCAGCGCGAAGGGGCGAAACTCTTGTTCGGCGGCGAGCAGGTACGCTGCGAAAGCGGAGGGTACTACCTGACCCCGGCGGTGCTCGACGATGTTACCAATAATATGCGTGTGGCCCGCGAGGAGATATTCGGGCCCATCCTGGTTGTGATTACCGTGGACGATCTGGATGAGGCGTTGACCATCGCCAATGACACTGACTATGGCCTAGGCGCGGCGATCTGGACTGATCGACTACGCGACGGCCACCGCGCCGCCCGCGCCCTTCGAGCGGGCACCGTTTGGGTTAACTGTTACGACCACACATCGATCAATGCACCCTTTGGTGGCTATAAGCAATCCGGCCAGGGTCGCGACAAATCGCTTCATGCCTTTGATAAGTACACAGAACTCAAGACCACCTGGATCGAGATTTGAGCACCATGTCCCTGAACCATTTTCACACCGGACGTCAGACACCGATCATAGCGGGGCCTGACAGTCTTAAGCAGCTACCCGAGCTTCGCCGCCGCCTGGGAGCCAGCCGTTATATGGTCATCAGTGACCAGGGCCTTGCCGCGACCGGTTTGGTCGATGCACTGGTCGACGATCTGGCTGTTGATGCCGAGGTAGATACCTTCCTGGCACCGGCAGGCGAACCCAGCGTGGCTAGCGCCGATGCGGCCGCGGCGGCGGTACGTGCCCTGACCGGTCGCCCCTTGGTAATAGGGCTGGGCGGCGGCACCGCGTTAGACATCGCCAAGCTGGTCGCAGCCCTAGCAGAAAGCCCTGGTGACATGGAGAACTACCTGCTGGCCATGAACCCTTGGGCAGGGCGTGTACCGGCCGTGATGGTGCCAACTACCTCAGGTACCGGCTCCGAAGTTACGCGCACTTCGATTCTCACCGATACACAGGGACGCAAGCTTTGGGCCTGGGGCGACGAGCTGTTACCCGACGCCGTCCTCCTCGACCCGGCATTAACGCGTAACCTGCCCGCACCACTCACCGCCACCACCGGCCTGGATGCCTTCGTCCACGCGCTGGAGGCCACTACCGGCCAGGGGCGACACGCGTTTATTGAGGCCCCGGCGCTGCAGGCCATCCGCCAAGTAGGCGAGACGCTGCCCATTGCAGTGGCTACTCCGCATGATCTGGAGGCCCGCCAGCGCATGCAGGAGGCTGCTTGCCTAGCGGGCCAGGCCATCGATAATGGTGGCACCGGCATCGCACACAACATCGGTCATGCCCTGGGTAGCTGTTACCACTTACCGCACGGTGTTGCCGTGACGCTGGCTCTGGAAGCGTCATTGGCTTGGTCAGTGACAGGTAATGAAGCACGCTTCACGCCAGCAGCCCATGCCCTGAAAGCCGGCAGCAAAGCCCAAGAATTGCCCAGACTATTCCGTGAGCTCGCTGATCAGGCCGATTTCAATCAAGCTCTTGCCCCCTTTGCTGAGCTGACGTTAAACGCTGAAGCGCTAGCCTCGACCATGCAAAAAGAAGAGAACGCGCCTATGGCCCGCAATGCTGCTCGCCGGCCAACTGGCGATGACTGGCAATGGCTCGCTGAAGCCACGGTGACCGTGTTCGCACGTCGCATCGCCGAGCTTGCCACCCAAAACAGCGAGGTCAGCGCATGAACGTAATCGAGCGCATCGAGATCAGCCAGCACCAATGCGAACTGGATCCACCTTTCCCGGCGGCCTGGGATAGCCAACCCAGGCGCAAGTTTCCGGCTACCATCGTTCGCGTGATCGACAGCGAAGGCCGTGAGGGCATCGGCTCGGGTGATGCCATGTATGGTTTCAGCGACTTCCGGTCGCTATTCCTTGGGCAAGACCCCTTAGTCATCGAACGCCACAGTGCAGTCATTGACAACATCGGTTTTCATGCCGGGCGCTGCTGGCCATTGGAAGTTGCCCTCTGGGACTTGATCGGCAAGATCAAGGCCCAACCGTTATGGCAATTATTGGGCGGCACCTCGTCACGCCTGAAGGCGTACGCCTCCAGCGGCACTCATCGCCCTACCGAGCAGGTCGTCGCCCTCGCCGAGCAGATTCGCGACGCGGGCATCCCCGCCATGAAACTACGCTTCGGTCGTCACCGGCTCGATGATGATCTGGCCGTACTCGCCGCTGTGCGTGATGCCGTGGGACAAGAATTGGATCTGATGGTCGACTGCAACCAGGGCTGGCGGATGCCGTGGGATACCCAGGCACCCTGGGATTTGGCCAAGGCAAGCGAGGTGGCTGAGGAGTTGATTCGCCATAATGTGCTCTGGATGGAGGAGCCGCTCTATCGCGGCGACTACCCCGGCATGCGCGCCCTCAACGACCTGACCGGCGAGCGACTGAAAATCGCCGGTGGCGAGATGACCCGCGAACCCTATGAATTCCGCGAAATGCTGCGACAGCAGTGTCTTGACGTTTACCAACCGGACGCCGTGTGCTCCATCGGCCTTCTCGGCTTATCCAGACTGGCGAAAGAGGTCACCACAGCAGGCAAGTGGTTCACGCCGCATACCTGGGGCAATGGCATCGGCCTTGCCGCCAATCTGCATCTCACCGCAGGAGCGGTTGGCCCAGTTGGCTGCCCTTATCTGGAGTACCCCTTCGACCCACCGGAATGGACACCTGAGGTACGCGACTTTCCGCTGACGACCGCTATCAAACCCGACGCCGAGGGCTGGCTGACGCTCTCTGATGAGCCTGGCCTGGGCATCACGCTTGATGAAGCACGCCTGGCGGCCACCCGCGCTGACCAAGCAACTTGGCAATAGCCATCATTACCGTTTGTGACTGTGCAAAGCTAGTCAAAAAAGAGCCCAGTGAAAGAGTGCAAAACAAACTAGCATGCTAACAAACATGCTACGATATGCGTTTATGCTTTTCACTCTCCCTCCTTCTCTTGGTATGGACAAGACTATTAGCCAATTAACGCATATTAAGGCCGTACTACTGTTTGCCAGCACTATGACCGTGATGTCGGGGGCAATCATCGCGCCTGCACTGCCGGGCATCAGCCGCCATTTTCCCGACCAGCCCCAGGTAGTGATCCAGCTGATTCTGACCCTGCCTGCGCTGATGATTACGCTGTTCAGTCCACTGATGGGCTATCTTGCTGACCGGTTTGGGCGCAAGAAATTGCTGCTGATGATGCTGGGCATCTACGGTTTTGCGGGGGGCGCGGGCTTTTTCATTGATCGCGTGGATCTGCTATTAAGCTCCCGTGCACTGATGGGGATTGCGGTAGCCGGTATTCTCAGTATCAGTACCACGCTGGTGGGGGATTATTTTGACAGCTCCGAACGCGCCCGTTTTTTGGGGCTGCAAAGCAGCTGCATGGCGCTGGGCGGGGTAATCTTTATTAACCTGGGCGGGCTACTTTCCGACTGGAGTTGGCGCGGCCCGTTTTTACTCTATATGACCGGTGTGCTGCTGCTTCCCTATGCCTGGGCGATTCTCCAAGAGCCTCAATCCAGTGATGGTGCCAGCCGCGATACAAGCGATGCGCCGGTAACGGTGGACTACGGGCGTACCTGTCTTGCTTACCTGATCGCCATGATCAGCATGACCATGTTTTATATGTTTCCCGCGCAGCTGCCCTTTCTGCTTTCCCAGCAGGGTCAAGTCAGCGGCGTAGCGATCGGCGTGGCGCTCTCGATGGCAGCCCTGACGGCCAGCATCGTGGCGTTTTGCTATGGTTACTACAAGCCGTTCCTGTCGGTGATGACCATCTATGTGCTCGGTTTTTTCCTGGCGGCCGCCGGTTTTTTGGTGGTGGGCTTCACCCAGAGTTACGCCATGGCCATCGTGGGTGCGGCGATCTCCGGTTTTGGCCTTGGCGCCTTTATGCCCAATACCACCACGTGGCTGATGCGGATCACTCCTCAACGGGTGCGTGGTCGGGTGTTTGGCGGTTTTACCTCGACCTTCTTTTTCGGCCAGTTTATCTCCCCGGTGGTGGTCGCCCCGGCGGTGATCTGGCTGGAGTCGTTGCGTAACGTGTTTACCGGCATGGCAGTCGTGTGCGGCCTGCTGGCCGTTGTCCTGATCATTCTAGGCAAGACGACGCTAAAGGCCGACAGCCAGCTTTGAGCATCAGCACTTACGCGGGCGGGTGAACCAACCCCACGACACTGACAAGAATCAGCACCGCGCCCAGCACACGAAAGAACAGCCCGGTGTTCGCTTTGAGCATATAGCGATGGGCTTTCTCGCCCACCAAATGGCCGATAAAGGCACAGGGCAGCAGCCACAGCTGGTGAATTAACTGAAGATCCACGCCTGCAATCAGGAACGAGACCATCTTGATCATCACCAGGATAAACCACAGCACAAACATGGTATCCCGCAGTTGCTCTTTGGCGACGTGAGTGGCGAATACCGCCACAATCAACGGCGCGCCAATCAGCGACGTACCGCTGACATACCCACCAAGCGCCAGCAGCACGTAGTCCACGTACTTGTTCTTGCTTTTGAACGGCTTATTCAATACATAGCCAATGGCATAGATGATCACAATGCCGAAAATGATACTGGTCATGACTTGTGCGGGCAGCGTTAACAGCCCCACTACCCCAATCAGCTTGGGGATGATCATGATTTTCAAGGCTTTGGTTAAATAACCCCAATCGATATTACTCTCTGGCGATGTGGTGCCCACGCCCGCTTGCTGCAGCTGGCGATGCCCACTCCAGGCGATCCAACTGGAGAAAATCAGCAGGTGAATGGCAATAATCGGCAAAAATACCAGTGGCTCGTTGACGACCAAAAGCAGGAAAGGCAGTGCCAGCACGGCACCGCCAAAGCCCAGGCTGGTTCGCACAAAACCGCTCCAGGCAAAAATTAGCCCGATCAGCGCATACTGGTACCAGAGTAGATCTGTCATGGTTCGCGTTAGGATCCTAAGTTAGGGGTGGATATCTCCCAGCGTCCACCAGCGTGGCAATAGCGCACGTACGCTGGCCTGGGCAAAACGATCATCCATTAATACCACAACCCCTTGATCTTCTGGACTGCGAATAACGCGACCTGCGGCCTGCACCACTTTGATCATGCCGGGAATGCGGTAGGTATAGTCGTCACCTTGGCCGAAGCGGGCGGTTAGTCGTGCTTTAAGCGCTTCGTTAAAGTCGTTAAACGGCGGTAGTCCCAAGGTGGCGATAAAGGCTCCGATCAATCGGTCGCCGGGCAGGTCGATGCCTTCTGCAAAGGCACCGCCCAACACCGCAAAGCCGATGCCTTCTCCGCCGGGTGCAAAGCGCGCCAGAAATTCCTCGCGCTGCGCTTCCGGCATCCCGCGGGTTTGGCTGAAAACGGGTACTTCCGGGTGCGCCTCGCAAAACCGCGCCAGCGCTGCCTCCAGGTAGGCAAAGCTGCTGAAGAACGCTAAATAGTGGCCTGATTTGCGCTGATACTGCTGCGCCATGGCCGCGACGATAGGATCGATAGAGGCGTCCCGATCCCGAAAACGCGTGGAGATATCCGTGCGTATACGCACCTCCAACTGACACGCAGTAAAGGGCGATGCCACTTCCCGCCATACCGTGTTTTCCTGCAAGCCCAGCAGATCCCGGTAGTAGTGGGCAGGGTTTAACGTCGCCGAAAACAGCACCACTGAGTGGGCCGCGTTAAACCGTGCGGCCAGAAAATCGGCGGGTATCAGATTGCGTAACCCCAACACCGCCTGACCGCGCCCATAGCGGGTAAGATCACACAGGGAGTGCTCACCAAAGCGCTCCGCCAGGCGGCAGAATGCCAGCGCTTCAAATAACAATTCCTGTAGTTCCAGGCTGGCATCTTCGGGGTGCTCACCCAGGTGGTCAGTGATGGCGGCGCCCACCTGTTGGGCAGCGGTGACTAGCTTGTCGGGCAATACCGTAAGCAGCCGGTAGGCCGGTTTCCTGGGGTCGCCCTCCTCTTCCAGCCCTGCTTCTTTAATCACCGCTTGCCATTGGCGGGCCAAACGACCCAGGGGCCGGGAGAGCGCTTTGGGCGCAGCACGGCGAACCCGGTTGAAACGCTGCTGATCGAGCTCGGCGCTGTACATGCCGCGGGCGCGCTCAATCAGATTATGCGCTTCGTCGACCAGCACGCCCGTTCGCCAATCGTTGGCCTGGGCCAAACCGTGCAGCAGGGCGTGGCTATCGAACCAGTGATTGACGTCACCGACGATCACATCCGCCCAGCGCGCCAGCTCCTGGCCGAGATAATAGGGGCAAACATCGTGGGCCAACGCCACTTCGCGCAACGCGTCGCGATCCAGCCATCCCTGATCCACCGCCGCTTGGCGTGCTGCAGGCAGGCGATCGTAAAAGCCGGCGGCCAGTGGGCACGACTCGCCGTGGCAGGCGCGATCTGGGTATTCGCAGGCTTTCTCCCGCGCCACCAGTTCCAGCACCCGCAGAGGAAGTGTTTCATCACTAGTGCGCAGTGTAGCCAGGGCATCCAGCGCCAAACGGCGGCCGGGGGTTTTCATGGTCAGAAAGGCGATTCTATCAAGCTGCTGGCGGGGCATGGCCGAAAGCATCGGAAACAGCGTGCCCATGGTTTTACCAATACCGGTGGGCGCCTGAGCGAGCAGGCAGCGCCCGGTGCTGGCAGCTTTGTAAACATCTTCAGCGAGTTCGCGCTGGCCGGGGCGAAACGCAGCATGGGGAAAGCGCAGGGTCTGCAGGCCACTATCGCGATCCTGACGGTGAACGGCCTCCTGTTCTGCCCAAGCGAGGAAGCGTTGGCACTGCTCGGTAAAGAACGCCTGGAGTTCATCGGCAGTGGCTTCCCGGCTGATCAGGGTCTCTTTGCCGCTGGCAATATCCAGATAAACCAACGTCAAGGTAATCTGTTCCAGCGCACGCTCAGCACACAGCAGCGCGCCGTAGACTTTTACCTGCGCCCAGTGGAGGGCGCGCTGATTATCCGCCATGCGCTCCAGGCTGCCACGGTGGGTTTTGATCTCCTCCAGGCGGTTGGCCGTGGGGTCGAAACCATCGGCGCGGCCGATAACTATCAGCCCTTCAAACTTGCCCGACAGGGGCAGTTCAGCGAGATAGTCTTCTCCCCGGCGGCTGGTCACTAGCGTATGCCCTTCCATCCCTTCGCGCGCACTGGGCGCCGGGGTAAAGCGGTGATCGAGGTCACCCTCCCGAGCGGTAAAATCGCACAGCGCGCGCACCGCCACGCGATAGGTCGCGCTCATGGTTCAGGCTCGTCGCCAGTCGACCAGCTCACGTAACACACCGCCACGGGCATGGCATGGCGGTGAAAAAACGTAAGCCAGCGGCGTTGGTTATCCTGCAGCCGATCGCCGGGGCCTTTGACCTCAATCATCCGATAGCGCGGCTCGCCAACGGGCGCACCGGGCATAAATTGAATTAAATCCGGCAGTCCGGCCCGGTTGGCTTTCAGATCCCCCAGCAGCCGCTCAAAGCACAAGCGTAGGTGCACGGCGGGAATGCACGTCAACGCCAGCTCAACCAGCGGTTCATCGACAATCGCCCAGTGCACAAAGGGAGACGCCAGGCCGTGTTTCTCCCGCCAAGTCGCCCGAATCACCTTTTGGTAGCTGCCGTCTTCCAGGTGCGCCAGGCAGGCATGAAAGGTGTCTCGCCGCCGCGCTACAAAATCGTCGCGGTATAAATCCGCCGGGCCATTGTGGAAAGGATGGAAGAAGGCCCCTGGCAATGGAGCGAAAATCGCTGGCCAGCAGAGCAGACCAAACAGCCCGGTCAGCAGCGCATTTTCCACGTAGTAGATCGGCGCCCCAGGCTCGCTGAGTGCCTCGACCACGGCGCGTTCGACCCACTGCGGCCCAGGCAATGATAAGTCCCAGCGCTCATGAGTGGGTTCGGGGTCGCTCGGCTCAGCAGGCAACTTAAGCCGCCGCCGCAAACGGGGCAGAATCCGCGCCAGCGCCTGGTGCTCGGTTTCGTTGGGGGAACTATTAAGCGCTTGGGTCGCCAGCTCAAAGGCCGCAGGGTGTTCCCCTTGGCGCTCCAACACACGTAGCTGCCGAACGCGCGCCTCACTACTGGCGGACTCGCTATACAGCGTCATCGCTAGCGCTGCGTCTCCGCTACGCTCTGCTACTCGGCCCAACTGGAGCAGTAACCGCGCGCGCCGTGTGGCCAGCCAGCGGTTATCCGCAGGCGGTGGCACTTCAGGGAATAGATCGGCGGGCAGCTCGCCGTCGTCCAGACGTTGGCGCAGACGATGGAGCGCTAAATACGTATCCACTTCATGGCGCGACTGGAAAGCGCGGGACTCTGGCGTGAAGGGCACACTTTCAAAACGCTGGAGGCCAAGCTCGGTTAACACGAACTCGGCCCAGTCCTGGCGCAGGTTGCCAAAGAACATCAGGCGCAGGCGGTCGCAGGTTTCCATGACTGTTAGCCGCAGAACTGGATCGTTTGCCTCGGGCCACCACTGGCATAACCGCTTGGGTTCATTGAGCTGGCTCGCCAGCGTGTCGTAGAGCACGGTTTTAGCGCTTGAGGCGCTCAGCCCGGCAGCGCGTATCTCCGCTACCAACGCCTGGCGCAGTTCGGCCAAGCGTAGCTGGTTAAACAGCTCATCAACGCTAAGCACCGATTCACTATCGACCCAACCTAGCGACATCAAGGGCGCCATGGCGCTGGCACTGTCGCCCACCTCGGCGTAGCTTAATTTGCTGAGCCGAAACAGCTCGCCCTTGCGCATCACCATGCGCACCAGCAGCGCTTGGGAGGCTTGCGGTAAGCTCTCAAACTGTTCAAGAAAAGCGAGCTCGTCTGCCGCGAGCAGATCAGCGTGGCGCTCCCCCACCCAGGCCAAAACGAAGCGGAAGTTCGTTAAGTAATAGAAGGGGTCATCAAGGGAGGCGGTAGGTGTCGCGAAAGCACTGTTCATTTATCCATTGTATCAGTGCGATGCTATTTTGACAGTCTCGCCGTCATGGAGATTAAGCAGCACTATGTCAGTTGCCAGTCTGCAAGCTCTGACTACTCAAGCTTAATAACTCGTTACTGTCATTCCTTCGGCACAAGGTCAGCCGTGTTCTGCTGGTACTGGCGTGGCGTCATGCCCTTTAGCTCACGAAAGTGACGGTTGAAATTGGAGAGGTTGTTATAACCAACCTCGAAACATATATCGGCGATGGACTGCTTACCTTCAAGCAACAGCCGACAGGCATGACCAATGCGGATCCTCCTGAGAAAGGCAACGAAGGTGTCGCCGGTGGCATGCTTAAAAAAACGCGAAAAGGTGGAAGGCGTCATGCCGTTATTCTCAGCCATTGTCGACATGCGCAGCCCTTCATGAAAGTGGTCGTGGATATAGAGCAGTATGGCATCGACCTGCTCGGAAGAGGCGCCCTTGGCATCCAGGCCGTACTCTCGACCGGCCAGGGTATGGTATTCGCTTTGCGAGAGCCTGCGCAGAATGGTCAACATGGTCAGTAGCCTGCCAGCATTATCCTGCTCGCCCATCCTGATGAGCAGTTCGGCACAGCGTGCCGCTTCTTCCCCCTTGAACTCCACTCCCAAGGCCGAGTCCTCGATGAGTGTCGACAGGCAGTTGAGCTCCGGGCAGAGCGCCATCATGTGTTCCAGCCACTCGCCCTTGAACTGGAGGACAACGTCACGGCCCTTGATCACCGGTTGCACGTCATCGAGCTCGCTAAACCAGGCGTGCGGAATATTCGGTCCCACCAGCACTAAATTACCGGGTTCGAAGCGGCCAATATAATCCCCTACAAAATAATGCCCTGCCGAATAACGGATGAGATGTAACTCATATTCGGGATGGTAATTCCAGCGGGCAATAGGGGCGGGGAAATCATGGCTGTGCCAGTAGAAACTAAATTTCGGATCCTGACTGATGCACTCGAAAACAGGCGCACCAAGAGGAGTATCGTTGAGATGCGAAGTAATCATAGTTTATCAGTGCCTCTTTCAGCTATCAGCGATGTCTGGATAAGACGCCCATGCCTGATCTCTTACTATCCTGAATTAAAGTGAGCCGTTGGCCTTTTATACTTTGGTCACAAAAAGTCTTGCGTCTTTCCAACAGCACCGCCCAGGCATTATGGAAAGTGCCATTTAAAACAGACCATTACCTACCACGCTAAGAAAGCCTGCAAAAAAGTATCAGTCCCAAGCAAATTATAGCCTAGCGGTTTTTTCCACATGGCGCGTAGATTTGTTTCAAGCCTGAAGCGAGGTTAACTAGACCAAAAAAAGGCCGGTTCTCGCCCCTTTAAATACAATTCGAGAATAGCGTCATGAAAGCAAAAGCTCTGGTGCTGGAGAAGAAACGCGAGCTGTCGTTACGAGAGATCGAGCTCCCTGACCAGCTCGGCCCGGAGGACGTTCGCGTGCGCATCCATACCGTCGGCATCTGCGGTAGCGACGTGCATTACTATACCCACGGCCAGATCGGCCCCTTTGTAGTCCGTGAGCCAATGGTACTCGGCCATGAAGCATCCGGTGTAGTGACTGACGTCGGCCGAAACGTAAGCCATCTTCATGTGGGCGATCGGGTGTGCATGGAGCCTGGTATACCCAACCCCAGCTCGCGCGCCGCCAAACTAGGCGTCTACAACGTCGACCCGAGCGTAAGGTTTTGGGCCACGCCACCCGTGCACGGTTGTCTGACGCCCGAAGTCATCCACCCAGCAGCATTCACCTTCGCACTTCCCGATTCGGTGTCCTTTGCCGAAGGCGCCATGATTGAGCCGTTCGCGATCGGCATGCAGGCGGTCATTAAAGCGCGCATGCAGCCAGGCGATATCTGCGTCGTGACCGGCGCAGGGCCGATCGGCCTGATGGTTGCCCTGGCCGCGCTTGCGGGCGGCGCCAGCGAGGTGCTGGTCTCCGACTTGGTTGAGGAAAAGCTGGCAATCGCGGCTCGTTATAAGGGCATCACGACTGTCAATGTTTCGCGGCACTCCTTGCGAGAAGCCGTCGACAGGTGTTGCGGCCACGAGTGGGGTGTCGATGTGGTATTCGAGGCCAGTGGTAGCCCCAAAGTCTACGACGACATCTTGGCCTGCGCCCGACCTGCCGGCACGATCGTGCTGGTTGGTATGCCTGTCGAGCCGGTCACCTTCGATATCGTGTCGGCGCAAGCCAAGGAACTGCACATAGAGACAGTGTTCCGCTACGCCAACGTTTACGACCGGGCGATCGACCTGATCGCTTCGGGTAAGGTAGACCTCAAACCATTGATTACCGAGACCTTTGATTTCGAACACAGTATCGATGCGTTCGAGCGTGCCGCAAGCGCACGGCCCAATGATGTCAAGCTGCAGATCACGCTTGATACCTAACCCCGCCAGACCTGAACCCAAGAGAGGAAAACAACAATGACCCAGTTCAAGCGTCGCGACATATTAAAAGGAATGGGTGGACTCGCCAGCCTGTCGTTGATGGGCGCAGGCCCACTGCGCACGGCCCTGGCCCAAGGCATGGCCAGCGATGAGGCCTGGAAGCAAGCCAGTGGCACCACCATCCAATTCATCTCCGAGAACACGCCGCCGACCACCGCCATCGCCGCCAACCTGGCGTCTTTCCAGGAACTCACCGGCATCACTGTCAACATCACCGAAATGCAGTTGGGTGCCTTGGTACAGAAAGTTGTGTTGGACTTCGGCGCTGGGCGCAGCGCCTTCGATGTGATCTATGCTGATCCTTACCAAGTACTCGCGCCATATCATCGTGGCCTAGTGGATCTCAATACCTTCATCAACGACGACCAGCAGTTGGTCGTGCCCCAGGGCATCGAGGACTTCATCCCCTCGCAACTGGCCGCCGCGGGCCGTTTCAAAGACAGTGAAAGCCTGTACACCCTGCCCTACGACTGCCCGACGATGATCTGGATCTACCGGCGTGACCTGTTCGAAAAATACCACGACCAGATGCAACAGGATCTCGGCTTCGACCCGACCCCCTCGGACAGCACCACCTGGGAGCAGTACTACCAGATCGCCGAGTGGTTCAGTAACGGCAACGCCAGCGAGGTTCAGTACGGAACCGGTCATCAGGCTCAGCAGTACGATTCGCTGATGTGCGACTTCTCCAACGTGCTGTTCGCCTACGGCGGCGATTACTTTGCCAACGGCCAGCAGGTCGGCCTACTCGGCACCGACTCCCCTGGCGCCTGCCAACTGACCAGCGAGCCCGCGCTGGAAGCCGCGCGCTTCTATCAGAAGCTGCTCAAGGTCGCCCACCCCGGCAGCACCAGTTGGGATTGGACTGGTGTCGCCAACGCATTCCAGAACGGCGAATTTGCGATGATGCCAGAGTGGCACGAGTTCGCCGGCTCGCTGGAAAGCTCTCAGCTACAAGGCAAAATCGGCTACGCCCCGCTGCCCAAGGGGCCAGCACGCAGCGCCAACCTGTGGGGCGGCACCGGGATCGGCATTAACGCCAACGCCTCGGCCGAAAAGCAGAAAGCGGCCTGGCTATTCCTGGTCTGGGCGACCTCACCACAGACACAACTGATGGGGCTGAGAAGCGAGGTCGGTGGCGGCACACCGACACGCCAGTCGGTTTACGACATGCCTGAGGTCAAGGCCGCCAGCACCCCACCCACCGACATGCCCAACATGCTCACGGCGGACACCATGCTGACCGCCTGGCAGGACGACCACATCGGTCTGAGGCCCAAGATCGCCCAGTGGAACGAGGTCGACACGGTCATCTTCACCGAGCTTTCCAAGATGTTGGCGGGGCAAATGTCCCCCGAGGAAACCATGCAGAGCGCCAAGCAGCGCATCGATCGCATCGTTGGGGCGTAACCCATGGCGCTGACGACCGGAAAACCCTCGGCGCGGCGACAGGGATTCGAGCTGGCGATGATGTCGCCAGCGCTTTTTCTGCTCGCCCTGATCACGCTGGTCCCGTTCTTCTCGATCATCTGGATGAGCTTCAACGACGTCAGCCTGATGGGCGGGCTGGCCTTCGAGTTCTCGGGCCTCGATAACTGGCAGCGGGTGTTCACGGACCCGGACATCCGCTCCAGTTGGCTGATCAGCCTGGTCTATTTCCTGGCCACGGTGGGCCTGGAAATGGTCATCGGCACCGTGATGGCGCTGCTGGTTTATAGCCTAACGCGGGGCAGCAACATCATCATCTCGCTGCTGTTGATCCCGATGTTCATCGCCCCGGTGATCGTCGGGCTACTGGGGCGTTTCATGCTCGACCCCAGTCATGGCCTGTATGCCTGGCTGCTCAATGAAAGCGGTCTGTTCGACGGCAACATCCTGGGCAGCGTAGGCTCCGCGATGGTCGCAGTCATCCTCATGGATGTCTGGGAATGGACGCCGCTGGTCGCGCTGATCGTCCTGGCGGGGCTTGCTTCAGTACCCGAGGACACCCTGGAAGCGGCCGAGATGGACGGCGCCAAGTACGGCCAGAAACTTCTCTATATTATCCTGCCGTCTATCTCCAATATCCTGCTGGTGGCGCTGCTCATCCGCGCCATGGACGCGATTCGCTTCTTCGCGATCATCTTCATCACCACCAACGGCGGGCCCGCGGATTCCACCAAGATCATCCCCATTAGGCTCTACGACATCGCCTTTCGTTTTTTTGATCTGGGCTATGCCGCCGCCGTGGGCATCACCATGCTGGTGTTCTCGATCATGGTGGCTACAGCGTTTACGAAACTGCTCAAACGCCAGGAGACGAGTTCATGAATACCTCCAAACGCTGGCTGCCCCACACGTTAAAAATCGCTCTGTTAACGCTCCTGCTGTTATGGACGCTGATACCGATTATCTGGATGGTGCTGTCCTCTTTCAAGTCGAACGACATCATCACCGCCGGTACGCCGCGAGTCTTCTTTACCCCTACCCTGGAGCATTACACCTCGTTGTTCAGCAGCGGCAACAGCCTCTGGCCTTACCTGCTCAACAGCCTGTTCATCGCTGGGGTCTCGACGCTGATCGCCGTAGTGCTCGGCTGTATGGCCGGCTTCGGGCTGTCGCGGATAAGAATCAAGGGCAAGCAGCATCTGGCCTTCTGGATCATCAGCACCCGTATGGCGCCGATCGCCGCAGTTATCGTGCCGCTGTACCTGCTGTTCCGTTACCTCTACCTACTCGACACCCACGCCGGCCTGATCGTCGCCTACCTGAGTTTCAACCTGCCCTTCGCCATCTGGCTGATGACCGCATTCTTCGACGACCTGCCACCTGACCTGGAGGAAGCGGCGATGATCGACGGTGCCACCAAGCTCCAGGCGTTCCGCTACGTCGTGCTGCCACTGATGACCCCTGGGCTGGTGACCACCGCTATCCTGTGCTTCATCTTCGCCTGGAACGATTACGCCTTCGCCCAAACGTTTTCCGGGCCCAGCACGCAGACCATTCCCATTGCCGCGGCGCAGTTGCTGACCCAGACCGGCATCGATTGGGGCAAGCTGCTGGCGATCGGTACCATCGTGGTCTGCCCAATGGCGATCGCCGGACTGCTGGTCAAGCGCTGGCTGGTCCAAGGGCTGACCCTGGGCGCGGTGAAATGACTGGCCCTAAGACAACGGATCTACGGTAAAGGCCCCGACAATAACGGCTCTACAATAAAAACAGGGAGAAAACCATGAACGTGATGTCACAGTTCGATCTCAGCGGCAAGGTCGCCATCGTCACCGGCGGCAATGGCGGGCTCGGTGAGGCATTCGCCCATGCGCTGGCCGAGGCCGGTGCCCAGGTCGCCATCGCCGCCCGGGGGCACGCGCGCAGCCTGGAAGTAGTCAAGGCCCTGCAGGACGCCGGGCATCGCGCCATGGCGGTGGAAGTCGACATTACCCAACCCGAAGCGGCTGACACCCTGCTCGACGAGGTCGAGGCCACCCTCGGCCCGGTCGATATCTTCCTCAACAACGCCGGCGCCTGCCAGCACGCGCCGGCGCTGGATGTCACCCCGGAGCGCTGGCAGGACATCTTCAATATCAACGTCCACGGGCTCTGGTACTGCGCCCAGGCCGCCGGACGGCGGATGCAGTCGCGCGGCGGCGTGATCATCAACATTGGCTCGATCTCGGCGATGATCGTCAACCGCCCACAGATGCAGCCCGCCTACAACGCCTCCAAGGCCGCGGTGCATCAACTGACCAAGTCGCTAGCCGCGGAGTGGGCCCCCTACGGCATTCGCGTCAACGCGCTGGCTCCCGGCTACGTCAAGACCAGCATGGCGCCGGTCGACGACCCCAGATTCAAGCCACGCTGGATCGACGACGCGCCCATGCAGCGCGCCGCCACTCCCGAAGAGCTCGGCCCCACCATCGTCTACATGGCCAGTAATGCATCGAGTTTCATGACCGGCTCCATCGTCGTGGTGGATGGCGGTTACACCCTCTGGTAACCACAATTCGAGTATCCGCCCGACCCGCAAGGAACCCGACATGGCAACGCTACAACTCAACAATATCGTCAAAGACTTCGGCGGCACCCAAGTCATCAAGGGGGTCAATTTAGAGGTCAAAGACCGCGAATTCGTGGTCTTCGTCGGGCCTTCGGGCTGCGGCAAGTCGACCTTGATGCGGATGATCGCCGGGCTCGAGAGCGCCACCAGTGGCGACATCTCGATCGATGGCAAGCGCATCAACGACGTTGGCCCGGCCGACCGTGGCCTGGCGATGGTCTTCCAGAGCTACGCGCTTTACCCGCATATGACCGTCGAGGACAACATGGGCTTTAGCCTGCGCCTAGCCAAGGTGCCCAAGGCCGAGCGTCGCGAGAAAGTCCTCGCCGCCGCGCGCATCCTGCAACTCGAAGAACTTCTCGACCGCAAGCCCCGTGCGCTGTCCGGCGGCCAGCGCCAGCGCGTGGCGATCGGCCGGGCAATCGTGCGCAACCCAAGCATTTTCCTATTCGACGAGCCGCTCTCGAATCTCGACGCGGCGCTGCGCGTACAGATGCGCATTGAGCTGGCGCGGCTGCACGAGGAGCTCGACGCGACGATGATCTACGTCACCCATGACCAGATCGAGGCCATGACCATGGCCGATAAGATTGTTGTGCTACAGGGCGGTGTAGTCGAGCAGATCGGTTCGCCGATGGCACTCTACCACCACCCGCGCAACCGCTTCGTGGCCGGCTTCATAGGCTCGCCGAAGATGAACTTTCTGGATGTCGAGGTTCGCGGGGCTGACGCTGAGGGGGTCGATGTGGTGCTGCCCGGCGGCGATTGTCGAATACCGGTGGAGGGCAACGGTGTCAGCAGCGGCGACATGCTGACGCTGGGCGTCCGCCCAGAGCACCTCACGCTTGATGATCAGGGGCCGTTGACGGGTAACATTTTGGTCATTGAGCGCCTTGGCGGAGCGACCACCCTGTATCTAGAGAACGCTGACAGCCAATGGACATTGGTAGCCGACGGCGATGTCGCTCACCGGGTGCACGATCAAGTACGCTTTTCCTTCGATCCGGCCTGCTGCGCGCACCTTTTCAAATGCAACGGCGATGCGTTGCCCCACCGACACCGCCATCCACTGGTCGCCATTGACCGTAAGGAAAACCGTGCACCGTCAGCCTGAAGATTTCTGTTGACCTCAACCCACCCGGTGCTGCTTGAGCACGGTGAGGCTTCGCTCTTCCTCGCTTTGCGGCTGGGAAGGTGCTTGGCGGGTACCGACCAGCACATACCACTCTGCCTCTGAAAGGTAGGTTTGACACCAGCGGCCAAGGTCGGCTGCGCTCTCTTCGCGGCTAGAATCGCCGCAGCGGTAGTCGTTCGCCAAATGAAGGAGGTCTTGACGGGCGGTACGCGCACGGGCGTTGCCACCGTGTACTTTTACCAGCGGGCAGCGTCGGTCATAGGCAGCGTTAGTTAACGCATTAAGCCAACGCTCCAATTCATGTGCCTGAATTCCACCATACACTGCCACGCTTGAGCTCCCTGCCCCGTTGAAAGGGCAATAGCCTGCCCGATTTAGGGGCCGCTGTCACGGTTAACCTTTACCCTTGTTTAGATGCAGTTCCAGGCCGTTTTATAGCGCCTGTTCAAAACCTTGTAACACGTTGACTACATTGACACCTATTTCATCTACAGCATAGCCCCCTTCCATCAGAAACACGCTGGGTAAGCCTACTTGGGCCAGGTGCTCACCTAACGCTGTGAAATCTTCGCTGGTAAAGGTGAAGGCACTTATGGGGTCACCTTCGAAGATATCGACCCCTAACGATACGATCAGGCATTCACACTCCGCGGCTTTAATTTGCGCCAAGGCTAGCTCAAGTGTGGCCATCCACCTGGTAACGCTGGTGCCCGGCGGCAACGGGTAATTGACGTTAAAGCCCTTACCTGGCCCTTCGCCGTTTTCATCAGCGTAGCCCAAATAGTAAGGAAATGTGACCTCAGGGTCGCCATGCAGTGAGATAAACAGCACATCATCACGCTTGTAGAAAATCTGCTGGGTGCCGTTGCCGTGGTGAAAGTCGACATCAAGAATGGCGACCCGACGTTTGCCTGCATCCAGCGCTCGCTGAGCGGCAATGGCGGCATTGTTAAAGAAGCAGTAACCGCCAAACTGATCAAACGCGGCGTGGTGCCCTGGCGGCCGGCATAAACCAAAACTGGGTTCGCCGGTTTGTAGCGTATGTTCTAGCGCGCCTAACGCCACGTCTTTACTCGCCATGGCGGCTTCAAAGGTGCCTGCTGAGATCGACGTTTCCGCCGCCAGCGCGTAGTAGCCTAGCTGACCGCTAACCGATCGCGGGATGCGGTCACCACGCATGGTTCGTGCGGGCCAAATATTGGGAATCGCCTCCCCCTCATGCCCAGCCGCCTGCCACTCTTGCCAACAGTTGGCTAGAAACGTTACGTACTCTTTGTCATGCACCGCTAATACGGGGGCTAACCCATAAGCGCTAGGGGTACGAATATCGCCAAGCCCGGACTGGTGAAGATGCTTTAGCACTAGATCAAGGCGTTCGGGGCACTCAAACGGGGTCACCAGCGCGCCGTCATGTAACTCCGTGCGCGCTTGGCGCAAACGGCTGTCCTCTGAGTAAAACGTCAGCATGTAGGTTCCTTAATCTACGCCTAACGGAAAAGATACTAGTTAGCTTCTAATTGTACAGGCCACTGCTTGGCCCAGCGGCGCTTTTGGCTCGGTGTTTGTTGCTTTAACTGATATTCAGCCCGGCTTGCGGCGGCGCGGTCTTCAAACGGTTCGGCACCCAGCAGTGCAACAGGCGGATTTGCACGGGTATAACGCGCCCCTTTGCCGGTGCAGTGCGCTTGATAGCGCTTTGCCAGGTTATTGGTAATGCCCGTATAGGTGCCGCGCTGGCACTCCAGCAAATAGAGATACCATTGCGGTTCGGCTTTGTGAGGCTGAACGATGCCACTACTCACCGCAACATACCTTTAATTTACGCCCACTACCACATAGGCACGGGTCGTTGCGGCGTGGTTTCAGGCGGGTAAGCGTGGGTGTTCCGTCTATATACCACCAGCGTTGCTGCTCTTTAACGAAGCGGGAGACCTCTTCTAATACATGCCAGCCTTTTTGCACTCGCCCCCTTTCATAAAAACAGGCACGAAAATGCACGTAACCGATATTGTCGAGCGGCGGTTCTGCGGAGACGATAGATAGCGACTTCCACTCAGCGTCAGGATCAGGCGCAAGCTCTGCAGGGCGGGTAGAGGGGTGCCATGTCGCCAACAGGTAGTCGCTACGCCCTAGCACAAAAGCCACATAGCGAGAGCGCATCAAAGCTTCAGGCGTGGGGGCAAGCCCGCCTTGGTGATAACGGCCACAGCACTTATCAAGCGTTAATAAGCTACCACAGGGGCAACTTGGATTAGTTGTGGAGGTCATAGAAAAGCTCGTTAGTCACATCTTTTATAGCCTAACCGATACGCCCTATGCGCGTCGCCCGACGCGTATCACTATTGTTCGATATTTATGCTGCGTTAGGTATATAGTAGCGGGGCAATACATTCAGACGATGGGGTACGAAACACGATCGATCATTCTTTCCAAAATTTTTGGAGGTTCTCCTATGAAGGTCTTTAAACCGGAATGGCAGTGCACGTTTAGCGTAAACGAAGGCGCGGAAGAATCAGCAACTTGGAAAGAGAAAATCGCGTGGCGGCTCAGGGGAGTTGCGGATCGGCTGGAAGGTGGTGGGCGCACGGTAAAAATCGATTACCGAGTGACGCCAGCGGTTAGCCAACAGGAAGTCGACACTTGCTTAGGCAAGGGCTTCGAAGTAACTCAACGCCTGCTAACGCAGTTAGCCCAACAGCAGGCGTGCGAAGATGTGATGCGCCATGCCAAAGCTGAGCTGTTTGAACAACATCCTCAGCACTGAAAAAGCGACATGGTATGAAAGCACTACAAAAAATCCCACCCCATTAACCGGGTGGGATTTTTTTTGGGTGGTCACTGTATTTCCTCTTGCGCTTTACTGATTAGCATACGAATGAAGCTATCTAATAGTGGGTTCGCTTCCCCTTTACGCAAGACAGCCACCAACGTGGTACTGATTTCAATATCATCGACAGGGAGAAAGACGACATCTCGTCGATTATTGGGTGTAATTGAACTACTTACCAGAGTGCCACCCAAACCGGCGCCTACTAATGCCAATGCAGTATGTATTTCAATCGCGTCATGAGTAACAACGGGGCGTATACCTCGCTCTTCAAGATGTGAAAGAATTTTCTGCCCAAAAGGGCTCCGCGAATCCTTGGGATAGAGCACAAAGGGGAGTTCCTTGAAAGCACTTATCGGAAAAGAGTCATGCCTTGCAAGTGGATGATCAATCGGTAAGGCAGCCATGAAAGGATCGTTGATAATGACTTCATAGTGCATGTCAGCATGGCGCTCAAAGGCTCCAATAAACCGAGAAATACCCACATCGATGCGATGCTGTCTTAGCCGCTCTTCTTGATATTCCGATAGTACTTCAACGAGATCGAGATGAACCTCCGGATACTGAAGCCTGTAATTTTTAATGACGCTTGGCAGCAGAGAAAACAGGGTTGAGCGAATAAAACCTATGCCTAGCCATCCTCCGCTTCCGCTGGCAACTTGTCCTGATTCTTGCTCTAGCCGTGAGGCCTGAGTTAGCAGCTCTTTTGCACGAGGATAAAAAAATTTCCCAAGCGAAGTGAGTTGCATGGGCCGTGTTGCACGATCAAATAGTTCGCCCCCCAAGGTTTGTTCCAGTAGGGCGATCTGGGCGCTGATAGCAGTTGGCGCTACGAATAGCCGCTTAGCAGCAGCGCTACCACCTCCTGCCTCGACTACTTCACAGAAATAGCGTATCTGACGTAGATTCATTTTTTATGAACCTGTATGCAAAATTTACTGATTTATTAAAGATAATAAATATATGATAGTACTTCTGAGGTCAACTCAGGAGCATAATAATGATAAATAAAAAACTCGCATCACAACTCAGTCAATTTGGCAGTGCTTCCATCTATGAAGCCCAAGGGGCCACTGGAGCACTCGACAGCGGCATCAAGCCGCTCACGCATACAATGCAGGTTTTTGGGCCTGCATTTACCGTCGACATCCGTCCTGGCGACAATCTCATGCTGCATTACGCCCTACTGCATATTCAGCCGGGTGATGTGTTGGTAGTGGATGCAAAGCGCTTTATGGAAGCAGGCCCATGGGGCGACATCCTCACAGTGCAAGCTATCAGTAAAGGCGTCGCAGGTCTCATCATGAATGGTGCTGTTAGAGACGCTCAGGCGATTAAATCTCTCGGTTTTCCGGTTTTCTGTCGCGGTTTAAGCATCAAAGGCACAGCCAAAAAACAGTCAGGCAGAATTAATGTTCCCATTTGTATTGGTGATACGGTTATTAATCCCGGTGACTATATATTTGGCGATGAAGATGGCGTAGTAGCAGTACCTCAACAAGACCTTTCAGCGGTTCTTACAGCCACTCAAGAGCGCGAAGATACCGAAGCAACATATCGAGAAAAAATAAAGCAAGGGAGCAACACCGTCGACTTAATGGGATTAAGAGAAACAATCAAACAACTTGAGCTAAATTAAAAACTAACAAAACAGCTAAAACGCTTAAAAACAAGCAACACTTAGCCGTACTCCAATAAATATAAACCAGCACTTATAAACAACAAAAAAGTGAGAAAACCATGCGAACTATAAAAGCCACTAGCCTCCTTTCCTGTATTTCACTTTCAGTAATGTTGGCAACCTCTTCATGGGCGGACAACTATCCAGAAAGGCCGATCTCCACCATTATTTCCTTTGGGGCCGGTGGCAATACGGATGTTGGTGCACGAATCCTATTTCCGGCAGTAGAGCGTGAGCTAGGGGTACCGCTCAATATCATCAATCGCCCTGGCGGTGGAGGCTGGGTAGGTTGGACGCAATTACTCAATGCATCTAATGATGGCTATACCCTAGGCTATATAAACACTCCCAATCTGATCACCGGCTATATGGATCCACAATATAGTCGAAACATTGACCTTGATGACTTTGAGCTTATTGCAAACCATGTCACTGATTACGGCGTCATTTCAATCAATAAAGATGAGACGCGTTTTAGCAATATTGATGAGCTAGTCAACTATGCTCAGTCAAATATGCTGACGGCCTCAACTACAGGGGCAAACGGTGATGATCATATCGCGATGTTAAAGATGAATCATCATTACGATACGCAATTTGTACCCGTTCATACCACAGGCACAGCAGAGCAACGAGCAGCAATTCTAGGTGGTCACGTAGATGTAAATTTCTCAAATGTGGGCGATACCAATATCGCGCATCGCAATGGGGACTTAAAAATAATTGCGGTTATGGCACCTGAACGCTCAGAGTTTATTCCAGACGTTCCAACCCTTGAAGAGCTTGGTTATTCAGGTGTGATCTCTTGGTCGGCACGGGGCATTGCAGCCCCTAAAGGAATTGATCCGGTTCAGTTGGAGCAATTACAGGAAGCTTTCGTAAAGGGCATGCAAGACCCTGAACATCTAGCCAAGATGGAAGAAATGGGCCTAATGGTTGATATCCGTACCGGAGACGCCTATCGAGAAATGTTGGAAGAGGAAGAGCAAGGCGTTCGCTCCCTGGAAAACTTGCTTGGCTGGTAATCATCACTGGTCGTGATATCGATGCATATCACGACCAGAACCTTATTTACACAGCGTCTACAATAATAAAACAGGTGCTTTATGAAAGCGTTACACTCCGATGCGTTAATCGGCCTGGCTATGCTGGTCTTCTCAATTATATTTTATAGCCTATCTGCTCAGATGCCTTCTGATCCAGC
Source organism: Vreelandella sp. 2A-K22 (assembly GCF_054065485.1). Taxonomy (NCBI): domain Bacteria; kingdom Pseudomonadati; phylum Pseudomonadota; class Gammaproteobacteria; order Oceanospirillales; family Halomonadaceae; genus Vreelandella; species Vreelandella sp. 2A-K22. The sequence continues at coordinate 34,990 of NZ_JBSUGC010000014.1, read as the reverse complement.
GATATTTCCTAAACTTATCCTCACTACATTGATAGTATTCTCGCTATTCATTACTTGGTCAGGTATCGCTAAAACACGCGCAGCAAAAAAACAAGGGATTAAACACACACCCATTTTTGAGCATATTCGCGGCCCAATCGTTACGTTTATCGCTCTTTGTCTTTATATAGTTTTAATCAACACTCTCGGTTTTTTTGCAGCTAGTTCGATCATCGCCATTTTCTTCATGATTTATTTTGGCGTGAGGTCGTACATTCAAGTGTTATTAGTACTCTTCATCATGAACACTTTCATTTATCTGCTCTTTGTTTGGCAGCTACGCATCGCACTTCCCACGGGTTTATTGCTGTAAAGGAGAGGGATTATGGCTATTGATACGTCCTTATTATTGTCAGTTCTCGCACAGTTAGCCTCTCCAGATGTGTTGCTAATGCTTTGTGTGGGCGTCTTCGGCGGTATATTTCTCGGCGCTTTACCTGGATTGAGCGCGACGATGGGTATTGCGCTATTGATTCCTGTCACTTTCGGCATGCAGCCAGTCGCCGCCATGGTATTGCTTTCCGCTATCTATGCATCCGCCGTTTATGGGGGATCCATTACGGCGATCTTGATCCATACGCCAGGTACGCCTGCGTCAGCAGCCACGGCAATGGATGGCTACCAAATGACACTGCGTGGAGAGGGACTGAAAGCACTGGGAACATCCACGATTTGCTCAGTGATCGGAGGTGTCGTTAGTGTCGTGGCCTTACTACTGCTGGCACCGCCATTGGCACAGATTTCATTACGCTTCAGTGCACCTGAGTATTTTCTGATCGCTATATTTGGTTTGACCATCATTGGCAGCCTTTCCAGTGGCGCGATGGTAAAAGGACTATCCGCGGGGCTGCTGGGCCTGCTCATCAGCCTAGTCGGCGTGGATGTGATGACCGCCTATCCACGCTTTACTTTTGGAGTTGCTGAGCTGGAGAATGGCATTTCGTTGATTCCCGCCATGATTGGTCTCTTCTCTATTTCTCAGGTCATGATTCAAGCAGAAAAGCTCCATGGAGCCAACGACCTTACATCCCAAACACCAACGTTGAGTGGCCATCTCTTTCCTAGTCGGGAAGAGTGGCGAAAACTTCGCCGCACTGTTTCTCGCTCCTCGATCATCGGTGTGGTGGTGGGCGCATTACCGGGGGCAGGGGGCGATGTCGCCTCTTGGGTGGCTTACAATGAAGCCAAACGTAATGCGAAAAATCCCGATAACTTTGGCAAGGGCGAGATTGAAGGGTTGGCTGCGGCTGAAACAGCCAATAATGCGGTAACAGGCGGTGCAATGATTCCATTATTGACGCTCGGGATTCCAGGTAGTGCCGCTACAGCCGTTATGCTTGGTGGTCTTTATATCCATGGCTTACAGCCTGGGCATGAGCTATTTACCGTTAATGCCCATATCGTCTATGCCATTATCGTGGGACTGCTATTAGCCAATATATTGATGGGTATTGTAGGCTTGGCGCTGGCAAGGCAGGTCGTCAAGGTGGCTACGGTACCTTTTGCCATACTCGCACCGATCATTGTGATTCTCTCGGTCGTAGGTTCCTACACCATCAACAATAGTATGTTCGATGTTTACGTCATGGCGGCGTTTGGACTGCTGGGCTACCTGATGAGAAAAACGGATTTTCCGACAGCCGCCATTGTGCTTGCCATGATTTTAGGCGCTATGGCTGAGATTGGATTCCGGCAGTCACTGGTCATGTCCAAAGGCAATATGCTGGGCTACTATTTTGATCGGCCATTTTCACTGCTCATTATGGGTTTGATCCTGCTGGCATTGGTATCACCGCTAATTGTGCGCTGGAAACGACAAAAATCTCAGCAGGCCATTTAGGCAAACCAACAATAAGCCATGGCTGGTTAGTGCCATGGCTTATACAGTGCTCTACCCATCTTCGTTAGAAAATCCTCACACGCTTCAAGCTGCTCAATATCGATATACTCATCGGGCTGATGCGCCTGGGCGATGCTGCCGGGGCCAAGAATTATTGTCTGCAAGCCCTGGCCCTGGAACTGCCCCGCTTCCGTGGCGTAAGCCACCGCGTGGTCGCAGCACCCTGCGGGCAAATGGTCTTTGGCTAGGCGAAGTACCTGATCGTTTTCGCGGTCGGCCAGGCCCGGCACTGTCACGTTTAGCGGCTCAGTAGTAATTTCAACGTGCTTGCCTTTGGCCTGCAGCTCAGCGCTTAGCTGGGCGCAATAGGCCTCAAAGCGCGCGTATATTTCGTCGAAGGTGTCCGTGGGCAGATGGCGAATTTCCCACTCGAACTGGCACTCCCGCGCCATAATATTGATCGCCGTACCACCTTTGATTTTGCCGACGTGCAGGCTGGTGTGAGGCACGTTAAAGGCCTCATCGATGCGCCCCTCTTCCACCAACGCCGCCATGGTGTCCTCAATAAAGGTCACTAGCCTTGCCGCTACGTGGATGGCTGAGGTGCCTTGATTGACCTGGCTGCTGTGAGCTTCCTGACCAATCACGGTGGTACGCAGATTGGTCGCCCCTTTCTGCGCTACCACTGGCTGCATGCTGGTGGGCTCGCCGACAATCACATGGGCGGTGGTGGAGTAGTGCTCGTAAAAGCGCTTAATGAGGCTGGGCGCACCCACGCAGCCGATCTCTTCGTCATAGGAGAAACCCAGATAAATCGGCTGCTGCAGAGGCGCTTTCGTCCAAGTGGGCACCATCGACAATACGCAGGCGATAAAACCTTTCATATCGCAGGTGCCACGCCCATAAAGGCGCCCACCGCCACCATCACGCAGGGTGAACGGATCGCTCGACCAGGGCTGCCCCGCCACCGGTACCACATCGGTATGCCCGGAAAGCATCACACCGCCCGGCGCCTCTGGGCCAATTCTTGCGATCAGGTTGGCTTTGGTACCGCAGGGGCTCATCACCCGCTCGGCGCTAACGCCATACTCTGCCAAATAGCCTTCCACATACTCAATCAGCGCCAGATTGGATTCACTGGAAGTGGTATCGAATGACACCAGCTTCGTCAGTAAAGTGGTCACGTCAGTCATACTGCTCTCGTTAGTTGGACTCTTCCTATCACACTATCATCGCCCTCTTCCTTTTCCTACTCAGTAGGCCTGCTGGCAGCGCAATGTTGACTGTCACGGCAGGTTCATCGTGCATTCACTAAAACGTCATCTACACTTCTTACTGTTCAGTGCATCTAAAAATCTCAACAAACGCATTGCACGCCTGACTAAGTTCAGGCCCATAAGGAGCTTGTTATGTCTCGTTTCACACTGCACGCGCTTGCCGTAGGGGTGGCGACGGCCAGCCTAAGCCTGTCTGCTCAGGCGGCAACAGAGATTAGCTGGTGGCACGCCATGGGCGGCCAACTGGGCGAAATTCTCGAAGAGATGACCCAAGACTTCAACGAGTCTCAAGACGACTACCACGTTACTCCCAGCTATCGCGGCACCTATACCGAAACGATGACGGGCGCGATCGCCGCCTTCCGTGCCAACGAGCAGCCGCATATCCTGCAGGTGTTTGAAGTCGGCACTGGCACCATGATGAACGCCAAAGGCGCCATCTACCCAGTGTACGAGCTGATGGAAGAGCATGGCCGCGCTTTCGATAAAGAAGCCTTCCTGCCCGCCGTCGTGGGTTATTACACCGACACCAACGGCAATATGCTTTCTTTCCCGTTTAACTCCTCTACGCCAATCATGTACTACAACAGGGATATGTTTGAAGAAGCAGGCCTGGATCCCGAGCTGCCCCCACAAACATGGGACGAAGTGGCCGATTTTTCACGCCAAATCGTCGAGTCTGGTGCGGCCAGCTGTGGCTTTACCACCTCCTGGCCTAGCTGGGTCATGCTGGAAAACTTCTCCGCTTGGCATAACGTGCCGTTAGGTACGCTGGAAAACGGCTTTGGCGGCATGGAAACCGAGTTTACCTTTAACAATGAGCTAGTCGCTCGCCACTGGGACAACCTCCACGACTGGCAGGAAGAAGGTGTCTTTAAATGGGGTGGCCCTGGCTCCGGCCCCGACTCTGAGCCGATGTTCTACTCCCAGGACTGCGCGATTTTCTTCGGCTCTTCTGCTTCACGTGCGGATGTCGCCGCCAATTCAGAATTTGAAGTTGGCTTTGGCATGCAGCCCTACTACGACGACGTAGAAGGCGCACCGCAAAACTCGATTATCGGTGGCGCCACCCTGTGGGCACTGCAGGGCCATAGCGACGAAGAGTACGAAGCCGTTGCAGCGTTCTTTGAGTACCTCTCTCAGCCCGAAGTGCAGGCACAGTGGCACCAGCAAACCGGCTACCTGCCCATCACCCAAGCCGCTTGGGATCTGAGCAAAGAACAGGGCTACTACGAAGAGAATCCCGGTGCAGATATTTCGCTGAAACAGATGACCCTTAACGAGCCAACCGAAAACTCTAAGGGCCTACGCTTTGGTAACTTTGTCCAGATTCGCGACATCATCTCTGAAGAGATGGAAGCTGTGATGACCGGCGATAAATCCGGCCAGGAAGCAGCTGATGACGCAGTAGCACGCGGCAATGATCTGCTTCGTGACTTTGAAGCTGCCAACCAGTAAATAAGCTCTCACTTCGCCGCCTTCCCTATGGGGTAGGCGGCGATTTTGTTTGTTGATGCTTATATTTACTAACCATTTGCAGAGCTGCCCATGCAAACCAAACGCATGACCTACCCTGGTCGCTTTTTGCCCTACGCGCTGCTGGCGCCCCAGGTGATTGTGACACTGATTTTCTTTATCTGGCCTGCGGGCCAGGCGCTGTATCAGTCGCTGTTGCGCGAAGACGCCTTTGGGCTGCGCTCAACGTTTGTGGGTCTTGAGAACTTTGCCCGTCTATTTCGTGACGGCAGTTATGTCAATTCGCTATCGGTGACGGTGGTATTCGCCGTGGGCACTACCCTGCTATCGATGACAGTGGCGCTTTTATTGGCCAGTACCGTCAACCGGATGATTCGCTCACGCAGCACCTACACCACGCTACTGGTGTGGCCCTACGCCATCGCCCCCGCGCTTGCGGGCGTGTTGTGGTGGTTTATCTTCAACCCCTCTATCGGCATTGTGCCCTATATGCTGGAAATGGTGGGTTACCAGTGGAACCACCGTAACTCGGGCAGTGACGCCATGCTGCTGGTGATTTTTGCCGCCGCCTGGAAGCAGATATCCTATAACTTTTTGTTTTTCCTGGCGGGCTTACAGTCAATCCCGCAATCGCTGATTGAAGCCGCCTCCATTGACGGCGCCAGCCCGACTAAGCGCTTCTGGACGATTATTTTCCCGCTGCTCACGCCGACCACTTTCTTCTTGCTGGTGGTTAATGTGGTGTATGCCATGTTCGACACCTTCGCGATCATCCACGCCACCACCGCAGGCGGCCCGGCCCAGGCGACCAACATCTTGGTTTACAAAGTGTATGCCGACGGTTTTGTAGGGCTCAACCTTGGTTCATCTGCTGCTCAGTCGGTGATTCTGATGGTGATTGTGGTGGCATTAACGATGATTCAGTTCCGCTTTATTGAGCGCCGCGTCAATTACTAAGCCTTTGGGAGAACGTTAATGGTTGAAAACCGCCCTTGGGCTAACCTGATAGCCCATATTGTTTTGATCTCTGGTGTCGCGCTGGTGGTTTTTCCGGTGTATGTCGCGATCATCGCCTCTACCCATTCCCTATCGGGTTTGCTGCAGGGTACGCTGCCACTGCTGCCCGGTGGTCACGGGATCGAAAACTACACGCGCATGTGGCAGTCGGGCGTCTCCAATGCCGGCGCACCGCCGGCCGCCCTGATGCTGTGGAACAGTTTTATAATGGCCATGGCGATCACAGTGGGTAAGCTGTCTATTTCGCTGCTTTCCGCCTTTGCCATCGTCTACTTCCGTTTCCGCTTCCGGATGTTCTTCTTCTGGGTGATCTTCGTCACGTTGATGCTGCCGGTGGAAGTGCGCATTATTCCGACTTTTCAGGTCGTTGCGGATCTTAAAATGCTCAATAGCTTTGCCGGGCTATCGATCCCACTGATTGCCTCGGCTACCGCAACCTTCTTGTTCCGCCAGTTCTTTATGACCATTCCCGAAGAGATGCTCGAAGCCGCCCGAGTCGATGGCGCCGGGCCACTGAAGTTTTTTAAAGACATCTTAATGCCGCTGTCGGTGACCAATATCGCCGCGCTGTTTGTGATCATGTTTATCTACGGCTGGAACCAATACCTCTGGCCGCTAATTATCACTACCGACCCTGATTATTACACCATCGTGATGGGCATTCAGCGCATGACCTCGGAAGAGAACCCACAGTGGCAATTAGTGATGGCCGCGGTGGTCATGGCAGCGCTGCCGCCTGTATTAGTGATTCTGTTTATGCAACGCCTATTTGTGAAAGGCCTGACCGAGACGGAGAAATAAGATGGCCAGCATTACCTTGGAAGGGCTAAAGAAAACCTATAGCGGCGATGTTCATGCCGTCAAAGGCATCGACTTACAGATTGAAGATGGCGAGTTTGTGGTGCTGGTGGGGCCTTCCGGCTGCGGCAAATCTACCCTACTGCGCATGGTGGCGGGGCTTGAAACCATTACCGAGGGCACGCTCAAAATCGGTGACCGGGTGGTCAATAAGCTGGAGCCCGCCGAGCGCGATATCGCCATGGTATTCCAGAACTACGCGCTCTACCCGCATATGACGGTGTACAACAACCTAGCTTACGGCCTCAAGAACCGCGGGTTTAACAAAGAAGATATTGAAAAGCGCGTGCGAATTGCTGCCAAAATGCTCGAGATCGAAGAGTTTCTGGAGCGCAAACCGCGCAAGCTCTCTGGAGGTCAGCGCCAGCGCGTCGCCATGGGCCGCGCGTTGGTGCGCGACCCGGCAGCCTTTCTATTCGATGAGCCGCTTTCCAACCTGGATGCCAAGCTGCGCGTGCAGATGCGCGTGGAGATCAAACAGCTGCAGCGGCGCCTGAAGACTACCAGCCTGTATGTGACCCACGACCAGCTGGAAGCCATGACACTGGGTGACCGTTTAGTGGTTCTTAACGCCGGGCAGATTGAGCAAGTGGGCACACCCATGGAAATCTACGCCCGCCCCGCCAGCATGTTTGTCGCCGGGTTTATCGGCTCCCCCGCCATGAACATGCTGCCAGTGGATTACTTGAACGAACAAGGCGCCAACGGCCTGCTGGATAACCTGCCCGACGGCACCGATGTCGTCGGCATTCGACCGGATGATATGCATCTAGCGCCGCCGACCGCGCCTCACCTAATTGTCGACTCAACGCTGGCGCTGTTTGAAGCCGCGGGGGCCGAAAGCCACCTTTATGTGACCCTCGCCGATAGCGACCAGCCTACAGTCATCCGCGTTTCGGGGCAGCCGCCCGTTGCCGAAGGCGAAACCCTGCGATTTTTTGTGACCCGCGACGCCCTGCATCCTTTCAACAGCGCCACGGGAAAACGCACCGGGGATTGAATACCTATCCCCCGAAAGACAAAACAAGAAAAACAAGAAAAACAAGAAAAACAAGTCAACGGAGAAACCATGCGCTACGTTTGAGATAAAGCTTACGGATCTCCCTTGATGAGTACTGAACCTTCATACGTCGATGACCTGTATCGTGAGCACTCCCGGCGCGTGCAGGCGACGCTGATACGCCTGCTGGGGGATTTTGAACTAGCCGAAGAAGCCATGCAGGATGCCTTTGTGGCGGCGGTTCAACAGTGGCCGGTTAACGGCAAACCTGACAACCCCACGGCATGGCTAATTCGCACCGGCTACCACTGCGGAATAGACCAAATTCGCCAACGCAGTACTGCTCGCCGTCGGGCTCACTTGCTATTACCCACAGATGAAGCGCTGGATCTTGAGCCCACCACCATCGAAGATGACGCCTTGCGGCTGCTATTCACCTGCTGCCACCCAAGTTTGAGCATGGAAGCACGGATTGCCCTGACGCTTCGCGAGATGTGCGGTTTGACCACTGAGCAAGTAGCCAGCGCGCTACTGATGAAGCCTACGACGCTGGCACAGCGTATCGTACGAGCCAAACGCAAAATTCGCGATGCGCATATCCCTTATGCCGTGCCTACCCAGGAAGAGCTGCCCGAGCGTTTACCCGATGTGCTCCAAGTCATCTATCTGGTCTTCAACGAAGGCTACTCGCGCAGCACGGGCGCCAGCGTGGTCGATATCAGCCTAACAAAAGAAGCCATGCGACTGGGTAATGAGCTGGCGCGGCTACTGCCCCAGGGGGAAGTATTTGGGCTGATGGCTTTGATGCTGCTTAATGATGCCCGCCGGGATGCGCGCCAGGATAGCGACGGTGAGCTGGTAACCCTGGATGCTCAGGACAGACGCCTATGGCGCCAAGAGGATATCCAGGTCGGAATAACGTGGCTAGAACAGGCGCTGGCGCTCACCCCCACCGGGTACTACACCCTTCAGGCGTCGATTGCCGCCGTACACGCCCAGGCTAGCCACGCCGAGCAAACAGACTGGGGGCGTATCGTCAGGCTCTACGATGCTCTCTGCCGACGTTTTCCATCGCCGATTCTGGCGCTGAACCGTGCGGTGGCCATTGCTATGAATGGTGCACCCGACACCGGCCTGAAGTTGCTCGACGACATCGCGCATCACCCGCAACTATCCCGCTATCATCTGTTCTATGCCGCTAAAGCGGATTTACTGCGGCGCCAAGGTCAGCATGAGGCCGCGCGCAGTGCCTATCACCAGGCGCTGCAATTGGTCACCCTGGATCCAGAAAAACGCTTTTTGCTAAAGCGGTTAAACGAACTAGAGCCAGCTCCATAAACATTCATTAGCCCCGCATAGAGATCGACATGTCGCCATAGATATTTGCCTGAACCGCCGGGCGCCGCAGGTACTCATGGGGAAATCCTAGAGGCACCGCGCTGACCTCGTCGAGCCGTGCCAGTTGGTCACCTGTCAGTTCCAGTTCGAGTGCAGCCAGATTGGCTTCAAGCTGACTTATCGATTGCGCTCCAATGAGCGGTGCAGCCATACCAGGACGGGTGAGCAGCCATGCTAAAGCCACAGTGGCAGGTGATGTATTTTGTTCCATAGCGACCTGTTTCACTTCGTCAATAATGCGAAAGCTGCGTTCGGGGACGGGCCCCGCCTCGGTCGCGATGGCGGCACGGCTGCCGCTGACCACATTTTCGGGTGCGAGTTCGGCACGGTTGTACTTCCCCGTCAGGAGTCCACTCGCCAGCGGTGACCAGGGCATGATACCCATCCCCATTTCACGCGCCATCGGAACCAAGTCACCTTCCACGCTGCGCTCAATCAGATTGTATTCCAGTTGCATTGCAACCATTGGCGACCAGCCCCGGAGATCGGCGATAGCCTGCATCCGTGAAGCCTGCCAGGAAGGGATATCCGACAGCCCCAGATAAACGACCTTTCCTGCTGCCACCAAATCATCCATGGCGCGCAGAATCTCTTCCACGGGAGTGGTGAAATCCCAGGCATGCAGATACAGCAGGTCGATATAGTCGCTGCCCAGGCGCGTCAGGCTGTCTTCTACCGAACGAACCATACTACGTCGACTGTTGCCTCCAGAGTTGGGGTCATCACCGCGCATCGGCAAGGTGTATTTTGTGGCAATGACCAAGCGATCCCGTTTCCCCTGGGCGAAACGGCCGACAAAGGACTCGGAAGTGCCACCCGTATAGTAATTCGCCGTATCAATGAAGTTGCCGCCGTGATCGACGTAGCGATCAAAGAGCGCGCGGGAGGTCGACTCGTCGGCGCCGAAGTTCCATTCCGTACCGAAAGTCATGGTGCCTAGCGCCATCGGCGATATTTTCAGGCCCGAGCGGCCCAGCAAGCGGTAATGGTCGAGCTGCATGGGATTCTCCCTAAGCTGTTGGTTTCCGCAATGGTAGGCTTGTTCTTAAACTGACAGAATACACCGATATATTCATGGACTATGAAGCTGAAATGAACAATGAAAGGTAGCGATGTGGCGGAATTGGGTGCCTTCGTGGCAATCGTTGAACATGGCAATTTCGCACGAGCGGCGGGATGGCTCGGTGTTTCGCCCTCGGCACTCAGTCAGACGATCCAGCGGTTAGAGGCACGCTTAGGACAGCGCCTTTTGAACCGAACCACCCGAACCACGCGGCCAACGGAGGCGGGCCAACAGTTGTATGAGCGAGTTCGGCCCGCTCTGAAGGAGATTTCAGCGGCTCAAGCGCAGTTGCTGGAGCAACAGGACGAGCTTGGCGGACGGTTGCGAATCAATGCGTCGCGCGCTGGGGCTGCTTATGCGCTGGCACCACATCTGGCTAGCTTTGCCGAGACTTACCCTGGAATTGAAGTCGAGATCGTCGTCTCTGATCGTTTGGAAAATGTGGTGGCTAGTGAGTGTGATGCCGGGCTGCGGCTCGGTGAGAGCCTGGAACAGGATATGGTGGGAGTGCCAATGAGCGAGCCGCTACGTTGGATTGCGGTGGCATCGCCGCTCTATCTGGCTCGGGCAGGGACACCGGAGCATCCCGCTGCTTTGAAGGAACACACCTGTATCAATATGCGCTGGCCCAGCGGAGGACATCTGTTCCATTGGGAATTCGAGTGCGAAGGTCAGTCCGTTCGGGTGGCTGTCACCGGCCCGCTGTGTACCAACGATGTGGCAACGCGACTGCGTGCGGTCAAGGATGGACTTGGTATTGGTTATTTCCTTGAGCCGGAGGTGAGGGGCTTGCTATCGGCCGGCGATGCCGTTGAGGTGCTGGCGTCTTGGTGTCCAAGGGAGCCAGGGTTCTACCTCTACTACCCAGGCAACCGACTAGTCACTCCGCAACTTCGGGCTTTCCTCGATCATGTCATGGCGCGGCGTCGGAAAGTCGTTGCTACGTAATAAGATCATTTAACCTGCATCCGATGGCAGAAGGAAATCAACCAGATATGCCGATTACCAAAAATAATATCTAGGCTGTGTCGATTTGTGAGCACGCCAAACGACTACAGAGAGTCACTACCCTGACCAACCAGGAGGCTCTCAATGAAATTCATGCTGATACGCCGTGCCGATGCCGACACCGAGAATGGCGCTATGCCATCCCAGGAAATGTTTGCCGCCATGGCTGCTTATAACCAGCGCATGACCGAGGCAGGCGTGTTTTTGAGCGGCGATGGCTTACATCCGACCAGTGACGGATGTCTGATCCGTTTCAAAAACGGTGAGCCCACCATCATCCCCGGGCCTTTGTCTCCAGCCAGTGAGCGTATTGCTGGCTATAGTGTGCTCGAATCCCCCTCCCTGCAGGCGGCTATTGAGTGGGCCCAGCAGTGGCCCACCCAGGATGCCGATGGCAACGTGACCCTTGAGCTACGGCGCTACTTCTCACTGGAGGATTTTGAGCCCGGCGCCGGAATTGAGCAGCACCGTAATCTTGCTCGTGTACCCGATGCCATGAACGTGCACGTTGCCTTTCCCGGCACCTGCCGGGAAGCCATGCAGTTCTATGCTGATGTAACCGGAGGGCGTCTGGAGTGCCTGTTGACCTATGCTGACACACCCGCCGCTGAACACATGCCGCCCGCCCTTCATGACCGCATCATTCATGCCTCGTTGAACCTACGGGGACGCCGCTTGATGGGCGCGGATCTGGCAGCTGACTGCTATACACCACCGCAAGGGGTAGAGGTTCAATTGGAGTATCAGGATATCGAGCAGGCCAACCGAACCTTTGCTCAGCTAGCGGAGGGTGGAAAGATTGTCATGCCGTTCGAAGCGACCTTCTGGTCACCAGGGTTCGGCATGACGGTAGATCGTTTTGGCGTCGGCTGGATGGTAAACGTTCCGTCAGACAACTGCCCCTTGGCCACAGAAGGAGACTCCCCATGAAGTACGTTGCGCTGGTCTATTACCAAGAACAGATTATCAACGCCATGAGCGAACAGGAGTGGCACGACCTCAACCAGGAATGCATTGCTGGGGTTGAGCGCCTGAGCGCCAGCGGCCACTACCTGGCCGGACAGCCGTTACAACCGACGGAGACCGCCACCACCGTGCGCGTGCGCGATGGCGAAACGCTGATCTCCGATGGCCCCTTCGCGGAAACCAAGGAGCAATTGGCCGGTTTCTACCTGCTCGAAGCCCACGACTTGAATGAAGCACTGCAGCTGGCTAGCCGTATTCCACCCGCCCGGCTGGGCAGCATTGAGATTCGCCCCGTTCGAGAACTCCCCCCTAAAGCAGCACCCAAAACAGAAATAGGAGAACAATCATGAATACTGCCGCCTACCCCTATGTGGATGGTTTCGTCGCTGCCGTGCCTAGCGCTAATAAAGCTGAGTTTATTGAACATGCCCGTGCCGCGGCCGTTGTGTTCAAGGAGCACGGGGCGCTCCGCGTGGTGGAGTGCTGGGGCGATGATGTGCCCGATGGGGAAGTGACCTCCTTCACCATGGCGGTTAAGCGCAAGGATGACGAGACGGTTATTTTTTCATGGATAGAGTGGCCATCCCGCGCCGTGCGCGATGAAGCCATGCCCAAAATCATGCAGGACCCTCGCCTGCAGATGGACGTTAACCCGATGCCATTTGATGGTAAGCGACTCATTTATGGAGGCTTTGCAAGCATCATCAATGAGTAAGCGTGAACAAGTGGCCCAGAGATTTAATCCGAATCGTCCTGGGCCCCATTCTCTTCAACTACATCTTGTTGAGTTACATCAGTGATCCGCCCTTCAACCTGGTAGAACACTTCTTTGCGTTCCACCATATAGTCGCGCAGCATTTCCCAATCGGTATTGCCGACAATGGTGTTACGGCCATCGGCGTAGGCTTCACCGAGTACCGCATGGCTGTCGCCACCGGCGGCGGTGAAGTTGTTGGTGGCGATGGTATAAGTACGCTCTGGATCAATCGCCTGCATCGCGCCTTCCTGGACAACGTTTAGGCTGATCACCCGTTCACCTTGCGGCTCGCTGCTGTCATACATCAACTCAACGCCTGCTGACACCTGCAGAAAACCGCCGTTCTCATCGGGTGCATTGGCCAGGGCAATTTCAAAGGTTTCCAGCAGTTCGGCGCCGGTAACGTCGAGCAACGTCAGGCGATTGCCAAACGGCTGTACGGCGATTAGATCGCCTACGGACACATCGCCCCTCTCAATCGCTTCGCGGATACCACCGCTATTTTGGACCGCCATGACCGTGTCGGGCGCTACCTGCTGCGCGGCATGCAGCTGGGCATCGGTGATTAAATTGCCCAGCGCTGTTTCATTGGCACGCACGCTCCGTTCATCGCCACGCCCATGGCGCGGGTTGGGTAGCGTGGAGATTACCTTGGCGCCGACCTGGGTATCCCGCAGTGTCTCAATCTCTGCGGTGTAGGATTCAAGCCGCTTGGCGGCATCAGCGTCCGCTTCGCGATCGTCGGCAGCGAGCAGTTCACCGCTGGCATCCACCACCACGCCGTTTTCGTCGAAGGTGACCTGCATAACGCCCAGGTGCTGGCCATACTCGCCTGCCTGGCCAATCACCGTCGGTGATAGGAGCTTCTCACCAGCGCGGCTCTCGCTCAGCAGCCTGGGGGGCGACACTTGGGTATGGCTGTGACCACCAATAATAATGTCGATGCCTTCGACATGCTCTGCCAGCAGCAGGTCATTACCTACGCTGGGGTCACTGTCGTAGCCCAAGTGGGTAAGGGCAATAATCTTGTTAACGCCCTGCTCTTCAAAGCTTGCCACCATGGCTTCAGCCGCTTGGCGATAATCGCTGATGGTGACGTGGCCAGGGCTGGAAATCGTCTCACTGTCCTGAGTGCTTAACCCAAAGATGCCGATTGGCTCGCCGTTATGCTCAACGATCATGCCGTCATAAAGCGTCCCCGCCTGCGGCTCAGCGCTGACTGAATCACCCAACATGTCAGCAAACTCCGGGCCTGCGGAGAAGTCCAGATTCGCCCCTAAAATAGGAAACTCGGCGCCTGCGAAAAACGCCGCTAGCGCTTGGTGCCCCTGTTCCGGGTCACCCAAATCGAACTCATGGTTGCCGGGCACAAAGGCGTCGTAGCCCATTAAATTCATAAATTCGAGGGCATCCTGGCCTTGAAACTCTGTGAAGTAGAGCGTGCCTGTAAAGATATCACCGGCATCCAGCAGCAACCCTTCGCCAAAGCGCTCCTGCGCCTCATTCAGCGTGGTAATTAGATAGGGGTACTGGTCGGTACGCCCATGAAGATCGTTGGTGTGAAATAGCGTCAGGGTGTAGTTATCAGCAAAGGCAGGAGGAACGGTGGCAAATAGCGCTGTCCCTAGCGCCAAGCCATAGCGGTGAAAACGCATTTAAATGACTCCTTTCATAACAGTGTCCAGACACTTTAGCAGTAAAGATGCCTGCCGGGAGCGTCATAAATCCGTGATTAAATCGTCATCTTCACTACACCTTACCGTCATTGCCAGCTGCCACCCTAGCTACCACTTCAATGTAGACTTTTTTCATCGGCAGGATAACGACTAATGCATAAAGCCAATGTCAGTACTAACCGTTTCCATAAAAACCGTGTTCGTAAACAACTCGCCCGTAAAACAGCACTAAGCCTAGCGATCGTAGGGGTGGCATCGCTTGCCACCTCATCAAGCGTGTTCGCCAATGATGATTTGAGCAATGTGTGCCCTAACCCGATCCGCATGGCGGATACCGGCATTGAAGGCATGGGGCCACTAGAAGAGGCTTTCGGCCCCTTCGCCGAAGCGTTTGAAACCACTACCGGCCTTGAGCTGGAGATGTTTAGCCTAAGTAACCGTACGGCTGCGGGCACGGCGCTTCAGTACGACGATGTTGATCTTGTTTTTGCCGGCCCGTCTGAGTTTGTGCTGTTCGACCGTGAAAGCGATATCGACATTCTGTTTGCCATTGAACGCCCGCATTACGGCAGCAGCTTTTTTGTACCCGCCGACAGCGATATCGACACTCTGGCGGATCTGGAAGGCCACCGCGTAGCGCTGAAAGATGTGGGCTCCACCAGCGGGCATATTTTCCCCAGCCAAATGTTGGTAGACGCGGGCCTCGATATTGACCGTGATCTGGAAATTATTATGGCCGGTGATGCACGCATTGCGGCACTCGTTAATGGTGATGTAGACGCAATGGGTGGCGGCAACCGAGATATCGAAGAAATTCAGGCCATGGATCCCGACGGTGAATACCGCGTAATCGCCAAAAGCGATGTGCTACCTGGCGACCCGGTGGTGATGCGCGGCTCCCTGGATGATGCCTGCAAAACAGCCCTACGCGAATCGCTTAGATCTAATGCCGACACACTATGGAACGCATTGGTTGCGACCGATCGCAACGAAGATAAGTTCCTAAACCGGGACTCTTCGCTAGGCTTTGAGCGCACCAACGCAGATTACGACGTAGTACGCCGCGCCTACGAAGCAGCGGGTATCGATCTGTAAACATCTCTCTCTTTTCGCTCCACAACGGCACAGGGATGTGCTGCTAATAAGCAGGTCTGTCCATGAACATTCAATTTATCCACCTCCTGCCGCTAACGCAGGAGGTTTTTTTATGAAGGCTATCAGCGTCCACAATCTGCATAAACACTACGGGCAGTTGCACATACTGCGTGGCTTAACGCTAGAGATTACTCGAGGCGAGTGCGTCATTTTGTTGGGTGCGAACGGCTGCGGTAAATCGACGTTAATGCGCTGCCTAAATGGTCTAACATCCCATGATCATGGGGAGATCACTATTTTGGGCGACTCCCTCACTCACCTTTCTAAACCACAATTACGCCAGCTACGACGCAAAGTGGGTGTGGTTTTCCAGCAATTTAATCTGGTGCAGAACGTCAGCGTGTTTCAAAACGTGCTCTATGGCGCCATGGGGCAGCAACGTTTTGGCCTGCTCGCCTCGCTCGCTTGCCTTGCTACTCATGAGTTGCGCGAGCGCGCTATGGCCTCACTTGAACGCGTTGGGTTAGCACACAAGGCCCATGCCGACTGCCGTCAACTTTCCGGTGGTCAACAACAGCGGGTGGCCATTGCCCGCACGCTGATGCAGGACGCCGAAATAATTATTGCCGATGAACCTATAGCCAGCCTTGATCCAAAAGCCGGCAAAGAAATCATGGACTTGCTGCTGGACGTAGTGTCGGAGCGGCGTTTAACCGTGCTGTGCACGCTGCACCAGCTGGAGTTAGCCCAACAGTACGGCGACCGCATTATCGGTATGAAAGCGGGCCAAATAGTCCTCGATACGCCGAGGCAGCAAGTGACTCTTGCCACTATGCAGCAGCTCTACCAGGGCGATGTACGGGTAGACCAAATTTCGCCCCCAACTGTTGATAACGCCGCTCTCCCCACTTCCTGATAATAGCGAGGCAACCATGCCCAATCACCACCGAACCAGCACGCCTTTGCCACCACGCTTTGCCATGCCCTCCCCTTTTACCTGGGGGGTGGCGTTAATTTTTTTAGCGCTGTTTATTCAAGGTGTCATGGCCACCAACTTAACCCTGGAACGCCTGCTCCGTGGTGGCGTCAATTTAGTACACTTTATAGGGCGCGCCTTTCCTCCCGATCTGGCCGATCTCGATGTATTGGCGTGGTCGATGTTTGAAACCCTTAACATTGCCATTGTTGGCGTTACCATCGGGGTTATTTTAAGCCTGCCGTTTGCGCTGCTGGCGGCTCGCAACACCTCGCCAGCCCCGTGGATCCGCTCCATCACACGCTTGATGATTGCCACCATGCGTACCATTCCAGACCTTATTTGGGCGCTTATTTTTGTGGTAGCGGTTGGCTTAGGGCCGATTGCGGGGGTACTCGCGATTGTGATGGATACCATAGGCTTTGCGGCTCGCTTCTTTTCAGAACGTATTGAAGAGGTTCACCCAGGCCCTTCCGAAGCACTCAGCGCCACCGGTGCAGGCAGGCTGTCAGTCATTGGTGGTGCCATTTTGCCGGAAACGCTGGCCTCCATGACCGCCACTAGCCTTTACAGCGTTGAAAAAGCGCTCCGCTCTGCGGTAACACTTGGCTTGGTGGGGGCTGGAGGCATCGGGGTTGAACTAGCCGCTGCCATGCGTCTGTTTAACTATGACCGCGCGTTAACCATTATCCTGGTGATTCTGATTGTGGTCATTGGGTTTGAGCAACTCTCTTCCCAGATTAGAAAGCGCGTCATTTAAAAATTAGCTTATAAAAACGCTAAAAACCGGTGTGGAGTTATCCACACCGGTAAAGATCGAAACATGCGAGCTAACTAAAAGCTAAAGAACTAATGCAAAAAACTAATGCAACACTACCGCTAACATCACTCTATTAATTAGAAGTGATAGCGAGCGCCTAATGCGTAGTACATATCTTCTTCGAAGTCATTAACAGCATCCAGGTTACGATCGTTCAGCTCAAGGAACATATCGAAATTGCTAGACAGCTTGTACATTGACCCTAGCGCCCAAGCGTTACGCTCATCGCTAGCGCCGTCTACGTCGATGTTGTAGTAATCGGCGAAGAACTTCCAGGAATCGATGGCGTACGTAGCACCAACGCCGATTTTATCGAAACCACCACCGTTAACATCGTCATCACCGCGGGTTTCATAACCTACACGAGCAGCGAAAGCATCTGTAACAGCAAACTCGCCCGTAGCGCCATAACGCACTTCACCGTTACCGCCACCACGTACCGTATCTTCCACATAGCCAAGCGCTAAACGAGCTGGGCCTGTTTCGTAGACAACACCACCCTGAGTGGCGATAACGGATCCTTCGGAAGTCTGCTCGGCTTCAGTCAAACCACGCTCAGAGAAGTGCTTGGCAGAAATAACCGCCTGAAAACCACTCATTTTAGGCGTTTTATAGCCAATAGAGTCGCCGCGTGCCTGGGTACCACCACCCGCAAACTCGTAGCCGCGCTCAACGTAAACATCGAACGGCGTCATCACGTAGTTATCGTAGAAACTGTTGTAGTTCCCGGCCATAAAGGTACCGAACTGCTGGCTTTCCAGGCCTAGGTAGCTGTTACGTACCTCATCGAAACCAGAGGATGTATTACGCTCATCACCCGTAAAACGCCACTCTACACGGGCGAATGCACGCAGGTCAGAGGAAATCTGGTGGCCAGCGGTAATCCGTAAACGCGAGCCGAAATTACGGAACTCTTCGCCGTTATCAACACCGTTGTCAACACCACCGCCTTCAAGACCCATAGCGATGCGACCATAGATTTCGAGATCGGTACCGTCTTGGTCATAAACGGTTGCTGCTTGTGCTGCAGAGGCTGCCAATAAACCGCTAACGGCTAGGGCCAGTGTCGTTTTTTTAAACATGATCGTTCCCATTGAAGTAGTTAATGCTTGCGCTTGCGAAGGCACAATGAAGGACGAATAACGCCTCAACACAGGGAACCTTAAAGGAGTTATGTTTCATTAATCTTAAAGTTTTATTTTTTGGGAACTTATTTTTTTATGCGCTATTAAATAAAACTGCCATCCAAATTTAACATTGAACTGATATTAGAACAGATGGCTGTAGCACTTTGTCTACTAGCCTATTTATTTAAGCGTGTCATCACTTATTCACCTGTTTGTCTTGGCAGTGTCATTCACCCCACCCACACTGTACGAAAACGTGATAAAGGGATGAATCGCTCATGCGGCTCTGCATCGTTAGTGAGACATGGTCACCGGACATCAATGGCGTTGCCCATACGCTGAGCCGGTTAAGCTATGAACTTAACCGGCAAGGAGTGCCGGTGGATGTGATCCGCCCTCGGCCACGATCTGCGGGTAATGCAACCGGTATTAACCGCGAGCTACAGGTGCAGCGCCTTGCCCTACCTGGCTACACCGATGTGCAGGTAGGGCTGGTTAGGCCCGTTACACTGCGCCGCTTTTGGCGCCAACATCGCCCCGATATCATCTATGTAGCGACCCAAGGCCCTCTCGGCTGGGCGGCACGCCAAGCGGCACGGCAACTCAATATCCCCCTGGTAGCGGGCTGGCACACCAACTTTGACCACTACTGTGAAGATTATGGCGTCAATTGGCTGGCCTCGACCACACGCCGCTACCTGCGCTACTTCCATAACGGCTGTGATCTGACGTTAGTGCCTACTCATCAGCAGGCTAAAGCACTGCAGCGCCAAGGGATTCGGGGGGTTCATGTGCTGTCACGCGGGCTGGATGGCGAGCGCTTTTCACCTGCCCACCGTGACCCTTCATTACGCGAACGCTGGGGAGTTAGCGAGCATCAGCCGGTGGCCCTTTACGTTGGCCGACTAGCCGCAGAAAAAAATCTCACCTTGCTCCATGAAAGCCTTCAAGCCATGCGTGAGGTGCGGCCCGATATCGCCCAAGTGATCGTCGGCGATGGCCCCGCACGGGCACAATTGGAAAAGGCGCTGCCCGATGCCCATTTCACCGGCTTCGTGGGGCAGGGATCGCTTGCTCGCCACTATGCCAGCGCCGACCTGTTTATTTTCCCCTCGCTTTCAGAAACCTGGGGCAATGTGGTGGCGGAAGCCATGGCCAGCGGCTTAGCCGTGGTGGCCTATGATCATGCAGCCAGCGCTGAGCTCATTAGCAGCGGCCACAACGGTGTCACCGTACCCGCTGGCAATAGCACCGCTTTTCAACAGGCAGCAGTTGAGTTGTGCCAACACCCAGCTGACTACGCTCGTTTAGGCCGAGTAGCGCGTTTACGCGCCCTTGAGCAGAGTTGGACAGGTATTGCCGAGCAGTTTTTGCGTTACTTACACCAAGCCCAGGAGGCTCATCATGCGCCCGCGTCCGCTTGTCGTATTCGATCGTCTTGACCTGCTGGAGTGGCAGTTCTGCCAGCGCATTGCGCGGCTATCGATCTACCGCCCCTGGCGAATCACGCTTCAGGCCGCCAGCCGCTTAGGCGATTGGCCTATTTGGGTGCTGCTGATTCTCGCCCAGCCCTGGCTTCAACCCAATGGCGCCTGGCGCGTACTGCAGTACAGCGTTATCGCTCTATTTGCCGTGGCGGTTTATCGACTGGTGAAAACTCGCTTATGCCGTGAGCGACCCTTCATTACCTATAGTGAAGGCATCGAGTGCTGTGAACCTGCCCGCGACCGTTACAGTTTTCCCAGCGGCCACACCATGCACGCGGTGATGTTTAGCGTCTTGGTCGCCGCCCACACGCCCTGGCTACTACCGGTGGTATTGCCATTAACGCTTCTAATAGCGGTCTCACGGGTAGGCTTAGGGCTGCACTATGTCAGCGATGTACTGGCAGGGGCAGCGATGGGCTACGCTTTTGCCTTGGCCAGCCTGTATTGGATGGGGTAAAGCGCGTCCTGCCCCCTTAATAGACAACCCTTTGATGGACAGCCAGCGCAAAAACGCCCGCATAAGCGGGCGTTTTACTTTCAAGGCAGATAGTTAAACGTCGGGCGGCATGTCATCGCGTTCATCAATACTGGCCGTAAACGATGTCTTAAACATCATATACACGCCCACGCCTGAAAACCCTAAGAACAAAACAAACATGCATAACATCAATGCCATCGCCATAATCTTGTCCCTGATCGTGCGCGGTCGTTACGTTGACGTTTTCTAACCGCTGCATTTTGGTTTCATCGAAGGATAGACCAAAATCACACTTTTTTCTGTACAAAAGCTGTGCAAAAACCAGAGCCTTATAGAAAGTACTTATCTATCAAATGATTATTTAAATCACACATGCGAAAAAACCACCTCACTTGCATGAGATGGTTGATTCGCATCGGTCCGCTCCCTGGTTTGATGAACAGCGCCTCCTTACGCTGCAACCAGTGAGTGGGCTAATTGTCCCTTAAACATCCTGTTCGTTTTTCGGCTTCCTGCCTTCCATTTTGCTGTTAGCCCACTCACTCAGTTACTGGTAAAAAATGTTAACTCGACTAGCGTTAAGTGACTGAATTTAAAAATGACTTACTTTATTCATTTGCGAGTATTTACTTGGTTTCTTGCTGGATTCTACTTAGTAACTGCAGGCAATGAGCCAAACCATGCCAATAACGAATATAAACATTAGAAAACAACTACTTAAAACAATAAAAAGTGAATAACAAAGCACTCTCCACCTCTATTTTTCATGTATAGAAGTGGCACATGCGACATAAACATACGGTTTCGAGGCACACTGCTATGCTTCCTTGTGTTTAAACGTATTGAAAACCGTAGCGTATCGTCACGACAGAGGGTATTTTTGCTTTCTACTCCTTTCACTAGCGGTATGCCTTCGAAGGAGGCTTTTATGAAACGCACTATCGCCCTCGGCTTCGTGATGGTGGTGACCCTGATGCTGGTCAGTGGCTGTAATACCATTCGCGGTGCGGGTGAAGACCTTCAACAGGGTGGCGAAGCTATCCAGCGTGCAGCGAGCTAACCGTTATGATGACCGTTTATCTATCCCATGGCCTTGAGAGCGGGCCAGGCGCACTGAAAACCCAGGCAATGAAAGGTGTTGCGCAAAAGCTGGATGACTGTGAGCCGGTGGTCATGGATTATCGAGGCATAGCAGAGCCACAGCAACGCCTTGAATACCTGCTGAGAGTATTAGCCGAGCGCGGAGATGATCCTGCCCAGTGTGTACTGGCAGGCTCCAGCTTGGGGGGTTGGCTAAGCGCGGCAGTTAGCGCTCAGCAGCCGGTGTTGGGCTGCTTTCTGCTGGCGCCTGCATTGGGACTTGCCGACTACCCGGAAACGTCACCGGTTATTCAGGCGCAGCACAGCCATATTATTCATGGCTGGCGGGATGATGTGGTTGCCCCTGAACCGGTGATCGAACGTGCTCGTCTTCAGCGCCTATCGCTGCGGATGGTTGACGACGATCACCGCCTGCACGCGAGCCTGGAGACTATTTTATGTGATTTTGAGCGCTTCTTATGCCAGTGCGCCACGCCTAATCACTACGATTAGCAAGGCTAGTTAAAGCAAACATTCGACACGAGCACTTCAATCCTATACAAATAGTGTACAAGAGACATTGATAGCGAGGAGATTGCTCATGTTAGGTATGTTTAAGCGTGACCCCAAAAAGAAGCTTCAACAAGAGTATGAGCGCAAACTACAAGCCGCCATGGAGGCTTCACGCAATGGCGATATGCGTGCCAATGCCACACTTACTGAAGAAGCAGAAGCGTTACTTGCCGAAATCAGGCGCATTGAAGCGACACAATAACTGCCATAGACAACGCTGTTGCTGCCCAGCGTCACTTCGGCAGCCTACTCAAGCCCAGGGTAGTGGTGGCAGGATGAACAGCCACTCACCAGTAGCGACGGCACTTTGCCCAACCCCACCACCCTAGCCGATGCGGTATATATACTCGCTGGCGACTAGGAGCCTGTCTGGCTTGACCGATCATCGCGAGAAGCACGAATTTTGAGCCAAATTTATCGATCGATTGAGGCGAATAGCGTGCTATTTAACGAAATCGATCGAATAAAGTTGGCCAAAATACCGGGACTCGCAGTAGATCAGTGTTAAGCCAGACAGGCTCCTAACGTTTACTCGTCAGCGAGTGCCGGTAGCAGTGTTTTCAGTTTACGCGTGAGCGTATTGCGCCCCCAGCCCAGCAGCTCGGCGGCTTCACCTTTGCGCCCGCCGGTATGTTTTAGCGCTGTCTCAATCAGAATCCGCTCAAAATCGGGCACCGCTTCTTCCAGTAGATGGGTATGGCCTTCGGCCAGGGCATGATCCGCCCAGTCACGAAACGCCGTGCGCCAATCGCCGTGGGCACTGCTTTCAGAAGCGCTGGGTGAACGCAGCTCCGGCGGTAGATCTTCAACCAGAATCTCACGCCCTGATGCCATCACGGTGAGCCAACGGCAGATATTTTCTAACTGCCGCACGTTGCCGGGCCACGGCAAACGCGTTAGATGGGCTTCCGCTTCGCTGGTCAGCACCTTGATATCGGTCGTCAGCTCTTTCGCCGCTTCAGCTAAAAAGTGCCGCGTTAAACGAGGGATATCTTCGCGGCGCTCGGCAAGCTTGGGCAGGTGAATACGGATCACGTTCAGGCGGTGGAACAAATCCTCCCGGAAGCGGCCGTCATCCACCAACACTTCTAGGTTTTGGTGGGTGGCAGCAATAATGCGCACATCCACTTTGACCGGCGTATGCCCGCCAACGCGATAGAACTCTCCATCGGCCAGCACGCGCAGTAGCCGCGTTTGGGTTTCAGCGGGCATATCGCCTATTTCGTCTAAAAATAGCGTACCGCCGTTGGCTTGCTCAAACCGCCCCTGGCGCTGCTGGGTCGCCCCGGTAAAAGCCCCCTTCTCGTGACCAAACAGCTCAGACTCAATCAAATCACGGGGAATCGCCGCCATATTGAGGGCAATAAACGGCTTGCCCTCACGAGGGCTATGCTGATGGAGTGCCTGGGCAACGCGCTCTTTGCCGGTTCCCGACTCCCCATTAATCAACACCGTGATGTGGGAGTGCGAGAGGCGACCAATGGCACGGAACACCTCCTGCATGGCGGGCGCTTCACCGATAATTTCGGCGTTCAAGCCTTCCGGCACGGTCACCGGACGTTGGCGTTCACGGGCGTGAGCCACGGCGCGACGTACCAGCGCCAGGGCCTCGTCAACATCGAACGGCTTGGGCAGGTATTCAAATGCCCCGCCCTGATACGAGGCCACGGCGCTGTCCAGGTCGGAGTGCGCGGTCATCACGATCACCGGCAGGTCAGGATGCGCTTCGCGTACCCGGGACATTAGATCCAGCCCATCGATACCCGGCATACGAATATCGGTGACCAGCACGTCGGGTGGATTTTCCAACAAACGTGTCAGGGCAACGTCGGCGCGCTCGATACACTCAACGTCAAGGTCGGGTTGCGCCAAGGCGCGCTCCAACACCCAGCGGATAGCGCGGTCATCATCGACAATGACCACCCGCGCAACATCATTACGTGCAGCCTCAGTCATGACGCTTCTCCGGTGAAATTAATAACCATGGGAATCAGTAAACGAAATTCGGTGTGTCCAGGACGTGAATCGCATTCAATCAATCCTTGATGCTGGTGCAAAATCGACTGGGCAATAGAGAGCCCAAGGCCGCTGCCTTCCGCGCGTCCCGACACCATGGGGTAAAACAGTGTTTCCTGCAGCGTATCGGGAATACCGGGGCCGTTATCGATCACGGCGACTTCACTGACCAGCCGGTGACGTTCGGCGCCAAGCGTAAACTGGCGACGGGCGCGGGTGCGTAGTATTAAAGTGGGCTCCGGCGTTTGTGCATCGCTCATGGCCTGTACCGCATTGCGCGCCACATTGAGCACCGCCTGAATCATTTGCGATTCATCGCCGGAAAGATCGGGCAAGCTGGGGTCGTAATCACGGCTGATTGTCACACTAGGGTGTTCGGCAATCAGCAGCGCCCGCACTCGCTCCAGCACCTTGTGGATGTTGACTGGCTCGTGTTTAAGCATCCGGTTAGGGCCGAGCATGGAGTCGACCAGGTCGCGCAGCCGATCCACCTCTTCAACAATGATATGGGTATATTCGCGCAGCGCCGGGTCGTCTAGATCACGCTCTAGTAGCTGTGCTGCCCCGCGAATGCCACCCAGCGGGTTTTTGACTTCATGGGCGAGCCCGCGGGCGAGCACCTTGATGGTCTCCTGGCGTGTGGTTAGCGCCTCTTCCCGGGAGATCTGCATCAGCCGATCCCGCGGCTCTACTTCCAGTAGCAGCTCATCGTCGGATAAGGGCGTCACCGTGTAGTCCACCGTGAGCGGTTCGCTATTCAACGGGGTAATGCGTGCTTCACGCTGGGTATAGGGGTGAAACGCATCCCGCGCCTTGGCCAATACTTCGTCAATGCTTACATCCCCGCCAAGTAGCGTATCCAGGCTGATGCCGTGAACACGGCTAAGGCTGACCGCTAACAACGCTTCAGCGGCAGGGTTCATCCATCGCACACGCAGTTCGCCGTCTAGCAGCAATACCGCTGTGGTGAGATGCTCAAGCAAACGCTGATGCATGGTGGTGTCCTGAAAAATCGCGTCTTCCATCGCCGATACAGACCTACAGGTGGATGATCAATGAGGGAGCTGCAAAAAGCGCGCCAACTATACGTTTATGTCCATTTGCACGGCTTGCGGGCATCGCAGCGAAAGAGCGCGAATCGTTTTAGCGCACTTGCCGTGCCAAATGCTCCTGCTCATGCACCACTTTAGTGCACCCAGGTTTTGGTAGGTAATACTTAGGGCTGTCTTTTTGATCGCGTTTATTAAAGCGCTCTTAAGGAACCGTAATCGTCACCGCTGCCGTGCGGTGCTGTAAACGCTGGCTGCTCTCCAGCATTCTGCCTGGATCTCGTGCCCCCTTGCGGCAGGCCTGTTAACCAGAAGACATCGCTGTGCAGCGCTTTCTGGCTAATCTCGCCATTCACCAACAGCCGTACCTGATTGTCGTCGCGCAACGGTGGCGCAATAACCACCTCCACCACGGTCATCCCCTCTTCCACCTGTGCGCCTTGCTGGGGCAGAGCGATGGAAAAGTGGTCGCAGGGCATAAAGGGCTGCTTGGGTTATCGGTAAAGGTAACGTTGCCGTGCTGATCGGTCACCCGATACACCGCCTGCCCGAACGCCGTGCCACCCACTCCCCCACGCCCAAGAGAGCTACCAGCACACTGCTCATCACCCCTCTGGCACGCTTCTCAGCCTCCCAGCAATAAAAAAACCCCGCCGTAGCGGGGTTCTATTGGCAATCATTGTTACCACCGCCTGGCTGATAGTAACAGCCAAGGGCGAGTAACGCTGATTCGCAGCTGTACTTAACAGCTATAGTACATATCAAACTCGATGGGGTGAGTGGTCATACGAATACGCTCCACTTCTTCCATCTTGAGGTCAATGTAGGCATCGATCATTTCGTCGGTGAACACGCCACCTTCGGTCAAGAACGCACGGTCAGCGTCGAGGGCTTCCAGTGCTTGATCCAGGCTGTGCGCCACAGTCGGTACTGACTTGCCTTCTTCTGGCGGCAGGTCGTACAGGTTTTTGTCCATGGCATCGCCAGGGTGGATCTTGTTTTTGATACCGTCGATACCCGCCATCAACATGGCAGAGAACGCCAGGTAAGGGTTGGCAGTCGGATCAGGGAAGCGCGCTTCCACACGCTTGCCTTTCGGGCTGGCGGTGTAAGGAATACGGATTGAAGCCGAACGGTTGCGGGCACTGTAGGCCAGCATGACCGGCGCTTCAAAGCCAGGCACCAGACGCTTGTACGAGTTGGTAGAAGCGTTAGTAAAGGCGTTCAGGGCACGGGCGTGCTTGATGATGCCGCCGATGTAGAAAAGCGCCATTTCAGACAGACCAGCGTACTCGTCACCGGCGAACTGGTTGTTGCCATCTTTCCAGAACGACTGGTGAACGTGCATACCCGAACCGTTATCACCGACCAGCGGCTTCGGCATAAAGGTGGCCGTTTTGCCATACGCGTGGGCCACGTTGTGGATCACGTACTTCATTTCCTGAACTTCGTCAGCTTTCTTCACCAGCGTGTTGAACTTAACGCCGATTTCGTTCTGACCTGCGTTGGAAACCTCGTGGTGGTGTACCTCGACGGTCTGACCAATCGCTTCCAGGGTATTACACATTGCGCCACGAATATCGTGGAAGCTATCGACCGGAGGAACCGGGAAGTAGCCGCCTTTAACGCGCGGACGGTGGCCAAGGTTGCCGCCTTCCACAACACTGTCGGTTGCCCAAGCGCCTTCGTCGGAGGTGATTTTGTACATAGAGCCCTGGATATCAGACTTCCAATGCACTTCGTCAAAGATAAAGAATTCAGGCTCAGGGCCGAAGAACGCGGTGTCGCCCAGGCCAGTAGACTGCAGGTAAGCTTCTGCGCGCTTAGCGATAGAGCGCGGGTCACGATCATAGCCTTGCATAGTGGCCGGCTCGATGATGTCACAGCGCAGCACCAGCGTCGCATCTTCTGTGAAGGGGTCGAGGTAACCCGTACCATCTTCCGGGCGCAGAATCATGTCGGATTCGTTAATGCCCTTCCAACCTTCAATAGAAGAGCCATCGAACATTTGGCCATTCTCGAAGAATTCTTCGTCTACATCGCGCGCAGGCACGGTCACGTGCTGTTCTTTACCGCGAGTGTCGGTGAAACGCAGGTCTACCCATTTAACATCGTGTTCTTCAATTAGCGCGAGAGTCTTGGCTGACATAGTGTCCTCCGGTATGAGCGTGGCTTAAAGCTAACGACAGTAAGCTACCGATAAAAGTGTTGTTCGACAAAATACGTGCTAAACCGCACGTTTGTCATTCTTGTTCGCTCAACGTTTGCCTGACATTGGTTAACAAATCGCTCAGCGAGCATTTCAGACCGGCTATCGTTTTAGCACGCCGCAGGGCTTATGCCTACGGCCCGCTAGCCGCTTGCAAATACAATGCAGAGAACATGCCAACACTGCACCAATATGGCATAAAAAAACAACAACTATCTGTTTTATAAGCATTAAAAAATGGCTTCGAATGCCTCTTGATGACGCATAACGGCGCAACAGGCTATTCTGAACCGTCTAAAAAACCTCTTATGCACCAAAATAGAACAAAAATAATGCCGCGCGCCCCATCAAAGTGCACAAGTCATACTTAGCGCTGTTTTTTAGCTCGCAAATTTTTTTACTTGCTACGCAAATAAACCAGCTACTACAATAAATTACAATTTGATAGATTTGCTCACAATCGGAGTCGGCAAATGGGATCGGTCTGCTTTATCGTTGATGCCATGGTGACGGGTGAAATGTTGCCACGCCACTTAAAATCCATACGTGAATCCGGTGTCGCCGACCACTTGCTGCCCATTTTGGTGACAGCCACTCAAGCGCAAGCACGCCTGAGTGCTATTGAACAGCGCTACCATGCTCATTCGCTGATTACACCATCAAGGCCGCTGGGGGCTCGCTTGAATAAAGCCGCGTTTACCAGCCAAGCAGAGTGGCTCATCATTGCGCTGCAGAAAAAACCACTGCCTGCGGAGCTTTGGTGTGCACTCTATTCACAGCTCAACACTTACACCCTTGACGCCTTGATTATTGGCCTCACCCGGCCATCGCTGTCGGAACGCATCCTGCGGCGCTTATTGGCCAGTGCTTTACTTTTGCCGCCCTACATTGCCGTGAGGCGAGCCTGGCTAGAACGCTTGGGTGGGTTTGACCCTGAGCTGGACGATAACAGCGCGATCGACGATTTTCTGCAACGTTTACACGCCTGCCCTACGCGTTTAAAAACCTACAACGGAAACCTGCTTAGACTAACGAAAGAGCCAGAAAAACCTTTTCTGGCTAACGCCCCGGTTACGGCTTTCACTCCACGCCCATAATGCGTTTTCTGCCGCTATCCACAGATACCATCCACCGCCACTCTCTGACTAACTTACCTTTAGTCGCTTGCCGAACAGCATGGCGCCCAGTGTCGTGGTATTGGCGAGCTTATTAAGCCCCACTGACCCCACCACACCAACCGCCATAAGCGCCAGTGCATACACGCCAATGGGCAACGACAACGGCTCGACAGCCAGATCAGCGAGCACAAAGAACATGGGGTGAGCCAAGTAAATGCCAAACGAATACGCATTAATGTGGCGCACCCACAAAGGCGCAGGACGCCCGGCCAAGTAGCGCATGGCACACAGCGTGAACAGCACGAAGAAAGGAATGACCCACACCTCTTTGGAAGAAAAGGCCAGCCAACCTGCAAAGGTCGCGGCAATAATCAGCGCCACCATTAGCACCAACCAGACCGGGCGGGCCATTTGCTGCATCCAGGCAGGCCGCGCCAGCATCACGCTCTCAGGGGGTAGCGGGTAGTAGCGCACCAGCACCAGGGCAAGAAAAAACACATAGATCCAACCCAGTGGAGCAATCCACAGCAGATAGCCGGGCAGGTCAACCTCAAACCAGTAAGCCAACCCCCAATACGCCATGCTGATCACACAAGCGCCCCACAGCCACGGCACCGGGTTCAAACGCCACAGCTGCCAACGGGTAAACAGCCAATAGGCCACATAAAACTGCATCGCAATAATCAAAAAATAGCCATGCCAGCCCGCGTACACATAATACTCAATGGCGTTGGCCACGAACCCCACCGGTTCATCCGATGGCTGTTGGCTTAGCCATTCAGCCGTCGAATAAATAAAGCCATACACAAAATAGGGCACCATTACATACTTCACGCGCTGGGCAAGGAACCCTTCCGGCACGGATTTATCGTAGCGAACGGCAAACACAAAGACCGCAATAAACAGGAAAATCGGGGTACCCAACACCAGCGGTATGCGCATCAAATCGGTGGCAACGTTATCGAGGCGCTGATTGACATGATCTAGTAAGTGAAACAAAAAAACGGCTATACAGCCGTAAGCACGCAACCAATAGATCTCTTCAATTTTGCGCATTGGGCCTCCCGCCTCGACCTACTCCTACCCTGGCATTTTGCATGGCGATGATGAATGACTATGCTAACTGACTGTCTTATATGGCTATGATGAACAATAAAAGCCTTCGCGCTGTCCGACCCCATTGAACAGTTTTAATTCCCGGAGGAAACGTGTTCATCCCCAAGCCACCAGTATTCTCGTACCGATTTCACGCCCTACTTACGGCATTTATTGGCTGGCTAACGTTCAGTGGCCATAGCTTAGCCAGCGAGGTTGAACACCATCAGTTTTTCTCGCCCACGCTAGGTTACGACTACCCCTACAGTATTTATTTACCCGACAATTATGACGCCCAAGCGACAGACGCGTATCCGGTCGTTTATATGCTGCACGGCTCATTTAACACTGACCGCGACTGGGTTTCTCGCGGCAACTTGCAGCAGGTGGCGGATAGGTTAATCGCTGCCGGGCATATTCCTCCGGCCGTTTTCATTATGCCCGGCAGTCGCAGTTGGTGGGTAGATGGCCACAACGAACCCGCCCGCAGCGCATTTTTTAACGACCTAATGCCACATGTGGAAGCAACCTACCGCGTGGGACAAGAGCGCCACCTGCGTGGCGTGGCAGGCTATTCCGCTGGCGGTTACGGTGCACTCAACTTTGCCCTGGAACGGCCTGAACTGTTTGCCGCGGTAGCCGCGTTAAGCCCCGCCAGCTACGCCCCCCTGCCGCCGCGTAACTCCACCGCCTGGCGCCACCCTTCATTTATCAATGACCAGGGCCGATTTGATCGCGAGCTGTGGCAAAACCTTAACTACACCAACTATTTGGAAGAGTATCGCCTGCGCGTAACCCCTCGCGGTACCGAAGATGAGGGCGACCTTTCCCCCGTACCGCTGTATATCAGCGCCGGGCGAAGCGACGTTTATGATGCTGAATTTCACGCCCGCATACTGCGTCAAGCCATGGAACGCATCCAGCCCAACGATGTGCGCCTCGACCTCTACCCCGGTGGCCATACATGGAAAGTATGGCGCGCCAGCCTACCGGCAGCGCTAAACTTTCTCTTTCAATACGTGGGGCAAGAAAACAGCCCAGTGGTGGAGACCAACAGGGCGGAGGATGAACAGCATACATAACCCCAATGAAGGCACTACACTGAAACTACACTCATCACGTCATTCAACAAGACAAGGAAGACAGCGATGCACCAGCATATCGAATGGGACGAACCCGGCAGCGCCAGTGTTATGCAGTACTTTAAAAAACACCCGGATCAAAGCAGCCAACCCGACCCGGGCGACATCATTTCCGCACGCTACCAAGGCGCCATGGTGCGCGTTAAAGTAGAAGCCTACAGAGAAGATGACGCCGTCAGCATCGGCGAAGTCGCCGCCATCATCGACACCAACGGCGGCCGCCACCAAAGCCACGACAAGCTGGAAGTCGGCCACATCGTCCGGGTACCCGACGACAAACGCGCGCTAGAAACACCGCCGCAAGAAGATTAAAGCCCTAGCATTGATCGAAATTCAGCGAAAGCCACCCAACGTGAACTGCACCCCAAAAGCTGGACATTCATCCAACGATTGGGGTGTTTTTCATGGCGAAATACAATGAAGCGTTCAAGCTACTAGTAGCGCGGCGTCAGCCTCAGGCGCAGCAGTGCCAAGGGCACATACCTTAAATCTATAGCCATACTGGCTGGGCGGCAGCGCACACTTCTACACCCTGCCCCCACGTCTCATTTGTTTTGCGTGCTACGCTTAGCGCGACTGCTCCCCCTATATAGGCACTTCACCATGCATGCTTTTCGTCTTTTTGCCGCGCTGATTACCACCTTGGTGATCACTCTGCCTGTCTCTTTACACGTCCAGGCTCAAACCGAGGGACAGTGGAGTGAGTACGATGACGTGTTTGAGGACGGCGCACGCCACGCTAATATTTGGCAGTGGGGTTGGACGGGCATTTACGCCACCAGTCTGGCGGTGAACGCTTACCAATCCAGCGAGGCGAGCGATCCGGATGACCGCTTTGATGCACGGGTGGGTGTGGTGAAATCAGCGCTGGCCTTGGGTGGTATGCTGACCGACCGCCAGCCGCACCCCGAGGCACTGGCCGAATATGAGCGTTTGAAAGCCAGTGGCGATTTAAGCGGCGTACAGGCGCTAGGCTTGCAGCTCGCCCAGGCAGAGCGTGAGCGGCGCGGCTGGGGTGCCCAGATAAGTTCGCTAGTGGTGAATGGCGTGGCGGGTGCAGTGATTGCCGCCGATGGCAGAGAAAGTGATGGTGCTATCAACTTTGTTACCGGCATGCTGGTGAATGAGCTACAAATTTGGACACAGCCGAATCAGGCATCTTCTGCGATTAATCGCTTCCAACCCGCTAACCTATCGCTGGGGCCGATCACTATTCCCGGTGAATACGCGCTGCATGTAGCGCCGCAGCAGTTGGGTGCTACCTGGCGCTATTGACACACCCTACGGTTATTCCTTTAAAGCGCTGGAGACGGTTTTCCGCTAGTGCTTTATCGTTGCTAGCGCGGCGTGAACGAGTAAAATACTCAGCAATTTTTTGGCTTTGCCAAACGTTATGTTATAACCTATTTGAAATTATACGAGGCCGCTTGATGAGTGAGCATACGCACCGCCATAACAAGGAGGGCCCTTGTCACTTCTCCTTGATGTCGCTATCGGCTGTTAAACGGCTGCTGTTTGTTGCCGTGCCGCTATTGGCGCTGTGGGGCTTGGTGGTTTGGGCTAGCGGGTGGTTAGGATGAGTCAACGCTCTTTATCACGCTTACAGCTGCACAACCTGCACTTGGCCCAGGTGCGCCGCACGGTGCTGGAACATATCGAGGGCGACTTTAAGCCGGGTGCGATTACCGCGCTGATTGGCGCTAACGGCGCCGGTAAAAGCACGCTGATTCAGGCCATTATGGGCGAACTTCGGCCCATTAGCGGCGAAGTGGTCTGCACCGTCGCGAAAGAGCGCCGGGCGTGGCTGCCACAGCAGTTGGCGCTGGATCTCACCTTCCCGATGAGCGTGGAAGAGTTAGTCATGACCGGCAGTTGGCCCAGCCACGGCGCGTTAACCGGCTACTGTGCGGGGCACTACCGTAAAGGCCGCGAGATTATGGCGCGGCTGGGTATTTCGCACTTGGCCCACCGCCCGCTGGGCGAACTTTCCGGAGGCCAGCGCCAGCGTGCACTGATTGGCCGTACGCTGATGCAGGAAGCCGAGCTACTGCTGCTCGATGAGCCATTTGCCAACGTGGATAGCGAAACCGTGGATATTTTGATCCGCATCCTGCGCCAAATGGCGGACGACGGCGCGACGATCATTGTCGTGCTGCACGATATGGATCACCTGCGCCGCCTGGCCGATGAAGTACTGATGCTAAACGGCGGCCATGGCCGTTGGGTGGCGCCCAGTGCGCTGACGCATCAACACGCACCCGCTCAGGTAGTGCCGTTTACCATGGGAGGACGCCATGCTGGATCTGCTTAATGCGTGGTTTGTCAGCCCGTTCGATTACGGCTTTATGCGCCGCGCGGTGGTGGGTGGTTTGGCGCTTTCGTTGGCTGCACCGCCGCTGGGAGTGTTTTTGGTGCTGCGCGGCATGAGCCTGATTGGCGATGCCATGGCCCACGCGATTCTGCCCGGCGTCGCGCTGGGGTTCCTGCTGGCAGGTTTTTCGCTGCCGATTATGAGTATTGGCGGGGTGTTGTTTGGGTTAATGGTGGCGCTGCTGGCGGGGGCGGTCTCGAAAATGGGCGGCCAGCGCGAAGATGCCGCCATGGCGAGCTTTTTTATTATCTCGCTGGCCGCAGGCGTGATGCTGATTTCGCTGGGCGGTAGCAGCGTTGACCTTACCCATGTGCTGTTCGGCTCGATTCTGGCGATCAACTCCACCGCGCTGTTGCTAATCGCGGGTATCAGTACGCTGATTGTGCTGACCCTGGCAGTGGTGTTTCGCGCCCTGGTAGTGGAGTGTTTGGACCCGCTGTTTTTACGTGGCCAAAGCCGCCGCAGCGGTTGGGTACACAGCGTTTTCCTGGGCCTGCTGGTGCTGAACCTAACCGCCGGCTTTCAAACCCTGGGCACGCTAATGGCGGTGGGACTGATGATGCTACCCGCCACCTCGGCGCGCTTTTGGAGCAAACGCCTGGAGGGCTTGATCGGCATCGCGATTGTGCTGGCCATGGTAGCGAGCACCGGTGGCCTGCTGCTCTCTTTTCATCTGGATATCCCCTCTGGCCCGAGCATTATTCTGCTGGCGGGGTTCGGTTATCTCTTTTCGGCCCTGTTTGGTCGCTACCACAGCTTGGCAGCCAAGCTGCGGCGTAAAACAACGCCGCTTGAAGTGGAGCAAGGGGCTTAATTATCAGTCTTCATGCTTATCGTAAGGAGTGTTGTATGTCGCTTGCCTATTTATCATCTCGGCCTTCGCGCTGGTTAGTCGGTGTTTCCGCGCTGCTGGCTCTGCCTGCTGCCATGGCTAATGAGCGCGTGCAGGTGGTGACCAGTTTCTCTATCCTGGCGGATATGGTCGAAAACGTAGGCGGCGAGCATGTCGAGGTGACCCCGCTGGTGGCTGCCGATGGCGATGCCCACGTTTACTCCCCCAGCCCCGGCGATGCACGCTCCCTAGCCAATGCCGATTTAGTCGTTTTCAACGGCCTGCTGTTTGAGGGCTGGATGGAGCGCCTGATTAGCGCCAGCGACTACAACGGGCCGATGGTCACCGCGACCGATGGTATTGAACCGCTCTCTTTCGCTGCACATGAAGAGCACGGCCATGATGATCATGACGAGCACGACCATGGGCACGACGACCATGACCACGAAGAGCATGCCGATGAGCACGCGGGGCATGACCATGGCAATCAAGATCCTCACGCTTGGCAGGATATGCATCAAGCCGAGGTGTATATCGCCAATATCCGCGATGGCTTAATCGCCGCCGACGCCGATAACGCCGATGCCTACCGCGCCAATGCGGAGCAGTATTTACAGGAAATGGCCGAGGTAGACGACGAGATTCGTGCGCTGATTGACGAGATCCCGGCCTCCACCAGCGTGATTACCGGCCACGACTCCTTTGGCTACTTCTCAAGCGCCTACGGGGTGACCTTCCTCTCTCCGGTAGGGCTTTCCACGGAAGCCGACCCCAGTGGCGCCAGCATGGCGGCGCTAGTGGATGTGATTGAGCAGGAGAACGTGAAGGCGCTGTTCCACGAGAACATGACCAACCAGTCGATCATCACCCAGCTCGCCGAAGAGACCGGCCTGCCCATTGCGGGCACGCTCTACGCCGATGCGCTGGCAGCAGAGGGTGAAGCTAGCACTTATCTGGGTATGATGCGCCACAATGCCCACGTGCTGCACGACGCGTTGGCCCAGCCGGGTCATAACGACCACGACCACGACCACGACCACGACCACGACCACGACCACGACCACGACCACGACCACGACCACGACCACGACCACGACCACGACCACGACCACGACCACGACCACGACCACGACCACGACCACGACCA